>CAZDFV010000268.1:0-4733 GCA_964504495.1 uncultured Rhodothermales bacterium
GTGCAGCGGCGGACCGGCGCGCGGACGTGGGCGCACGGCCTGGACGCGCCGCTGGCGGCGCGCCCGGCGGCGCCACGCGGCCGCGCCGACGGCGAGCGCCGCCAGCAGGCCGAGGCCGAGGAGAACCGGAGCGAGCACGGAGCGAGCCTTTGTGAAGGCTCAACGTAGACAGGCCGCCGCGGCAGGGCAAGGGCCGCGGGTCCGGAACGCCTCAGGAACCAGCACGCTGCGCCAAACCACGACGGCCCGGCCGTCTGTCCTTACCCGTTCCGGGCTTCGAACCGGCGCATAAAGTCCACGAGGGCCTCGACGGACTCGGGCGCGACGGCGTTGTAGATCGAGGCGCGGACGCCGCCGACCGAGCGGTGGCCCTTGAGGGCGAGGAGCCCCTCCCCCTTCGCCTCCTCCACAAACCGCTTCTCCAACGTCTCCGAGGGCAGGCGGAAGCACACGTTCATCTGCGAGCGGCTGCCCTCGCGGACGGTCGGGGAGTAAAAGTCGCTCGCGTCAAGGGCGCCGTAGAGTTTTTCGGCCTTCCCGCGGTTCCGCTCGACCATGCCCGCCAGCCCGCCGTGCCGCTCGACCCACCCGAGCACCTTGTCGACGAGGTAGACGGCGAAGACGGGCGGCGTGTTGAACAGCTTCGCCGCGTGCGTCCCGTAGTCCAGCATCGTCGGGAGGCCTTGGGGGCGGCGCGCGAGGACGTCGTCGCGGACGAGGACGGCGGTGACCCCGGCCGGGCCGATGTTCTTCTGCGCGCCGGCGTAGATCAGCCCGTACCGGCCGACGTCGAGCGGGCGGCTGAGGAAGTCGCTCGAGGCGTCGCAGACGAGGGGCGCCTCGGCCTCGGGCTCGTCGGCGAACTGGGTGCCGAAGATGGTGTTGTTGCTCGTGAAGTGGAGGTAGGCCGCGTCCGGGCTGAGGCTCCACGTCTCGCGGTCGGGGATGTGCGTGTAGTCGTCGCCACGGCTGCTGGCGACGACGTTGACCACGGCGCCGCGCGGGCCGCCGACGATCTCGGCCTCCTTGATCGCCTTCGCGCTCCACGCGCCCGTGTCGAGGTAGTCGGCCGTGCCGCCGTCGGGGAGCAGGTTGAGGGGGACCTGGTGGAACTGCATCGAGGCCCCGCCCTGGAGGAACAGGACGTGCCACTCGTCGCCCATCCCGAGGAGCCCCTTCATCCGCGCCCCGGCCCGCTCGTGGACCTCCGAGTAGGCCGGCGAGCGGTGGCTGATCTCCATAATCGAGGCGCCCACGCCGGGGTAGACCGGGAGCTCCTCGCGGACCTCCTCCAGCACCTCGGTCGGGAGCGCGCCCGGCCCGGCGGAGAAGTTGTGCTGGCGGACGTCGAGGCTGGCGGGGGCGTCCTCGTAGGAGACGGGCTGCATCATGGGTCGGAGGGGAAGGGCAAAAAGGGGGATGGGGGAAGCGGCAGGGGTTGGGACGGAGCCTGCGCACGGCCCCCTGCCCCGTCCCCCACGCCTTCTACTCGCAGGTCGTCCGGCGCGTGTCGATGATCTGGACGATCCGCCAGCGGGGCGCCTCGCCGGGCGGCGCGTGGCGGACGAGCTGCATGGCGTTCACGCCGCAGTGGATGAACTCGTCGTCAGCGTAGAACCGGTACGGCATCCAGGCCGTCGCCAGCCCGTCGTCCACGCGGACCTCGACCTCACCAACGCGCTCGTCGAACGTGACGGGTGCGGTGGCTACGGCTTGCAGGAGGCCGTCCACTGAATTCAAGGTGAGATTCGCGGGATCGCCCATTGTAGGCGCGGTGAGGAACCGGACGCCAGGGTGAAGAACGGCGCGGACGGCGGCGGAGTCGGCCGCGCGCATCCCGTCGAACAGGTCCGTGACCGTCTGGCGGACGGCGTCGGCGGGGCGGTCCGTCCCGTCGTCCTGGGCGGACGCCGGGGCGCTGGCGGCGAGCGCCAGCAGGACGGGGAACAGGGCGAGGGAGAGGAGACGCATGGCTAGTCGGGGATCTCGTCGGGGGGCGGGACGGCCGGCTCGACGGTCTCGCGCTCGGGCGCGGGCTCGCCCTCGGCCCGGGCCTCCAGCTCCTCCTTCACGAACCGCTGCATCCGCTCGCACGCCGCGCGGGCAAAGCGGAGCTGGAGGCGCCGCCCGAAAATCTTGAACCCGATCCGGTAGAACGGGTTGCCGATCCGGTCGGGCTTGGAGACGGCGTCGATGTGGAACAGGACGCGGCCCGTCGCCTCCTCCTTGCGGACGGTGAACGTGATCTCGCCCATCTCGAAGTGGCCCTCCAGCGTGGCGTAGCCGTAGCCCCACACCCAGAGCGGCCCGTCGTCGGTCTCGCGCACCTCGTCGACCGCGCTGCTCACGCGGACGCCGAACCAGAACGTGAACCCGAGGAACCGGGCGCGGAGGAGCATCGGCCGGCCCTCCAGGGCGTCGTCGGGCGAGAAGATGCCGGTGACGAGCGTCGGGTCGGGGAAGGCGTACTCGCGGATCAGCTCGCGGGCGACGGCGAACGAGGCGCGGGCGTCGTCGGGGGGGAGCGGCGGGCCCGGCGGCTCCGGCGTCAGCTCGGCCTCGTGCGTGTCGAGGTGCCACCCGGCCGCCTCGGTGTAGGCGTGGCGCTCGTCGAGGTCGAGGTTGTAGCGGGCCTCGCGGAGCGCGTCGAGGCGGTCCTGGTAGCGCCGCCAGTCGGGCCGGCGGGGGACGTGGCGGGCGGCGAACGACTCAGCCATCGGCGCGCTGGCGGTTCTCGTCGGGCGCGGCCTCGCGCTCCGTCAGGACCTCGATCTCGCCGAGGCGCCGGCCGCCGCAGTCCTCGGCCACGCGCTCGCAGAAAAAGGTCCACATCGCCTGCTGCGCCTCTTTCGCCACCTCGAGGGTGTCGTAGGCGAGGTCGACGGCGGCGTCGCGGCTCCGGGCCCACGACTCGATCGTGAACCGGAGGGCGCCCGGCTCCGTCGGGTGCGGCTCGGCGTGGAACCGGATCGTCCCGGCCTCCATGTGGCCGTCGAGCGTGGCGAGCGTGAACGCCGTCGGCCCGGCCTCGACCACGCGGACCGGCCCGTCCCACGGCGACCGGATCTTGATGTCGTACTCGTCGCCGACGGCCAGCCGCCCCGGCGCCCCGACCGTCTTGCGGAACGTCGCCAGCTCGTCGGGCACGTAGTCCTGGACGTCGGCGGCGACGCACGCCATGAGCTCGCGTGGGGTCTTGGTGGCCTCGGCCACGTCCACGCGGTAGCGGCGGTGGAAGCGGGGGCCGGTCCCCTCGGCCTCGTCCTGAATCGGCGCGCGGCCGGGCGGCTCCGGCCGTGCCGTCGGGGGGGCCTCCGGGGCGTGCGCCACGTCGCGGCTCTCCTCGTGGACGGGGTAGCCCCACCGCCGCCAGAGCCACGCCCCGAGCGCGGCGCCGGCGGCGACCGACGCCGTGGTGAGGAAGACGGGGCGGGGGCGGAACACGGGGCGTCCTACGTCCGGCCCGCCCGGGGGCTCCCACACGCGAGCGCCCCGCCCAGACGGAGCCGGGCGGGGCGGAACGAGTGCGCGGCTGGCGGGGCGCGCAGGCTAGCGCCGGCTCATGAACAGCCGGAGGACGTACCAGAACATGAGCGCGACCGACGCGAACAGCTCGAGCGCCGCCGAGACGTAGCGGTCCTCGGGGTAGTGGTGGAGCACCTTCGACGTGTCGTAGAGGATGGCCGCGCCGGCCAGCCCGATCATCCCGACCGAGAACCACGTGCCCAGGTTGAACCCGAACAGGACGCCCGCGACGATCGCGACGAGGGCCAGGCCGAGCCCCCACTTCACGATCCCCCCGAGGAACGAGAAGTCCTTGCCGGTAAAGATCACGATGGCGGTCAGCACGCTGAACCCGAGGAGCGTGACCCACGCCGCGCTCCCGATCACGCTGTTCCCCGTCTCCCGGGCGTACAGCTCCGCCATGAACAGGAGCGGCACGAAGATGACGGCCTGGGCGACGACGAACGCCCCGAGCGCGCCGTACTGGGCCGCCTTCGACTCGGCCCGGGCGGCCGCCGAGGACGCGAACCAGCTCACGACGACGAACCCGCCGAGCACCAAGAGCCAGTTGACGCCGAGCATGGCCTCGGCCATCGGGTAGGCGAGGCCGGAGGTGAAGAGGAAGACCTCGATGAGGGCGAACAGGAGGATCGCCCCGAGGAGGTGCGCGTAGGTCCGCAGCAGGAAGGCCGCGCGGGCGTCGTCGCCGAGGGCGGCGACCGGAGTTCTAGCGAGGGTGTCCATCGAGGGTTGGGTGGATGTCCGGGGGTGACCTACAACGCCGTGCGGGCCGCCACAGTCTACGCCGCGCTGGGCGCGAGGGCGGCCACCCGGCCGGATTGGAACGGGGCGCGGAGGGCCCGGGACGCCGCTACGCCCGGACGTCCACGACGACGCGACCGACCGTGTCGCCCTCGACGATCCGCTCGCTCCACGCCGGCACGTCGTCCAGGCCGATCACGGTCCGCTCGACCGGAGCGAGGGCGTCTTGGGCGTCGGCCAGCCGGCGCCACGCCCGCTGGCGGAGGTCTTGGGGCGCCGTGTTCGAGTCGATCCCCGCGAGGACGACGCCGCGCAGGATGAACGGGAACACCGTCGTCTCCAGCCCGGCCCCGCCGGCCAGCCCGCACGCGGCGACGCAGGCGTGCCGGCGCGCGGTCGCGAGCAGCGAGGCGAGCGTCGTCCCGCCGACGGAGTCGACGGCCCCGGCCCACACGCCCCGGCCCATC
>CAZDFV010000269.1:0-4716 GCA_964504495.1 uncultured Rhodothermales bacterium
CCTCGGCCGGGCGCGCCGTCGTCGCCGCGCAGCGGTCGCCGACCGGCACGGCCACGTCGTAGGCGTCCGGCACGCCGCGCGAGAACCCGCCGACGCGGACGAACAGGCGCTTCGGCTGCCACAGGTCCACGCCGGACGCGTCGAGCTGGCCCGGCCGGTACGTCGGGTCGGCCGCGAGGCCGAAGGCGTCGAGCGCGGCGATCCCGACGGCCTGGTGGTGCCCGTGCTGCGCGCTCGGCCCCGTCGTCGTGTCGTGATTCGTGAAGAGGACGTCGGGCTTGAGCCGGCGGACGAGGTAGACGAGGTCGGCGACGAGCGAGTCGCGGCCGGCGGCCTCGCCGGCGGGCTCGGCGTCGGTGTCCCAGAACCCGGCGCGCGGGCGGCTCCACTCGGTGAACGTTTCCCAGGCGTGTTTTGAGTAGCCGAAGTCGTAGCGGTTGAGGTAAAAAACGCGCGTGCCCAGGACGCGCGCCGCCCGCTCGGTCTCGGCCGTGCGGATCGCCCCGAGCCGCTCGTAGAGCTCCGGGCCGGCCTCGTTCTGTCCGCCCTCGCCGCGCGTGAAGATCACCGAGTACACCGCGGCGTCCTGGTTGCCGCGGTAGTAGGCCATCGTGAGGCCGTCCTCGTCGTCGGGGTGGCCGGCCAGGTTCATCGCCACGAGCGGCCGGTCGGGGAGGTCCGGCGCGGCCGGCTGGGCGCCGGCGGGCGCCGCCAGCGGGGCGAGCGCCAGCAGCGCGGCGACGAAGGCGGGGACAAAACGGCGCATCGGGGGAACGGCGGGGGACCGGGGGACGAATCCAACCCGCCCGTTCGCGCGCCGATCCCCCGGCCGCGGCCCCTCCTCACCCAACCTTCCGCTCCCCGATGGCGATCTCCGACGACGACCGCGCGTTCCTCTTCGACCTCCTCCGCACGCCCTCGCCCACCGGGTTCGAGGCGCCCGGCCAGCGGCTCTGGGCCGCCCGCGCCGCCGGGCTCTCGGACCGCGTCGAGAGCGACGCCTACGGGAGCGCCTGGGCCACCAAGGACGGGGCCGACGCCGACGCCCCGACGGTCTTGCTGGAGGCCCACGCCGACGAGATCGGGTTCGCCCTCAAGTACGTGACCGACGACGGGTTCCTCCGCGTCGACCGGATCGGCGGGTCGGACCACGCCATCGCCCGGGCCCGCCGCGTCGTGTTTCTCGGGTCGAAAGGGCCGGTCGCCGGCGTCCTCGGCAACACGGCCATCCACCTCCGCGACCGGAAGGACGACGAGAAGGCGCCGAAGCTGGAGGAGCTGTTCGTCGACGTCGGCGCCGCCAGTCGAGAGGAGGTCGCCGAGCGGGGGCTCCGCGTCGGCCACCCGGCCGTCTACGCCGACGCCGTCGAGATGCTGACCGACACCCGCGTCACGGGCCGCGCGCTCGACAACCGGCTCGGCGGGTTCGTCCTCACCCAGGTGCTGGCGGCGCTCAAGACCGGGAAGCGGCCCGCCGCCCGGACCGTCGCCCTCAACGCGGTCCAGGAGGAGATCGGCGGGAACGGGGCGAAGATGGCGACCTGGGCGATCTCGCCGGACGTGGCCGTCGTCCTCGACGTGACGCACGCGACGGACTCGCCGGGCATCGAGAAGGCCAAGCACGGCGAGGTCGAGCTGGGGAAGGGCCCGAGCGTGACGCACGGGACCGTGAACCACCCGGCCGTGGTCGAGCGGCTGGTGGCGGTCGCGGAGGAGGAGGGCATCCCGCTCCAGCACGAGTCGTCGAGCCGGTACTCCGGCACCGACACCGACGTGGTCTTTACGACGAAGGCCGGCGTCCCGGCCGCGCTCGTCTCGATTCCGATGCGCTACATGCACTCGACGGTCGAGACGGTCGACCTGGGCGACGTCGAGCACACGGTCCGGCTGCTCGAGGCGTTCGTCCGGTCCGTCCGCGCCGACGACACGTTCCGCACGGCGATCTTGTAGCGAGGGACGTGAGCGCGGGGCTTCCCTCGTCCGGCTGGCGGCGTCCGCGTGCCGGGCCCCGCCCCTCCCCACGCTCTCACGCCCCCGCCCACCATGCCCGAGCGCGACCCCTCGATCACCCCGCGGTGCCCGTCCTGCGGGTCGGAGGCGCTCATCCCGGACGCGACCCTCGCGGTGAAGGACCTCGTCACGCACGCGAAGCTTCAGGTCGGCGTGTACCGCAAGCCCGACGCCCTCGTGATGAAGGCGCCCGAGCGGACGGAGGCCGAGCTGCGCGCGTGCGGCGACTGCGGGTTCGTGTCGCTGTTCGCCTCGGACCCGGCCGCGCTGTGGGACGCCCACGTCGACCGGCTCTCGCGCGAGTTCGACAGCTAGCCCGCCCGGCTGGTGGCCGCCGCCAGCGCCCGCCCCACGCACGATGCCCGAGCGCTCGCCCGAGTTCACGCCCCGCTGCCTCAAGTGCGGCTCGGACTCCATCATCCCCGACGCCCGCCTGATCGACCGGGGCGAGTCGAACGCCCGGAGGCCGGCCGAGGTCGGGGTCCAGACGAACCCCGAGGCCCTCCTGTTCAAGGGCGAGGTCCGCACGCCGACCCGCGTCCAGATCTGCGGCGACTGTGGGTTCGTCGAGGTCTACGCCGAGGACCCCCACGCCCTCTGGGACGCCTACGTGGACCGGCTCGCCCGTGACCTCGGCCCGTAGCGGCCCGCCGGCGCCGACCGTCAGCGGGCGCTACAGCCTCAGCCCGCGCGGGACGACGGCCCGCCCGACGAGGCTGAACAGCCCCTGGGCCGCGAGCGCCATGACGGCGGCGGGGACGGCCCCCTCCAGGATCAGCCCGACGTCGTCGAGGCGGATGCCGGTCAGGATTGGCTGGCCGTAGCCGCCGGCCCCGACGAGGGCCCCGAGCGTGGCCGTCCCGATGTTGATGACGGCGCTCGTCTGGACGCCGGCCAGGATCGACGGCGCCGCGAGCGGCAGCTCAATGCGCCGCAGCCGGACCGACGCGGGCAACCCCAGCGCCGCCGCGCTCTCCCGTAGCTCGGGCGCGATGCCGGCCAGCCCGGCGTGCGTGTTGCGGACGATGGGGAGGAGGCTGTAGAGGAACAGGGCCGCCAGCGCCGGCGCCGCCCCGATCCCCAAGAGCGGAAGCATAAAGACGAGGAGGGCCAGCGACGGGATCGTGTACGCCACGCTGACGGCGCCCAGCACGGGCGCCTCCAGCCAGCGCACCTTCGCCGCCGCCACGCCGAGGGGCACCGCGACCACGAGCGCCGCCAGCAGGGAGATCCCGACGAGCGCGAGGTGCTCTTTCGTTCGTCGCCACACCCGCTCCGCCCGGCCGGCGACGACCACCTCGGCCTCGACCCCGAGCTGCTGGCGGACGACGTCGGCGGCGACGACGGCCTCGGCCTCGCCGTCGAGCTTGACCCGGGCGTTGAGGGCGGCCATCGCGTCGGCTGAGAGCGTGCCGGCGAGGCGATCCCACGCGGCGACCACGTCCGGGGCGCGTGCCGCGAGGTCGGCGCGGTAGAGGAGGACGGCGTCGTAGCGCGGGAAGAAGGCGCGGTCGTCCTCCAGGACGCGGAGGCCGTAGTACGGGATCTCGGCGTCGGTCGCGTAGAGGTCGATGGCGTCGAGGCGGCCGGCGTCGAGGGCCCGGTAGGCCAGGTCGTGGTCGAGCCCGCGGACGTCGCGGTGGGGGAGCCCGTAGGCGCGGCGGAGGCCGGGCCACCCGTCGGCCCGGTCGAGGAACTCGTTCGAGAACCCGAGCCGGAGGCCCGGGTGCCGCGCGAGGTCGGAGACGGTCTCGATGCCCAGGGCCTCGGCCCGGCCCTCCGCCATCCCGATGGCGTACGTGTTGTTGAACCCGAGCGGCGACGTCATCGCCACGCCCTCGCGCGCCAACGCCGCCGCCAGCGCCTCGGCCGAGCCCACGTCCTCATCCGCGAAGATCTCCAGGGCGAGCGTGCCGGTGTACTCGGGGTAGGCGTCGAGGTCGCCCCGGAGGAGGGCGCCCCAGAGCACGCGCGTGCCGCCGACCTCGCGGCGGTGCTCGGCATCCGCCCCGGCCGCGCGGGCCGCGTGGGCGGCGACCTCGCCGAGGACCACGCTCTCGGTAAAGGACTTCGACCCGACCGTGACCCCGGGCGCCTGGGCCCCGGCCGCCCCGCTGGCGGAGGCCACGAGCACGGCCAGGAGCGCGCGCCTCACGGGAGCGCCCACCGCTGGGCGCCGACGAACGCCTCGACAAACGGCGTGGCCGGGGCGTCCGCGACCTCCGCCAGCCGGCCGCGCTGGACGACGCGCCCGCCGTCCATGACGGCCACGCGGTCGGCGAGGACGGCCGCCTCGCGGAGGCTGTGCGTGACGAGGAGGACGGTCGCACCGGTCTCGCGGAACAGGCGGCCGAGGTCGGTCTGGAGCGCGTCGCGCGTGACGGGGTCGAGCGCGCCGAGCGGCTCGTCGAGGAGGAGCACGTCGGGCTCAAGCGCGAGCGCGCGGAGGAGGGCCACGCGCTGGCGCTGCCCGCCGGAGAGCTCGGCCGGGTAGCGGTCGAGGAGCGCCGGGTCGAGGGCCGCGAGCTCCGCCAGCGCGGCGAGCCGCCGGTCGATCCGGTCGGCGTCCCAGCCGAGGTGGCGGGGGAGGAGGGCGGCGTTCCCGCGCGCGGTGAGGTGGGGGAACAGCCCGCCCCCCTGGACCACGTAGCCCGCCCGCCGGCGGACGGCCGCTTCGAGCCCGCCTCGAGCTCGAGGCGCTCGCGG
>CAZDFV010000270.1:0-4686 GCA_964504495.1 uncultured Rhodothermales bacterium
CCGGCCGCAGGGGCCGGCGCAGGAACCGGAGAGACATGGGGGGACGGCGTCCGGCGGGGGCGGCAATCTACGGGAGCGCCGGGCCTCCCCGTTCAGAAACAAAGGGGGGGCGGGCCGTCGTACCTACCCGCGACCCCTCCCTTCTACACCCCTCCCCCTGATGGCCGACGACCCGAACACGCCCGAGAACGCCGACGACGTCCCCGCCGTGGACCCCGACGCCCCCGTCCCCAACGCCGCCGCCGAGCCGGTCACGCAGGCCGCCGCGGCGACCACGCCGGCGGGCGACACGGGCGCCGCTGGCCCGGCCGACACGTCCTTCGCCCCGGCCCCGGCCTCCTACGAGATGCCCGACGACTACGCCACCGACGACTGGGTGGCGACGACGAAGGGGTGGGTCGAGGAGAACCCGGCCCTCGCGCTCCTCGCCGCGACGGGGATCGGCCTCCTCGCCGGGCGCGTCGTCGGGGCCCTCTTCTCCGACCCCGAGCCCTCGCTGGCGGACCGCGTGGAGACGCGGGCGAAGTCGGTGCGGAAGGACCTGAAGAAGGAGGCCAAGCGCCGCCGGAAGGACATCAAGAAGGCCCAGAAGCGGGCTAAGAAGCGCGGCGAGGTCTACAAGAAGGACGCGGCGGCCTTCGCCCACGACGCCGGCGAGTCGTTCGAGGACTTCCTCCAGAAGGCGTCCGCCTCGATCCGCGACGCGGCCCACAGCGCCGGCGACGTGGCGGAGGAGGGCGTCGAGAAGACGAAGGACCTCGCCGACACCCTGGCCGACGCGGCGAAGGTGGCCGTGGCCGGCGTCGTCGCGGCCAAGATCGAGGACTGGGTCGAGCGGGCGCGGAAGTAGCCCGGCCGACTGGCGACTCGATGGGGGCGTGGGGCTGCGGCTCCGCGCCCCTTCGTTTCACGCTCCCCGGGCCTCCAGCCACGCCGCCAGCTCCCCGGCCGTCTTGGACGTGAGCGAGCCGGCGGCGTCGAGCCCGCCCTTCTGGGCCGAGGCCACGCCCCACCGCGTGTCGTCCAGCCCGTCCGTCGCGTGCGCGTCGGGGTTGACGGAGACGAGCACGCCCCGCTCCCGCGCCGCCCGGACGTACCGCCAGTCGACGTCGAGCCGCCACGGGTTCGCGTTGAGCTCGACGGCCACGCCGTGCGCGGCGCACGCGTCGAGGACGGCCCCGTGGTCGAGCGGGTACCCCTCGCGCCGGAGCAGGAGCCGCCCGGTCGGGTGGCCGAGCACGTCCACGTGCGGGTTCTCGACGGCCCGGACCACGCGCGCCGTGGCCTCCGCCTCGGTCATTCGGAACCCCTGGTGGACGCTCGCCACGACGACGTCGAGCCGGGCCAGCACGTCGTCCGGGTAGTCCATCGTCCCGTCCGCCAGGACGTCGACCTCGGAGCCGGAGAAGACGCGGAAGTCGACGCCCTCGGCGGCGTAGTCGGCGTTGAGTCGGGCGACCTCCTCGATCTGGGCGAGGAGCGCGTCGACCGACAGGCCGTGGGCGATCTGGAGGCTCCGGCTGTGGTCGCACACGCCGAAGTAGCTCAGCCCGCGGGCCCGGGCCGCGTCGCACATCTCGCGGAGCGTGTGCGCGCCGTCCGAGGCCGTCGTGTGGTTGTGGATCGTGCCCCGCAGCTCGCCTGTGCGGAGGAGGTCGGGGAGCGTCCCGCGGGCGGCCTCCAGCCAGTGCAGGTCGTCGCGGAGCGGGGGCGGGACGGGCGCGAGGCCGGCGGCGCGGTAGACCTCGTCCTCGTCGGCTAGGTCGCCCGGCGCCCCGTGCGCCTCGGCGAAGAGGCGGACGTGCTCGTCAGGGCCGGTCCGTTCCCACAAGACGCGGCCGTAGTCGGACGCGCCGGCCGTCCAGACGGTGAGGGGGAGGCCGAGCGGGAGCCGGCCCGTCACGCGGTCCTCTCCAACCTCAAGCCCGCCGAGCGCGTCGGAGAGCGCGGCGGCGACGGCCTGGGGCGGGCCGGCGGCCACGAGGTCGGCCCGGTCGACGACGTTGCACTGGCGGCGGACGGGCCCGGCGAGGTCGGCCCGGAGGCCGGCGGCGCGGAGGAGGTCGCGGGCGGCGACGGTCTCGGGCCAGGCGTCGCGGAGATGCGCCTTCCCGCGGTACGCCTTGAGCTGCTCGACGGCGGCCAGGACGTTCTCGACGGTCTTCTTCCCGAAGCCCGGGAGCGCCGCCAGCTTCCCGGCCGCCGCGGCCGCCTCCAGGTCCTCGATCGACGTCACGCCGGCGCCCTGCCACAGCGCCCGGACCTTCTTCACGCCCAGCCCCTTCACGCGGAGCACCTCGGGGAGGCCCGGCGGGAGCGCCTGGAGCAGGCTCTCCGTCACGCCCATCGCCCCCGTCTCGACCAGCTCGCCGATCTCGGCCGCGAGCCCCTTCCCGATCCCGGGCGTCTCGACCAACGTCCCGTCCGCCACGAGGCCGGCGACGGGCTCGTCCAGCCGCTCGACGGCCCGGGCGCCCGAGGCGAAGGCGCGGGCCCGGTACGGGTTGCCGCCGGTCAACTCGACGAGGTCGGCGGTGAGCTTGAGGTGCCGGGCGACGGCCTTATTGGTCATGGGATGCAGAGGAGGGGAGAGGGGGGCGGCAGGAGACGGCGCCGTCGCCGGCGGCGGGACAGGCGTTGTCCCCTCCGGCGCGGGCGCCCCGTCGTGATCCGCCCTATGCGCGGCGCGGGCCGGGCACGATACCTTCCGCGTTCGGTGAACCCGCTCCCGCCGCCGCCGTTCGCCACACCAACGCTTCCGGCGGTCCCGTTGGGCACCCGGTCCCCCTTTCCCCACACGCATGTCCCGCCTCCCGATCCGCCCCCTCGCCGCCGCCGCGTGCCTCGCCGCGGGGCTCCTCGTGGGCGTCCAGGTCCAGGACGCCGTCTCGGGCTCCGAGGACGTCGAGCAGCTCCGGAAGATCGAGGAGGCCTACGAGTACATCACGCGGGCGTACGTCGAGCGCGTGGACTCGGCGCAGCTGGCGGAGGACGCCATCAGCGGGATGCTGGCCGGGCTCGACCCGCACTCGGTCTACATCTCGGCCGAGGACATGCGGGGCGTCCGCGAGAGCTTCGACGCGAGCTTCGAGGGCGTCGGGATCTACTACGAGTTCGTCGAGGGCCGGGCCGAGGCCGACACGCTCGTCGTCCTCATGCCCATCGCCGGCGGGCCGTCCTACGAGGCCGGGCTCCTCGCCGGCGACCGGATCGTCGGGATCGACGGGGAGCCGGCCGTCGGGATCGACCCCGACGAGGTCCCGGTCAAGCTGAAGGGTCCGCGCGGGACGACCGTGGACCTCACGGTCGAGCGGCCGGGCTACCGCGCCCCGCTCGAGTTCACGATCACCCGCGACCGGATCCCGCTCAACACGGTCACGGCCGCCTACCTCGCCGACGACCAGACGGGCGTCATCAAGCTCCAGCGCTTTGCCCGGACGAGCCACGAGGAGGTCCGCGAGGCCATCCGCGAGCTCAAGGCCGAGGGGATGGACCGGCTCGTCCTCGACCTCCGCGGCAACGCCGGCGGCCTCCTCGACCAGGCCTACGCGATCGCCGACGAGTTCCTCCCGACCGGCGACATGATCGTCTACACGGGCAGCCGCCACGCCCAGAACCGCCGCCAGTACCGCGCGACGGCTGGCGGGAGCTACGAGCGCGACCCGCTCATCGTCCTCGTCGACGAGTACTCGGCGTCGGCCTCGGAGATCGTGGCCGGGGCCGTCCAGGACCACGACCGCGGGCTCCTCGTCGGCCGGCGGACGTTCGGGAAGGGGCTCGTCCAGCAGCAGTTCCCGATGACCGACGGGAGCGTGCTCCAGATGACCGTGAGCCGGTATTTCACGCCGTCCGGCCGCCTTATCCAGACGCCCTACGAGCTCGGCGGCGGCGAGGAGGCCTACGGCGAGGCCAAGAGGGCGATCCGCGACGCCCTCGAAGGGAAGCTCGTGGCCGGCACCGGGTTCGTCGACGCCCGCGCGCTCGGCGACGGCGTCCCCGACTCGCTCACGTTCCGGACCGACGGGGGCCGGACGGTCTACGGCGGCGGCGGCGTCCTCCCCGACTACATCGTCCGGCCGGACACGGTCTCGCCCGCCCTCCGGACGGTCATCGGGCGGAACCTCGACAACGAGTTCGCCCGGCTCGAGATCGAGCGGCGCGGCGAGAGCTTCCGCCAGCGGTGGGAGGGCCGCGAGCGGGCGTTCCTGACCGACTTCGAGATCGACGACGCGACGTACGACCGCTTCCTCGCCTTCGCCAGCGAGCGCGACGTCCGCGTCGTGGCCGAGCGCCCGGCCGACGCCGGCGAGGACGAGGCCGTCCTCGTCCGCTCCGAGGCCGACGCCGCCCGCGGCGAGATCGAGACGCGGATCCGCGCGTTCATGGCCCGCCGGCTCTACGGTGCCGAGGCGTTCTACCCCGTCGTCGGGGCCATCGACGAGACGCTCCTCGAGGCCACCCGGCTCTGGCGGAACGCGGCCGAGCTGGC
Organism: uncultured Rhodothermales bacterium; assembly: GCA_964504495.1. Taxonomy (GTDB): domain Bacteria; phylum Bacteroidota; class Rhodothermia; order Rhodothermales; family Rubricoccaceae; genus Rubrivirga. Next base: position 4,490 of record CAZDFV010000270.1, read on the forward strand.
CCAGGCCCGCTAGTGCTGCGACCGGCTCGTGGCGTCGTCCTGAACGTCTCGTCATCCTGAGCGTCAGCGAAGGATCTCAGCTCGATGGCTCAGCCGTAGGGGCCGGCGCCTACGACCTGAGAGACCGCGCTGAGATCCTTCGTCGCTCCGCTCAGGATGACAGGGGTGGACCTACAGCGACCTGAACCCTGCTCTAG
>CAZDFV010000271.1:0-4682 GCA_964504495.1 uncultured Rhodothermales bacterium
CGTCGAGCGCGGCCGCCAGCCGAGCGCGGACGCCGCCTACATCGGGCTCGACCCGCCCGCGCCGGGCTACGCCGCCGTCGCCGTCTGCCCCGACGTCGAGGCCTACGCCCGCCGCCTGTTCGCCTTCTTCCGCGAGGCCGACGCCGCCGGGCTGGGCCGGATCGACGCGCAGGCCGTCCCCGACGCCGGGCTCGGCCGGGCCCTCCTCGACCGGATCCGCCGGGCGGCCGAGCCGTAACGGGCTACGCCCCGACGACGCCGCGCCCGACGTACATCAGGATGAAGATGGTGATCCAGAGGAGGTTGCCGACGCCGAGCCCGAGGGCGAGCCGCTTCCGTCCGGCCTCGGCCTCCGGTGTCCCCGCGGCCTTGGCGAGCCGGCTCCACCCGCCCCGGATCAGGACGAGCTGGGCGGCCACGAGGAGGAGCCCGAGCGAGAGGGACGTGTGGTAGGCCCAGTGGTCGTACTGGAGCTCGAAGCCGAGCCGCCGGCCGAGCACCCAGTTGGCGACGGCGAAGGCGTAGAACAGGAGGATCGACCCGTTCATCGCCGTCATCACCTTCCCGCCCTCCGCGTTCCCAGTCCGCATGGCGCTCCGGGCGAGGGACGGGACCGCCGCGGCCATCCCGAACCACGCGGCGGCGAACAAGACGTGGAGGGCGATCGTGAGCGTGTGGAGGAGGTACATCGGCGCGGGCGGGGGGACGCGCCGCCTACGCCGCGCCGTGCGCTACGATCCGACCACGGCGTCGAGTTCGACCTCGACGAACAGGCCCGGCGCGACGAGGGCGCGCACCTCTACCATCGTCGCCGCCGGCCGCACGTCGCCGAACGCCTCGGCGTGGGCGTGGCCCACGGCGTCGGCGTCGCGGGCGATGTCCGTCACGTACGTCCGCGTGCGGACCACGTCCGCCGCGCTGGCGCCGAGCGCCGCCAGCGCGTCGAGCGCTTTCGCGAACGCGAACCGGGCCTGGGCGCCGGCGTCCTCCCCCACCGTCCGCCCGCCCTCGTCCACGGCGACGGTCCCCGAGACGGCGACGACGTTCCCGACCCGGACGGCCCGGCTGTACCCGTAGCGGGCCTCCCACGGCGCCCCGCTCGCGTGCCGCCGCCTGCTCGGGCGGGGGGCGCTCACAGCGGCACGACGAGGCGGAGCGGGACGACAGACGCCTCGCCCTCTGGGTCCTCGTCCGGGAGCAGGACGTGGGCGAGGACGGCCGCGCCGGTCCCGAGCACGGCGCCCGCCAGCACGTCGGTCGGGTAGTGGACGCCGTGCCACACGCGCGCGAGCCCCATCCCCCCCGCCCACAGCGCGGCCGGCCCGACGACGTACCACTCGGGGTACGACAGGCCGAGGGACGTGGCGATCACGAACGCCGTCGACGTGTGGCCCGAGGGGAACGAGAACGGGTCGAACGCCTCGCCGACGTGGCCGCGGTCGCGGGCCACCACGTCGTCGAGCGCGGCGTACGGCCGCGGCCGCCGGACCGCCCCCTTCAGCGCGAACGTGAGGGCCACCGTCCCGGCCTCGGCGAGCGCCAGCCGGAGGGCCGGGCGCGCGCTCGTCCCATCGAGGGCGGCGCCGGCCAGGAGCGCCGGCGCGGCCCCGACGAAGACCGGATACGCCGACCCGTTGGTCACGCGCATCGCGACCGCGAACGGCCAGGCCTCGACGTCGTAGACCGCCCGGAAGAGGCGGACGTCGGCCGGCTCCGTGTCGGGCGGAAGCGTGTCCGCCCCGGCGTCTTGGGCGCTGGCGGGGCCCGCCGCCAGCAAGACGAGTGCGAGGAGGCGGGGGGGCATGGGCCGAAGCTAGAACCGCGCGACGCCGCCCGGGGGCGTTCCGGGCGGCGTCGGCGGGCTGGCAGTGGCGGTCGCCGGCGGCTAGGCCTCGTCGAGGAGGGCCTCCTGGCCGTTCAGGGCCGGCTCGTCCTCGTCGTCGGCCGCCGCATCGGGGGCGGGGACCATCCCGAGCGCCTCCTTCACGGCCTGCTTGACGGCCTCGCGGCGGTCGTCGTTCTCGCGGAGCCACTGCTTCGTGGCGTCGCGGCCCTGGCCGATCTTCTCCTCGCCGTACGAGTACCACGACCCCGACTTCTGGATCACGTCGTGCTCCAGCCCGAGGTCGATGAGCTCGCCGAGCGACGAGACGCCCTCGCCGTAGATGATGTCGAACTCGGCCTGGCGGAACGGGGGGGCCACCTTGTTCTTGACCACCTTCACGCGCGTCCGGTTGCCGACGACCTCCTGGCCGTCCTTGATCGCGCCGATCCGGCGGATGTCCATGCGGACGGAGGCGTAGAACTTCAGCGCGCGGCCGCCGGCGGTCGTCTCCGGCGACCCGAACATGACGCCGATCTTCATCCGGATCTGGTTGATGAAGATGAGGATCGTGTTCGTCCGCTTGATGGTCCCGGTGATCTTTCGGAGGGCCTGGCTCATGAGCCGGGCCTGGATGCCGACGTGGCTGGCGCCCATCTCGCCCTCGATCTCGGCCTTCGGCACGAGCGCCGCGACCGAGTCGATCACGACGACGTCGATGGCGCCGCTTCGGACGAGCATGTCGCAGATCTCGAGGGCCTGCTCGCCCGTGTCCGGCTGCGACATCAGCAGGTCGTCCGTGTTCACGCCCAGCTTCTCGGCATACGTTGGGTCGAAGGCGTGCTCGGCGTCGATAAAGGCGCACGTGCCCCCGAGCTTCTGGGCCTCGGCGACGATCTGGGTCGCCAGCGTCGTCTTCCCCGACGACTCGGGCCCGTAGATCTCGACGATCCGGCCGCGCGGGACGCCCCCGATCCCGAGGGCGTGGTCGAGCGTGAGGCTCCCCGTCGAGACGGCGTCGAGGGAGACGGGCGGGGCGTCGCCCATCTTCATGACGGCGCCCTTCCCGAACTGCTTGTCGATCTGCTTCATCGCCAGGTCGAGCGCCTTGGACTTGGCGGCGGCGTCGGCGGGCGGGGGGGCGGGCGAGGACTTGGCCATGACTCGGGGGCGTTGGGGGGTCGGAGGGGGCGGGCCACGATACGGCCGGCGGGGTGACACCGGCGGGTCACGCCGTCGCGCGGGCCGGGCCGGTGTGGAGCCCCGTCCTAACTCGCTGTGCTCGGAAAGGCTCCGCCCGGGGGGTCGGGGTGGAAGCTGCCCCGCTGGCGGCGGCCTCCGCCAGTCGGCCGGTCCAGAGTTGTCCACGGTCCCCCCGTTCGCGCCCCCTCTCGCGAGCTGACAAGGGGAGGGGTTCACAATCGACTGCCCTTCTTCCCTCCCCGTCATTCCCGCGGAGGCGGGAGTCCAGGACGCTGGGGGCCCTCTGGCGCTCGCCACTCTGGATCCCCGCGGAGGCGGGGATGACCTAGGAGAGGGCGCAGGGGCACGGTCATGTGAAGGCCTCCCCTTACCAGTTCTCGTGGGTTACCAACTCTCGCGAGGGGGAGGGCGGGCAGGGCGCCCCGCTGGCGACCGCCGCCGCCAGCCGGCCGAGCCTTACCCCTTCCGCAGGAGCTGGCGGCGGACGAGGTCGAGGGCCATCGTCGCCGTCAGCCCGATGTTGACGGCCCGGTCGGTCGTGAACCGGAGGCCGACGGCGTGCTCGGTCTCGGCGTCGACGTAGGCGAGCCAGACGGTCCCGACCGGCTTCTCGGGCGTGCCCCCGGTCGGCCCGGCGATCCCGGTCGTGGCGAGGCCGACGTCGGAGCCGAGCGCGCGGCGCGCGCCGCGCGCCATCTGGAGGGCGGCCCGCTCGCTCACGGCCCCGTCCTCGATCATGGCCCGCTTGTCGACGCCGAGCACGTGCTCCTTGATGGCGTTGTCGTAGGCCACGACGGCCCCGCAGAGCACGCGGCTGGCCCCGGGCACGGCGGCCACGCGCGCCGCGACGGCCCCGCCGGTGCAGCTCTCCGCCAGCCCGAGCGTCAGCCCGCGCGCGGCGAGCATGTCGTTCACGACGGCCTCGAGCGTCGTGTCGCCCTCGCCGAACACGAGCTGGCCGAGCGCGGCGCGGATGGCCTCGACGGCCCGGTCGACGGACGCCTGGGCGGCGGCCCGGTCCGGCCCGCGGGCCGTCACGCGGAGGCGGACGGAGCCGAGGTTGGGGAGGTAGGCCAGCGAGAGCCCGTCCGTGATCGAGTCCGAGAGGCCGCGGAGCATCCCCGAGAGGTCGCTCTCGCCCCGGCCCACGGTCAGGAGCGTCCGGCTGAGGACGACGCCGTCCTGGCGCTCGACGAGGCGCGGGAGCACGTGCCGCTCCGTCATCGCCTGCATCTCGTACGGGACGCCCGGCATCACGACGACGATCTGGGCCCGCCCCCCGGCCTCGCGCTCGCCCCAGAGCCCGGGGGCCGTCCCCTTCGCGTTCGCCAGCACCTCGAACCCCTCGGGCACCTCGGCCATGACCCGGCCGATCGCGGGCATCGCCCGGCCGCGCGAGAGGTAGCGGGCCTCGATGGCCTCGTAGAGGTCCGGGTGGAACCGGAGGGCGCGGCCGAACACGCGGGCGACGGCCTCCTTCGTCACGTCGTCGTGGGTCGGCCCGAGCCCGCCCGTTACGACGACGACCGCGGCGCCGTCGGCGTAGGCCCGCTCGAGGGCCCGCGCGATCGCGCCCTCGTCGTCGCCGACGGTCTCGGCCCGTCGGAGGTCGACGCCGGCGCCCGCGAGCCGCTCGCCGAGCCACGCCGCGTTCGTG
>CAZDFV010000272.1:0-4619 GCA_964504495.1 uncultured Rhodothermales bacterium
CCTCGACACGGACGACGTAGAGCCCGGGCGCGAGCCCTGCGCCGGACACCTCGACCGCCCCGTCCGGCCCGGTCGTGAGCGTCCGCACGGTCCGGCCGAGGGCGTCGACGAGGGCGAGCGGGGCGGGCTGGCGGTCGGCGCGCGCCAGCCGGAGGCGGGTCCGGGCGCGGAACGGGTTCGGGCCCTCCAGCACGAGCGCGGGCCCGGCCGCGAGCGGGCCGGCCTCGGCCGGCGTGAACAGGGACGAGCACCCGGGCGCGAGCGACCACCCCATGTCCTGGAAAAAAGCGCACGTGAGCGCGCCGGGGTCCTGGTACGACTCGCCTGGGTTCAGCGTCGGCGTCATGAGCGCGGCGAACGCCCCGTCCGGGAACCGCTCGAGGTTCTCGTCCCAGTGCGAAAACGACGAGCCCGGCTCGAACGGCGACGGGGCCCAGACCGGCGGGCGCTCCCCGCCGTTGACCTCGGTGACGGTCTCGGCGTCGATGAACAGGTCGTTGCTCTGGATCAGGGTGCCCAGGTCGAGGGAGTTGTTCGGGTACGCCTGGCCGTCGAGGAGCGCCACGCCGTCGACGTCCTCGACGAACCGGTCGAAGATGATGGGGAAGCCGAAAAAGCTGCCGTCGAAGTACCCCCAGCACCCCCGCCCCGCCGTGCCCTCGCACTCGTCGCTGTCGACGCCGTCGTCGTAGGCGGCCGACCCGACGAACCCGAGGCCGTGGCCGAGCTCGTGGAGCACGACCGTCACAAAGTCGAACTCCCCGGCCGGCGTCTGTCCGTCGAGCCCGAAGTACCAGTCGTCGAACTCGCTGTTGAAGCGGGCCCGGATGTCGTAGTTGAACCGCTCGTCGATGTCGGTGTCGGGGTCGTCAGCCGGCTGGTTCGGGAACAGGTCCCGGCCGGCGACGGCGTCCGCCAGCGGGAAGGGGTACCACGTGGACGGGGTCGGGGCTCCGGGGAAGTCCCGGGTGAGGCGCGGCCCCGCCGAACCCAGCGTCCGCTCGCCGAGCTCTTCGAAGGTGGCCTCGACCTTGATCAGCACGCCCGAGGTGAGGTGGGCCGCCCAGATGTCGACGGCCTCCTGGAAGGCGGCCCGGGCCTCGGCCGTGAACCCGGTGTACCGGACGTCGAACGTGGCCGCGCCCCCGCTCGACACGACGCGCTGGACCGGGGCGCCGGCCGCGACGGCGGCGCGCCGGGCCCGCTCCCCGTTCCGGTCGGCGAGGGCGGGGCCGGGCCGGGCCTCGTCGCCGTCGGCGTAGAGCGTACACACCCCGCCGCCGTCGGCGTGGGCGACCTGGGCGCTGGCGGGGCCCGCCAGCAGGAGGGCGGCGAGGGCGGCGTATCGCATGGGTCTGAGGGGCGTGGTGGGTCCGCGGGCCTACCGGCCCAGCCGTTCGAGCGCCGTCCGCGTCCGCTGCTCGAGGGCCTTGTGGTAGTCGAACTCGCCCTCGTCCTCGAGCACGCGCTCGTAGAGCCGGCGGGCCTCGGCCGCGTCCCCCGCGGCCTCGTGGACCTCGGCGGCGTGGTACACCGACCACGGGCCCCACTTGGCGAGCGGGTCGCCGGGCCGGTCGATGGCGAGGCGGAAGTGGCGGAGGGCCTGTGGCGCGTCGCCGAGCGCCTGGTAGGCCCGGCCGGTCCGGTAGGCGGCCTCGGCCCGCTGGCTCGCCGGCAGGGCGCCGTCGGTGACGACCGGCTGGAGCGTCCGCACGGCGTCGTCGTAGCGGCCGGCGTCGAAGGCCGTCTCGCCGAGGACGAGGGCCCGTTCGGCGTCCGTCATGGGCGCGTCGAGCCGGCGCCGGGCCTCGCGCTCGGCCGCGAGGTCCGTGTCGTAGTCGCGGTTCGCGCGGACCCGGCGGTAGAGGGCCTCGGCGCGGCGCCGGTCGCCGGTCATCTCGTACGCGATCCCGGCGCGGAGGAGCGCCTGGGCCACGAGGGCCTCTCCCCGGAACGACCGGGCGTAGCCCTCCAGGAGCGGCGCGGCCTCCTCGAACCGGTCCTGGCGGAACAGGGCCGTCCCCAGGTGCGAGGCGACGAACGGGAGGTCGGCCGTCCCCGGCTCGGCCAGGGCGTCGGCGGCGCGGCGGAGGGCGGCCTCGGCCTCGACGGGGCGGCGGTCGAGGAGGAGGAGGTAGCCCTCGAAGTAGGCCAGGAGCGGGCTGCCCGGCCGGGCCCGGGCGACGGCCGCGACGCGGTCGACGGTCCCGGCGCGGCGCTCGTTGAGCGTGACGTCGGTGACCGCGAGGGCGATCAGCGCCTCGACGGCGTGGGCCCCGCCCCCGCTAGCGGCGGCGTCGAGCCGGTCCATCCCGCCGGCCACGCTCCCCGAGAACCCGAAGAGCCGGGCGAGCCAGCGGTACGTCCGGGGAACGGACCCGGCCGCCACCTCGCAGACGCCCTGCCCGAAGAGGGCGTCCGGCGCCGGGTCGGGGCGGTCGGTGAGGTCGCGGAACCGGCCGCAGGCGTCTTTGAAGGCGAGCCCGGCCCGGGCGTACCGCTCCTGGCGGCCCATCGCGAGCGCCCGGTGGAGCTTGGCCGTCGCCCCCGCGAGCCGGCCGGCCGGCGTGCCGAGCCCGTCGGCGAACGCCTGGAGCGAGTCGTTGAGCGCGTAGAACCGGTCGTAGTGACTGTCCCGCTCGGTCAGGAGCGCCTCCCAGAGCGCGACCGACTCCAGGCCGTAGGCGCCGGCCGGCGCGGCCGGTTCGAGCGCCCCGAGCCGGGCAAAGTGGCCGCGCGCCTCGCCCAACCGGAACGCGAGCGCGGCGGCCCGGCCGTCGGCGTAGAGCCGGGCGCCCTCGGCGGTCTCGAGCCCCAGCGCGCCCTGCGCGTCCTCGGCGACCGAGAGCGCGACGGGCCGCTCGACCGACGACTGCGCGTGCGCGGCGCCGGCCGCCAGCAGGGCGAGAAGGACGAGACGGGGGAGCGGGTGCGTCACGCGACGGCGGGAGCGGTCGAGGGCGGGGTGACGACCACGCGGTCGCCCTCCTCGGAGAGGTTGGGCGGGCCGAGCTGGCCCTCGCTGGCGGCCACGACGGTCGCGATCGTCGCGTCGCCGGTCACGTTCGTGACCGTCCGGCACATGTCGAGGATCCGGTCCACGCCGAGGATGAGGGCGATCCCGGCCGCCGGCACGCCGACGGCCTCCAGGATGATGACGAGCATGATGATCCCCGCGCCCGGGACGGCGGCCGTCCCGATCGACGCGAGCACGGCCGTAAGGACGATCGTGAGCTGGGCCCCCAAGCCAAGATCGAGCCCGAACGCCTGCGCGATGAACAGCGTCGCGATCGCCTGGTACAGCGCCGTCCCGTCCATGTTGATCGTGGCGCCCAGCGGAAGGACGAACGACGACACCTCCTCGCTCACCCCCAACTTCTCCTCGCACCGCTCCATCGTGACCGGGAGCGTGGCACCCGACGACGACGTGGAAAAGGCGACGAGCTGGGCCGGGGCGATCCCCTGGAAGAACGTCTTCAGCCCCATCGGGGTGAACAGCTTCAGGAGCGTGGGGTACACGACGACCGTGTGGATGGCGAGCCCGAGCACGACGACGATGCAGTACGTCGCCAGCCCCTGCAACAGCCCGAGGATCCGGGCCGGGTCGTCGCCGGCCACGCTCACGATCGTGTCGGCGAGGAGGGCGAAGACGCCGATCGGCGCGAGGAGCATGATGAGGTCCACGAGCCGGATCACGACGTCGTTGAGCCCCTCGAAAAAGGCCAGCACCGGCGCGCCCCGCTCGCGCGGCACCTGGACGAGCCCGATCCCCAGGAGGAGCGCCACGACGACGACCTGGAGCATGTTGGCGTTGTCGGAGAACGCGAAAAAGACGTTCTCCGGCACGGCGTCGACGAGGAACTGGAGCGGACCCCGCTCGCGGACGCCGATCTCCTCGATCGACGCCATCCGGGCCTCGGCGTCGCCCCCGAACGCGCCGACGAGGTCGTCGCGGAGCTCGGGCGAGAACGCCTTGCCGGGCTGCGCGACGTCGGCCAGCAGGACGCCGAGCGAGACGGCGACGGCCGTCGTGACCATGTAGATCCCGATCGTCTTCCCGCCGATCCGGGAGAGCTTCCGGAGGTCCGAGAGGCTGGCGACGCCGGTGATCAGGCTCGCGAGCACGAGCGGGACGGCGATCAGCTTGAGCCCGGTGATGAAGATGGTCCCGAACGGCCGGACCCACGCGGCCACGAACCCGCCCCACCCGACCGCCGCGGCCACGACCCCGAACAGGAGCCCGAGGATCAGGCCGAGGATGATCTGCCAGTGGAGCTTCCGGTACCAGGGCATGGGCGAGTCTGCTGGGGGCGCCGAAGCTACGGCCGCAGGGTCCGGCTCGGTGAACGGGGGAGGCCGCGCGGGAGTGTGGGGGCCCGGGCCGCCGCCCGCTGGCGGAGGCGCGCCGCCAGCCGGCGGGGTCGCCCCGGCCTACAGGAACAGGAGGAGCGGGAGGAGCCCGCCCGCGAGCGTACACGCCAGGTTGACCCGGTCGTTGTCGACCCAGCGGAGACCGGCCGCGAGGGGGAGCGCCCGGGCGCCGTCGCGCGCCCGCTCCGTCAGCGCCCCGCTGGGGGCCCGGAACCGGGCCTGGACCGTGGCCCCGAGCGCGCTGTCGA
>CAZDFV010000273.1:0-4613 GCA_964504495.1 uncultured Rhodothermales bacterium
CCCACCTCTTTGCGGCGCTGGTCTGCCAGGAAAGCGACGAGGCCGTAGAGGCCGCGCTCGGGGGCCCGGTCGGCGGCGCCCGCCGGGCCGCCCGCCAAGCCGCCTAGCGCCGCACTCCCGCCCCCGCGGGGGCCTTCACCCGGTTTCCCCCCCGGGCCCGGGCCCCGGCCCGGTATCTTCCGAGGCTAGCCGCCCCCCGGCCCCATGACCCTCCCCGACTTCCACGGCCGGCTCCCGAAGGGCCCCGCCCCCGCCGACACCGACCGGCCGCTCCCCGCGATCTTCGGCCGGGCCGAGCGGTTCCTGGAGCCCGAGGGCGAGTACCAGTCGGTCCGCGACGCCGGGCTCTACCCGTACTTCCGGGCCATCGAGGTGAGCGAGGGGAGCCGGGCGATCATGAACGGCCGGGAGATCATCATGGCCGGGTCGAACAACTACCTCGGCCTGACGAACGACCCCCGCGTCCGCGAGGCGGCCAAGGCGGCGATCGACCAGTACGGGACGGGGTGCACGGGGAGCCGCTTCCTCAACGGGACGCTCGACCTCCACCTCGAGCTCGAGGACCGGCTGGCGGCCTTTATGCGGAAGGAGGCGTGCGTCCTCTTTTCGACGGGGTACATGACGAACCAGGGCGTGCTCCAGGCCGTCGCCCAGCGCGGCGACGTCATCTTCTCCGACAAGGACAACCACGCCTGCATCCTGGCCGGCCAGCAGGTCTCGGCCGCCGAGACCGTCCGCTACCGCCACGACGACCTCGGCCACCTCCGGACGTTCCTCGAACGGACGGCCGGGGCCAAGCCCGAGGCCGGCAAGATCATCGTCACCGACGGCGTGTTCTCGATGTCGGGGACGCTCGCCGACGTCCCCGGCCTCGTCGCGCTCGCTGAGGAGTTCGACGCCGCGCTCTACCTCGACGACGCCCACGCCGTCGGCGTCGTCGGCGACGGCGGGCGCGGCTCGGCGAGCGTGTTCGGGCTCGACGGCCGCGTGGACATCGTGACGGGGACGTTCTCGAAGAGCTTCGCCTCGCTCGGCGGGTTCGCCGTCGGGCCCCGGTCCGTCGTCGAGTACATCCGGCACACGGCCTCGACCCACATCTTCTCGGCGTCGATGCCGCCGGCGAACGTGGCGACGGTCCTGGCCTGCCTCGACATCTTGGAGGAGGAGCCCGAGCGGCTCGACCGGCTCGCGGCCGTCTCCGACCGGATGCGCGACGGGCTCCGCGCGCTCGGGTTCAACGTGTGGGCCTCGCAGACGCCCATCATCCCGGTCGTGATCGGCGAGATGTATCGGTGCTTCGAGTTCTGGACCGACCTCCTCGAGGCCGGCGTGTTCGCGAACGCCGTGATCCCCCCCGCCGTCCCGCCCGGCCAGTCGCTCATGCGGACGAGCTACATGGCGACGCACACGGACGAGGAGCTCGACCGGGTCCTCGAGGCGTTCCGCACGGTCGGGCTCAAGCACGGGATCATCGGGCCGGACGGGCAGCCGGGCCCGGCCATGGTCCCCAACGGCCGGCACGGCTAGGGACGCGCGCCCGGCTGGCGGGGCGCGCCGCCGGCGCGGCGGAGGACCACCCGGGGCGTCCCCTCCCCCGGTCCACACCGGCAGAGGCGCCGCACGCTCTGCCGCCTCCCCGTTCGTCGTCCTGAGCGACCGCGGAGGATCTCGACGCCGACGTACCGAGTCGTCGGTCCCCGTGCCGCTGGGCTCAGGACCCTGAGCGGAGATCCTTCGCTCTGCTCAGAGGCTGTTCGGGTTCGGGTCTGGGGCCGGCCCCGCCCCCTGGAGGGGGCTCCCCGCGGAGCGGCTCGTGTCCGCCCGCCCGGCCCGCCCGGACACCCCCCGCCCGCTGGCGCGGTCACCTCCCTCAGGGGAGGAGGAGAACCCAAACAGCCGCTCAGGATGACGAACGGGGAAGATGCGGTAGCCCTCACCCCGACCCAGCGCGCCGCCAGCGGGCGGCGCGGGCGCGCTAGCTTCGCGCCTCCGGCCCCGCCCCATGCCCGACGTCTCCGTCCGCCCCGCCCGCTCGGCCGCCGACCGCCGGCGGTTCCTGGACCTCCCGTACCGCCACTACCGCGGCGCGCCGCACTTCGTCCCGCCGCTCCGGCTGGACCAGAAGAACGTCCTCGACCCGAAGAAGAACCCGTTCTTCGAGCACGGCGCCGTCGAGCTGTTCCTGGCCGAGCGGGGCGGCGAGGTCGTCGGTCGCGTCGCGGCGATCGAGAACGGGCAGCACCTCGCGAAGTACGCCGACGGCGTCGGGTTCTTCGGCTTTTTCGAGACGCCGGACGACGAGGCCGTCTCGGGCGCCCTCCTCGACGCCGCCGCCGGCTGGCTGCGGGCGCGGGGGCTGAAGGCCGTGCGCGGGCCGGTGAACCCGACGATGAACGACGTCGCGGGGCTGCTCGTGGACGGGTTCGACCGGCCGCCGTCGGTCCTCCTCCCGTACAACGGGCCGTACTACGAGGCCCACCTCGAGCGGTGGGGGTTCCGGCGGGCCATGACGATGTGGGCGTTCTACGTCCACGAGGCGTACATCAACAGCGGGCGGATGGCGCGGGGCGCCGAGATCGTCCGGCGGCGGAACCCGACCGTCCGCGTCCGCTCGCTCGACCCGGCGCGGTTCGACGAGGAGGTGGCGACGGCCATGCGGATCTACAACGAGGCGTGGGCCGAGAACTGGGGGCACGTCCCGTACACCGAGCGCGAGGCCGTCCACCTGGCGAAGGAGCTGAAGCCGATCATCGAGGAGGACCTGTTCCTCTTCGCCGAGCTCGACGGCCGGCCGGTCGCGTTCGCGGCTTCGGTCCCCAACCTGAACCGGGCGCTCAAGAAGCTCCCGAACGGCCGGCTCCTCCCGACCGGCCTGCCCAAGATCCTGGCGTCGGTCAAGGCCGGGGCGATCTACGAGATCCGGATGGCGCTCATGGGGATCCTCCCGCAGCACCGGAACCTCGGGCTCGACGCGCTCCTCATCCACCAGACGATCGTGAACGGCCGCCGCGACGGGTACGAGGCGGCGGAGCTGAGCTGGGTGCTCGACGCCAACCAGCCGCTCATCAACGCGCTCGAGAAGCTGGGGTGCACGCGCGACAAGGAGTACGCGATGTTCGAGGCGGACCTGTAGGGCGCGGTTCGCGGTTCGCGGTTCGCGGTTCGCGGTTCGCGGTTCGCGGTTCGCGGTTCGCGGCGAAGATGCCCGACTGGCGACCGCCGCCGCCAGTCGGACGGGCCCGCGTTGCCCGGAGCTTCTCCACACGACCCAATCCGACGTCTAACCGCGAACCATGAGCCTTTCCCAACCGTGAACCTTCTCCTCGTCGGTGGCGGACACGCCATGCTCCCGCTCCTCGCCCACGCCGGCGAGCACGTCCGGCGGGGCGTCGAGGTCACGCTCCTCTCGGACCGGCCGGACCTGTGGTACTCGGGGATGACGCCCGAGTGGACCGGCGGCGTCTACACCCGCGACGACGTGACGGTCAGCCTGGAGCGGATCTGCGCCGAGCAGGGCGTCCGGTTCGTCCAGGGCAAGGCCGTCGGGCTGGAGCGGCGAGCGCGCGTCGTGACGGCGCAGGACGGGCGGCGGCTCGGGTACGACCTCGTCGCGTTCGACGTGGGCGCGGTGAACCCGCTCTCCGAGCGGGCCGGCGGGGCCGTCCACACCAAGCCGCTCCACCAGATCGAGGCGCTGGGGGCGTTCCTGGAGGCGCCCGGGCCCCGGCGGCTCGTCGTCGTGGGCGGCGGGGCGGCCGGGGTCGAGACCGCCCTCAACGTGACGGCCCGGCCGGACGCCCGGGACCTCCACGTCGTCGTCGTCGAGCCGAGCGGCCAGCTCATGAAGACGCTCCCCGAGCGCGCGGGCGGCTGGGCGCTCCAGACGCTCCGCCAGCGGGGCGCCGAGGTCCGGCTGGAGACGGCCGTCTCGCACGTCTCCGAAGGGGCGGTTCACCTGGAGGGCGGGGGGGCGCTCGCCGCCGACGCCGTGCTGTGGGCGACGGGCTCGGTCGGGCCCGACCTGTTCGCCCGGTCGGGGCTGGCGACGACCGACGACGGGTTCGTCCGCGTCCGCCGCGGGCTGTGGGCCGTGGGCGACCCCCGCGTGTTCGCGGCCGGCGACGCGGCGGCCGTCGAGGGGCACGAGGGCTTGGCGCGGATCGGCGTCCACGCCGTGAAGCAGGGGCCGGTCCTGCGCGAGAACGTCGGCCGCGTGGTCGACGCGGTGCTCGGCGGGCGGCCACTCTCGGAGGTCTCGCTCCGCCCGTTCCGGCCGTACCCCGCCGCCCCGCTCGTCCTCTCGACCGGCGAGCCGGTCGGGTGGTACGCCGTCGGGCCGGTCGCGCTCAAGGGCCGCCCGTTCCTCCGGCTCAAGCACGCCCTCGACCGCCGGTGGATCGACCCGTACCGGCCGCCGGACTCGTACGCCGCGCACTGGGACGCTCGGGCGGCCTCGGACGGGCCGGGGCGGCGGTAGACTGCCGACATGGGCCGACTGCTGACCGCGCCGACCGTCCTCCTCCTCCTCGCCCTCGGCGCCGCCGGCTGCCGGACGGAGCCCGACCCCGACGCCGCCGCCCCGGAGGCCCCCGCCGCCCCGGCCCCGCCGGCCG
>CAZDFV010000274.1:0-670 GCA_964504495.1 uncultured Rhodothermales bacterium
GCCCGCCCCCGCCCGCCCCTACCCCGCCCCGGCCTTTGGCCCCGCGGGGGGGGCCGCCGGGGCCGCCGACCTCGACTGCCGCGGCCGCCGCCTCCGCCTCGGCCCGGGCCATGCCCACGTTATGGGCGTCCTCAACGTGACGCCCGACTCGTTCTCCGACGGGGGCCGCTACGTCGGCGTCCAGGCCGCGCTCGACCGGGCCGCCGAGATGGCCGCCGAGGGCGCCGCAATCATCGATGTCGGCGGCGAGTCGACGCGGCCGCGCGGGACGACGTACGGCGACGGGGCCGCCCCAGTCGACGCGGACGAGGAGCTAGAGCGCGTGGTCCCGGTCGTCGAGGCGATTGCGCGCGCTCTCCCCGACGTCGTCCTATCTGTCGACACGTACAAGGGGGCCGTTGCGCGCGAGGCGCTCCGGGCCGGGGCGCACGTCGTGAACGACGTGACCGGGCTCCGGGACGGCGTCGGGACGGCCGAGGCGGCGGCCGAGGTCGGGGCGGCGCTCGTGGTGATGCACGCGGCCGGGCGGCCGGGCGCGCTCCCGCACGAGACCGGCCCGCTGGCGGACGACGAGGACGTGGTCGGGGCCGTGGCCCGGTCGCTCCGCCAGTCGGTCCGGCGGGCGGAGGCGGCCGGCGTCCGCGACGTGGTCGTCGATCCGGGGGTCGGG
>CAZDFV010000274.1:723-4608 GCA_964504495.1 uncultured Rhodothermales bacterium
ACGCCGGCCCAGAACCTCCGGCTCGTCGCCGAGACCGGCCGGCTCGCGGAGGCGACGGGCCGGCCGGTCTTGGTCGGCGTCTCGCGCAAGAGCACGGTCGGCGTGGCGCTGGGCTCGGCCGAGCGCCCGGCGCCGGTCGGCGAGCGGTTGTACGGGTCGCTCGGGCTGGCGGCGCTCGCCGTCGCGCGCGGGGCGTCGATTGTGCGGGCGCACGACGTCCGGGCCACGGTCGAGGCCCTCCGCGTGGTCGCGGCGGCCGAGGCGGCGTCGGCCGAGGCCCGGGGCGAGCGGTGAACGCGCCGTTCGCCGTCGTCGCGCTGGCGCTCTTGCAGGAGGGCCTCCAGATCGGGTTCGTCCCGGTCCGGTGGCTCGACCTCGTGGACGTGGCGGTGACGGCGTTCCTCGTCTACCAGGGGTACCGGCTCATCCAGGGGACGATCGCGGTCCAAGTGGCCGTCGGGCTCCTCGCCCTCTACCTCGTCGGCCAGCTCGTCGACGCGGCCCAGCTGACGACGCTCTCGACCCTCTTCGGGGCCGTCGGCGCGCAGTTCGTCCTCGCCATCCTCATCCTGTTCGCCCCCGAGATCCGGCAGGCCCTGTTCCTCCTCGGCCGGAACCCGATCGTCCGCCGGCTGGTCACGCAGCCGCCGCGCCAGAAGATCACCGACGAGGTCGTCGCCGCGCTCGAGGAGATGAGCCGGGACCGCGTCGGGAGCCTCATCGCGTTCGCGCGGTCGACCGGCCTCCGCAACTACATCGAGAGCGGGACGCAGCTCCAGGCCGACGTCGAGCGCGACCTCCTGACGAGCATCTTCTTCCCCAACTCCCCGCTCCACGACGGCGCGGTCATCATCCAGGGCCAGAAGATCGAGGCGGCCCGGTGCATCCTGCCGGTGAGCGACGCCCGCGGGCTCGACCCGCACCTCGGCCTCCGCCACCGGGCCGCCGTCGGGCTGACGGAGCGGACCGACGCCTTCGTCATCGTGTCGAGCGAGGAGACGGGCAAGCTCTCCGTCGCCGAGAACGGGCGGCTCGACGTGGGCCTCTCGCTCGCCGAGGTCGAGGCCCGTCTGAACGCCGCCTTCTCGCCCGACCGCCCCGACGACGACCCGCCCCCGGCGGACGCCCCGGCCCCCGCCCCGTAGCCGACCCACCGGACCCCGTGCTCCTCACCGACCGCCAGGCCGAGACCTTCCGTGCCCGCCTCGTCCGCGACCTCGAGGCGGCGGGGATCCGGGACGAGCGCGTGCTCGCAGCCGTCCGGGCCGTCCCGCGCCACCTGTTCGTCCCCGACGACTCGGTCCGCCGCCGGGCCTACGAGGACGTGGCCCTGCCGATCGGGCTGGGCCAGACGATCTCGCAGCCGCGGACGGTCGCGCGGATGACCGAGCTCCTCGGCGTCCGCGAGGGCGAGCGCGTCCTGGAGGTGGGGACGGGGAGCGGCTACCAGGCCGCGATCCTCGTCGAGCTGGGTGCCCGCGTTTTTTCCATTGAGCGGCACGAGCCGATCCTCCGCCGGACCGCCGCGCTCCTGGACGACCTGGGCTACCGCGTCCGCACGCGGGCCGGCGACGGGACGCTCGGGTGGCCGGCCTTCGCCCCGTTCGACGCGATCGTCGTCACGGCCGGGGGCCCCGAGGTGCCGTCGGCCCTCGTCGCGCAGCTCCGCCCGCCCGCGCCCGACCGCGCCGACGCCCGCCTCCTCATCCCCGTCGGCCCCTCGAACCGGCAACGGCTCCACCGGATCACGAAGACCGGCGAGGGCACGACCGAGACCGAGACCTTCGACGGCGTCGTGTTCGTCCCCCTCGTCCGCGACGAGTAGCGCCGAGAAGGGCCGGTGGAAACGGGCGGGCGGGGAGGCGCGCCGGCCCCGACGTCGCCACCTTCGCCCCCCGCCCCGCTGGCGGCGACCGCCAGCCCTCCCCACCCCCTCTCGCCGTGCCCCTCTTCCGCCGTTTCGCCCAGGGCCTCCTCATGGGCGGTGCCGACATCATCCCCGGCGTCAGTGGGGGGACGATGGCCCTCATCGTCGGGATCTACAAGGACCTCATCGCGGCGATCGGCGACGCGTTCTCGGCCGTGCTCCTGCTCGTGCGCGGACGGGTCTCGGAGGCGTGGGCGGCGGCCCGGGCGCTCGACTGGCGGCTGCTGGGCCCAGTAGCCCTCGGCATCCTGACGGCGATTGGGATCGGGTCGCTGTTCGTGCCGGAGATGCTGGAGCGGTACCCGGTCGGGTCGCGGGCGCTCTTCTTCGGGCTCGTGGCCGCCTCGCTCGTGATCCCCTGGCGCGAGCGACGCGAGCACCACGGGTGGCACTACGCCGTCGCCGCGGTCGCCGCGGTCGTCGCGTTCGTCCTCGTCGGCCTCCCGCGCTCGGGCGACGCGGCCGACCCGGGCGCGCTCCGCATCGCGGGGACGGCGGCCGTCGCCATCAACGCGATGATCCTGCCGGGCGTGAGCGGGGCGTTCCTGCTCGAGGTGTTCGGGCTCTACCGGCCGACGCTGGAGGCCCTCCGGTCGCTCGACGTCGGCTACGTCGCCACGTTCGCGCTCGGCGCCGGCGTCGGGCTGGGGCTGGCGGCGAAGGGGCTGAGCTGGCTCCTCGACCGCTACCACGACCTCACGATGACGGTCCTCGTCGGGCTCCTGGCCGGCTCGCTCCGGGCGCTCTGGCCGTGGGTGGCCTCCGTCGAGCACGCCGGGTCGGACGGCCTGGTCGAGCGCGTCCCGGACCCGTCCGTCCTCCTCCCGCCCGGGCCGGACTGGCCGGTCGCGTTCGGGCTGGCGGCGCTCGGGTTCGGGTTCGTGACGGCGCTGACGTGGGTCGGACGGCGCCGCCTCGCCGCGGCCGACGACGCCCTGGCCCATCAGCACGAGGAGGTCTGACGCCGACTCCCCGAGTCGGCTAGGCAGGAGAGAAGGGGCGAGGGGCATCGGGCTTTCCCCCGCCCCCTGCCCCACGCCCGAGGAGTCATCCGACTCCGCATAAACGCACCGCGCCCCCCGGCGCGAGGCCGGGGGGCGCGGGAGTCGGGGCCGCTGGCGCCGCCAGCGGGTGGTGGCCCCTACTGGCAGAGCGAGTCCGGGGCCTCGAACGTCTCGTCGATCACGCCGCTGGCGGGGATCGCGTACGAGTCCTCGAACGTCTCGTTCAGGTACCGCCCGACGATGTCGTACGTCGCGCCGGCCTGGAGGTCGGTCGTCGTCTTCGAGAGCCGGACGATGGCGCCGTCCTCGGCCCGCTCGACGTCGGCGACGGTCCCGAGCGAGAACCACTGCTTCGTCCCCCGCTCGCGGACGTTGACCGTGAACGACGGGAGCGTCCCGAGGTAGACCTTCTTGCCCGGGTCCTCGCAGACCGGGGCGACGCGGACGGTCACCGGCAGCGCGGCCGCGGGGAGCGTGACCACGCAGTCGGTGCAGGTCAGGTCGTCGGCCGCGCGGTAAAGCTGGCCCTTGTAATAGACCCCCGCCCCGAGGCGGGCCGCGTTCGCGGGGACCTGGAGCACGGCCTGGCCCCGGCCGGACGGGATCGCCCGGGCCGCCGCGTACCCGTCGCCGAGCACGCCGGCGAGGACGGCCCCCTCGTTCCCGTTCCGCTCGACGCGGACGGTGACGGTCTGGAGCGGGACGTCGGCGCGGACGAAGGCGACGTAGCTGCCGACCGTCGTGAACCGCCCGGCGACGGAGGCCCCCGCGAGACGGCCCGTCGGGGCCGCCGACGCCCGGACGACGCCCTGGCCGGCCGAGACCCACGCGCCGGCCTCGGCGTCGTAGGCGAGGGCCTCGACGACGTCGCCCGAGGCGAACGGCTGGCCCGTGGACGGGTCCGCGGACGGGAGCGTCGTCGCCACCTCGACCCCGTCGCCGCCGACCGACGCG
>CAZDFV010000275.1:0-4601 GCA_964504495.1 uncultured Rhodothermales bacterium
CGCGGCCGGAGCGGATCGTCGGCTGCTCCTCGGCGGCCCAGCCCTCGGCGGAGGCGGCGCGGAGCGCGGACTGGAGCGCGTTCTCGAGCTGCCCGCGGAGGCGGCCCAGCGCGCGCGCGAGGCGTTCGGGCCCGACCGCTTCCGCGACGCGCTCCTCGGCGCCGTCCTCGACCGGGCTTCGTAGGCCGGGGCGTTCGCCGACCGACGGGCCCCCGTAAGTTGGGGCCCACCCGCCGGCGACCGTCGCCAGCCGTGCGCCGCCGCCTTACGCCCCGCCCGTGACCTCCGCCCGCGCCATCCTCGCGACGCACCGCTCGCTCGCCGTCTTCCTCCTGAAGATGGCGGCCGTCTACGCCGTCTGGTTCGTCGTCTACGACCTCTGGCTGCTCCCGGACGGCCGCCTCGACGCCTGGCTCTCCGAGGGCGTCGCCGCGGCGACCGGCGCCGTCCTCGGCCCGCTCTACAACACCGCCGTCGTGGACGGGCGGACGGTCTGGGCCACGCCGCAGGCCGGCGTCGTGATCGAGGACGGGTGCAACGGGCTCTCGGCGCTGAGCCTGTTCGTCGGGTTCATCCTGGCCTACCCCGGCACGTGGGCCCGGCGGCTCGTGTTCGTCCCGCTCGGGCTGGCGGCGATCGTGCTCACGAACGTGGTCCGGTGCGCGGCCCTCCTCGTGGTCTCGGCCGAGTGGCCGAGCCTGTTCGACCAGGTCCACGCCTTCCATGCCCTGTTCGTGTTCTACGTCGTGATCTTCGGGCTGTGGGTGGCGTGGGCCCACTGGGGCGGCGACCAGGAGCTGGCGGCGGCGTAACGGTTCACGGTGGGGACGGTCGTGAGAACGTTCCGTCCCCCCTCCGCTCGTCCCACTGGCGGCCCGTCCCGCCAGCGAGGCACCTTCGCTGTCCACCGCTGCGCCCCCCCTGGCGCGCCGTCTTCTGACGCACCGACTCTCTCGCGCCTGGGCGCACCTCGTCCGGCGGCACCCGCGGCTGTGGGGGCTCGCGCTCGCGGCGCTCCTTCTCGTCGGCTACGTCGGCGCGCTCCGGCCGGCCCGGCTGTGGTTCGCCGAGCACGTGGCGTACCCGGCGTTCGCGGCCATCGACACGCCGCGCGCCCAGACGTTCGGGGTCGAGCGGATCGGCCGCCGGCCCGACGCCGTGTGGGCCGTCCCCCGTGACCTCTACGACGGCCGCGACGCCCCGACCGTCATCCGCGAGGACGAGGCGGAGGTGGCGCAGTGGGCCGTCCCGGTCGGCGTCGTCTTCCTCCTCCCGGCGATGTTCCTGGCCGCCGCGTTCCCGGCCCGGCCGTACTGGCTCTGGCTCCTGGCCTACCACGTCGTCCTCGGCGCCGTCTCGTTCGGGGTGTTCGCGCTCGGGCTGGGCTGGGTCGGCCCGGCCTTCGAGGTCTACACGTTCTCGCGGACGTACCTCGCCGAGACCGTCAGCCTCGTCGTGCCCGTCCTGCTGGCGCTCGCCGGCGGCGAGGTGGGGCGGGGGGAGGGGGCGGGGGACGAGGGGCAGGGTACGGGGGGCGTCTGAGCACGGGCGCCCGGAGCGGACCCCGTACCGGGCACCCCGTGCCGCTCAGTACCGCGGCCCGCTCTCCGCCAGCCCCCAGCGGAGGAACACCTGCGGCGTGAGGACGCCCGACCCGCCGGCGAGCGCGTCCTCGGTCAGCCGGGCCTGGAGCGCGAGGCCGAGGTGCGCGTCGGGGAGGACCCGGGCGCCCAGCCGGAGGTCGGCGTAGGCCACGCGCTGGCGGACGCCCTGGAGCGTCGGGGTCGGCCCGTCCACGCGGTCGGTGTACGGCCGCCACGGGTCGGCGCCGTAGTTCAGGCTGTCCGTGTTCCGGCCGCGGACGGTCGTCCAGGCGTCGAGCGAGACCTCGACGTCCGCCGTCGGCCGGTGCGCGAGGCGGACGGTGAGGTCGCTCGCGTTGGGCCCGGCCGGGTGGCCCAGCCCGTCGGCCCAGTGGACGGCCGCGGTGAGGCTGTCGCGGTGGGCGTAGAGGTACGGGCGGAGCCGGGCGTACTCGACGCGGAGGTCGGTGTCGCGGAGCCGCCCGAGGCCCGGGACGGCGGGGTCCACGACCTGAGCGCCGAGGACGAACCCCCACTTGTTCGTCCAGGCGTCCTCGAAAAACCGCCCGGCCGTGAGCTCGTCCAACAGCCCCTGCGCGTAGAGCCGCCAGCCGGGGGCGACCCGCCACGCGGCGCCGGCGCCGAGGAGGACGTTGTCGGGGCTCCCGAGGTCCCGCTCGACGGCCCGGTACAGCGCGAACGGGACGAGGTAGGCCGGCTCGAACCCGTTCCGGTTGTCGTCGTCGCGGTCCCCGAACACGACGGCCTCGAACACCTCGAACTCGAGCCCGAGGCCGGGCCGGAGGGCCGCCCGGTGGAACACGCCGTACCGCTGCTCGACGACGCCGTCGCCGTCGAAGCTCCCCCGCTCGCGGGGGTCGAGGAAGCGGGCGTAGAGGCTCTGGACCGTGAACGGGCCGGCCTGGAGGTGCGCCTGCACGTGGTCGTACTCCGTCGCGTAGTCGCTGAGGAGGAGGGCCCCCCGCGCGAACCCCCAGCGGCCCCGGTCGCGCCCCGCCCGGACCTCGACGAAGCGGTCGCGGTAGCCGACGATCCCGGTCGAGCGGAGGTAGTCGTACGTCGGGTCCGGGCTCTCGGCCGTCGGGTCGGTTGTCCGCGCCCAGCCGATCCGCGGGGCCGTGCGGAACGGGCGACTGCCGAGGGGGACGAGGTCCTGGTTCTCCGTCACCCGGACCTCCGTGAAGAAGCGCCCGACGTGCCCCGCCAGGCGCGCGCCCCGCCGGAGCGTCTGGGCCCGGGCCCACTCTTCCGGCCCGCCCCCCGGCCGGTTCACGTACGCCGGCCCCGCCGAGAGGTCGAGGAGGGGCTCGACCTCGACGCCGTACCCGTCGCCGGCGACGTAGACGAACGACCGGCCGTTGGGGTAGAGCGGCGTCCGGCTGGCGACGGCGTCGGTCGCCAGTCCGAATGCGTTGGTGCCCCGGAAGCCGGCCACGAGCCGGCGGTCGACGGCCGAGAGGCCGGGCGCGTCGGCGAGCGAGTCGAGCAGGACCTGGGCCCGCCGGGCGTTGAGGGGGAGCGCGCCCGGGTCGAGGTCCGGCAGCCGGCCGAGCGCGTGCTGGCGGAGCAGGAACCGCTCGGCGTCGCTCTCGATCTGGAGGAGCCCCTCCGTCTGCGCCGCCAGCGGGCCGGCCGCGCCGAGGAGGGCGAGGAGGGCGAGGAGGAGGGCGGCCCCCAGGGCCGGTAGGGTGGACGGGCGCACGGGCGTTCCGAGAAAGCGGTGAGGTTCTGGAGAGGGCGGGCGTGGAGCGGATCTTGTAGCCGCGTGGGTCCTAGGACGCACGCCCCGCCCGCGAGCCGTCCGCGCGAAGCTAGAGACGCCCCTGGGCGGGGCCCGTGCAGATCCCGCGCCCCAAACACCCTGCCGATGTCCGCCCCGTCCGTCCTCTTCGTCAACCAGCACTACGCGCCCGACGTCGCCTCGACTGGACAGCACCTGACGGACCTCGCCGAGCACCTCGCCGCGCGCGGGTTTCGCGTGAGCGTGCTCACGGCCCGGGCGAAGTACCTCGCCGGCGCCCTCGACGCGCCCGCCGAAGAGGTCCAAAACGGCGTCTCGGTCCGCCGCGTGCGGACGACCGGGTTCGGGCGCGGCCGCCACCTCGGCCGGATCGCCGACTACGCCGGGTTCTACGCCCAGGTCCTCCGCCACCTCCTGACCGGCCCCGGGTACGACCTCGTCGTGTGCCTCACGACCCCGCCGCTCCTGTCGTTCGCCTGCGCCCTCGCCAGGCGCGTGCGAGGCCAGCGCTACGCGATCTGGTCGATGGACCTCCACCCGGACGCCGAGGAGGCCGTCGGGATGCTCACGCCCGGCTCGCCCGCCAGCCGCGCCCTCCACTTCTTGAACGACGTCGGCTACAAGACCGCCGACCTCGTCGTGGACCTCGGGCCCTACATGAAAGAGCGGCTCGTCGAGAAGGGCGTGGCCCCCGACCGGCTCCGGACGATCCCCGTGTGGAGCAAGAAGGACGAGATCCGCCCGCTCGACCGCGCCGACAACGCGCTCGCCGCCGAGCTCGGGCTGGCGGACCGGTTCGTCGTGATGTACTCCGGCAACGCCGGCATCGTCCACCGCTTCGACGAGGTGCTGGAGGCGATGCGCCGGCTCCGGGACCGCGACGACATCTATTTCTTGTTCGTCGGCGGCGGGCCGCGCCGGGCTGAGATCGAGGCGGCCATCGAGGCCGACGGGATCCAGAACGCCCGCTACCTCGACTACTTCCCGCGCGAGCGGCTCACGGAGTCGCTCTCGGTCGGGAGCGCCCACCTCCTCACGCTCCGCGACGAGGCCGCCGGCGTGGCCGTCCCGGGCAAGCTCTACGGGATCATGGCCGCCGCCCGGCCCACGATCGTCGTCGGCCCGGGCCGGTCGGAGCCGGCCGAGACCGTCCGCGACGAGGGCGCCGGCCTCGTGGTCGACACCCAGCGCGAGCCGCACGCCGCCGCCGACCGCCTCGACGCCGCGATCCGCCAGCTCGCCGACGACCCCGACGC
>CAZDFV010000276.1:0-4553 GCA_964504495.1 uncultured Rhodothermales bacterium
GACGGCCCCGTACCGTGTACCCCGTACCGCGTACCAACCTGCCATTCGCTCTAGGACCGGGCGGCTGGCACCCGTCGCACACCCGGCCGTCCGCGGGCGCGGAGCAAGGGCCGGCCGAGCGCGGTATAGGCGGGCCCATCGCCTCCCGCCCATGCCGACTTACCAGAAGCTCGTCGCGACCTCCCTCACGCCCGACTTCCGCGAGGCCGCCGAGCTGCGGGAGGCGGAGGTCCCGGACCCCGGCCCGGGCGAGCTCCTCGTCCGAAACCGCTGGGCCGGCGTCAACGCGACGGACGTGAACATCACGGCCGGGCGCTACGCCGCGGACCCGGCGTTGCCCTTCGACCTCGGCGCCGAGGCCGTCGGCGTGGTCGAGGCCGTGGGGGAGGGCGTCGAGGGGTGGGCCGAGAATCAGCCCGTCGCGACGATGGGGCTGGGCGGGGGCTACCGCGAGCTTCAGACGGTCCCGGCGAAGTACGCCGTGCCGGTCCCGGAGGCCAGCCCCGAGGTCCTGTCGATCCTGGTCAGCGGGCTCACCGCGTCCATCGCGCTCGACGTCGTGGGCGAGGTGACAGACGGCGAGACCGTCCTCGTCACGGCCGCGGCCGGCGGGACGGGCCAGTACGCCGTCCAGCTGGCGAAGCGGGCCGGCGCGACCGTCGTCGGGACGTGCGGGAGCGACGAGAAGGCCGCGCTCCTCCGCGACCTCGGCGCCGACCGGGCCGTGAACTACCGCGACGAGGATCTGGGGGCCGTGCTGAAGGACGCCGGCCCGTACGACGTCGTCTACGAGAGCGTCGGCCGGCGCTTTTTCGACCTCGCGCTCCGGAACCTCGCGCTCAAGGGGCGGCTCGTCGTGATCGGCTACGTGAGCGAGTACGTCGACGGGCTGGAGGAGACGACGGGCCCGCGCGTCTACGCGAGCCTCCTCCAGAAGTCGGCGTCGATCCGCGGCTTCTTCCTCCCGCACTTTGCCGAGCACTACGCGGCCCACGTCCGCGCGCTCGTCGGGCTTGTGCAGGGCGGCGAGCTCCAGGTGGCGATCGACGAGCGCCAGTTCGAGGGCGTCGGGCAGATCGTCGAGGCCGTCGAGTACCTCCACAGCGGGCAGAGCCGCGGGAAGGTGGTGGTGCAGTTGAGCTGAGGGGGGCTGCCAGCACATACCGTTCTGAGCCATGCGCGCGGTCGTCCGAACGATCCTCAGCAACGACTTCGACGAGCGAATGTGGAAGCCGGAGGTGGCCGACTCCTTCAGCTTCTGGATCACGGTCCTGGTCGGCCCTGCGGAGAGCGAGGGGGAAGAGTCCATCCAGGTCCAGGTCTGCACGCCGAGGTGGCTCTTGGAGAACCACAAGGCGGAGGACGTCCTGATAGGCTGGCGGCGGATCGTCGTGTTCGAGTACGATTGGCAGCGCCTTAGTGAGACAGTCCGGGAATGGGTGGCTTCGTGGCACGCCGAGGACTGGCACACGTTGGTCCTCCACCTTGCCCGACTTGGCGCCTGGGAGTTCGACGACTACGGCGAGGGTCACGTGTCCCGGCCCGGGTGACGGGCCCCGTCTCCCGCTCGACTGGCGGACCGGCGGCGCGGGTGCCGCGTCCAACCGGCCCCTTCCCCCCGTACGATGTCCGACACGCCTGCCCACAGCCTCCGCCTCGACGGCAAGGTCGCCCTCGTCACCGGCGCCTCCCGGGGGATCGGCCGCGCGATCGCCGAGGCGTACGCCGCCGCCGGCGCGTCCGTCGCCCTCGCCAGCCGCACGCAGGCGGACCTCGACGCCGTCGCCGACGGCATCCGCCAGCGGGGCGGGACGGCCCTCCCCGTCGCCGCGCACACGGGCTCCGACGAGGCTGTCGCTGAGCTGGTGGACCGCGTGACGGCCGAGTTCGGGGGCGTCGACGTCCTCGTCAACAACGCGGCGACGAACCCCCACTTCGGGCCGGTCGTGACGAGTGAGATGTCGATGTGGGACAAGACCTGGGACGTCAACGTGAAGGGCTACTTCCGAACGGTTCAGGCGTGTCTGGGGTCGATGCGCGAGCGGGGCGGGGGGAGCGTGATCAACGTGGCGAGCGTGGCCGGCGAGCGGCCGCTCCCGGGGATGGGCGTCTACTGCGTCTCGAAGGCGGCCGTCCTCATGTTGACCGAGGTGCTCGGCGCCGAGCTGGCGGGCGCGGGCGTCCGCGTGAACGCGGTCGTGCCCGGGTTCGTCAAGACGCAGTTCTCGTCGGTGTTGTGGGAGGACGACAGGGCGGCCGAGCAGACGCTCCAGCTCGTCCCGCAGCGGCGGATGGCGGCGCCGGAGGAGCTGGCCCCGCTCGCGCTCTACCTCGCCTCCGACGCGAGCGCGTTCGTGACCGGCGCCCGGTTCCGGATCGACGGCGGACAGCTCGTCGGCACGCCCGGCGCATAAACCCACCCCCTACCACAATGACTGCCGACGCCCCCGCCCAGGACCTCGACGCCCTCCTCGACCGCGTCCGCCAGTTTGTCGAGGGCGAGTGCGTGCCGCTCGAAGGGCTCCTCCAGACGCACGACTACGGCGCGCTCGCGGAGGCGCTCGACGGCGTCCGCGCCCGCGCCAAGGCCGAGGGGCTGTGGAACCTCGCGCTCTCCGCCGAGCACGGCGGGGCCGGTCTAGGGCTCCCCGACTTCGGCCGGGTCTCGGAGGCGCTCGGGTGGAGCCCGCTCGGGCACGTCGCCACGAACGGGCAGGCCCCGGACATCGGGAACATGGAGCTCCTGCTGGCGCACGCCACCGACGACCAGAAGCGGACGTTCCTCGACCCGCTCCTGGAAGGCGAGGTCCGGTCGTGCTTCGCGATGACCGAGCCCGAGCACGCCGGGTCCAACCCGACGGTCATGAGCACGACGGCCCGCGTCGAGGGCGACGTCGTCGTGATCGACGGGCACAAGTGGTTTACGACCGGGTTCGACGGGGCGGCCTGGGCCGTCGTCATGGCCGTAACCGACTCCGACGGCGGGCGCTACGAGCAGGCGTCCATGATCCTCGTCCCGACCGACGCGGCGGGGCTGGAGCACGTCCGCCGGCTCCCGGTCATGGGCGACGAGGCCAAGGGGTGGTTCTCGCACTCCGAGATCCGGTTCCACGGGGTGAGGGTGCCGGCGGCGAACGTGCTCGGCCCGCGCGGCGGCGGGTTCCGGCTGGCGCAGGAGCGGCTGGGGCCCGGCCGCATCCACCACTGCATGCGGTGGGTCGGGGTGTGCGAGCGGGCGCTGTCGCTGATGTGCGAACGGGCGGCGGACAGGGAGATCGCCCCGGACACGCCGCTCGCCACGAAGCAGGCCGTCCAGTTCATGATCGCCGAGAGCCGGGCCGAGACCGACGCCGCCCGGCTCCTCGTCCTCGACGCCGCCGAGGCCATCGAGCGCGACGGGGCGAAGGCGGCGCGGGGGAAGATCAGCGCCATCAAGTTCACGGTCGCGGGCACGCTCCTCCGCGTGCTCGACCGGGCGATCCAGGTGCACGGCGGGCTGGGCGTCCTCGACGACACGCCGCTCGCGTTCTGGTACCGCCACGAGCGCGGGGCCCGGATCTACGACGGCCCGGACGAGGTGCACAAGTCGGTCGTGGCCCGGGAGGAGCTGAAGCGGTACCGGTAGAGACCGCCGCTCCCGGCTGGCGGGGCCCGTCGCCTGCGCGGGGCAGCGGGGGCGGTTTACGACGGGGTGTAACCCTCCGATACCGGCCCGCGTCCTCCTCGCTCCACCACCCCCCCCACCATGCGTACGACCCTCCTCGCCCTCGCCCTGCTCGCCGCCGGCGCGGCGTCGGCCCAGCCGGCGAACACGAGCGGCCTGTTTGTCCAACTCGCCCTTGACGGCCAGAGCCTGAACTTCAACGAGGACGATTTCGACGAGACTGACGACGGCGGCGGCCTCGCCCTCCGGGCCGGGTACGGCGTCTCGCGCGTCGTCACGCTCTACCTCGGCGCCAGCGGGGCCCGCGTCGACGGCGAGACGAACGGGGTCATCAACGACGAGTACGACTGGGCCGCGGGCGAGATCGGCGCCCGGTTCAACCTGCTCCCGAGCGCCCGGCTCGTCCCCTACCTCGACGTCGCCCTCCGCGGCGTGGCGGCGACCTACGACGAGGCCGACCTCGAGTTCAGGGGCGGCGGGATCGCCCTCGGCGGCGGCGCGTCC
The DNA here is from genome assembly GCA_964504495.1 of uncultured Rhodothermales bacterium. Classification (GTDB taxonomy): domain Bacteria; phylum Bacteroidota; class Rhodothermia; order Rhodothermales; family Rubricoccaceae; genus Rubrivirga. The sequence continues at coordinate 4,169 of CAZDFV010000276.1, forward strand.
TACTTCGTGAGCCCGACCGTGGCGCTCGACGCGGCCCTCCGAATCGGCGGGGGCGGGTTCGAGGAGGTCCAGCTCGGCGGGCTCTCGGCCGACATCGACCCGGACGACTTCGGGTACGGCGAGGGCCGGCTCTCGCTGGGCGTCACGTTCTACCCGCTCCGATAGGCCCGCTGGCGGGGCCGGCCGACGCCGGCGCGTGCGGGGCAACTCCGGCGGCCGGGCGCCGTCTACGGCCGCCCGCCGCGCCCCATGCCCCTCTCCGCCGCCGACCTCCGGGGCGCCGCCCGCCTGACGGTCGACGGCGTCACCGGCGTTACCGACCTCGTGGAGGCGGCTCATGCGACCGTCGCCCGGCCGTGGGCCCGCCGCCCGACCCGGACGCGCG
>CAZDFV010000277.1:0-4545 GCA_964504495.1 uncultured Rhodothermales bacterium
ACGAACGCATCCCGCACCTGCTGAACTGCCCGGCAAAGGTCCGGTTCCTGAGCTGCGAGCCGCTGCTGGGGCCGGTCAATCTTCGGTTCCGGCAGGAGGTGCTGACGGACTTGTTGGACCTCGATCTGGATCGGCCAGAACGACGTCGCGGCATCTACCCCTTCGGATCCTTGTCGGGAGAACACCGGACGCGGCGAAGCCACTTTCTCCACTGGGTCATCGCCGGCGGCGAGTCCGGCGCCGGCGGCGCGTCCGGGCGGCTGGCGGGGGCGACGGCGGGGGCCTCGAAGACCGGGGCGGCGTCGGCCCCGAACGTCAGGCCGACCCCGCCCCCGGCGAGCGCCCGCTTGACGACGGCCTGGACGAAGCTGTAGACCCCGCGGTCGTCGTCGAACTTGACCTCCGTCTTCGTCGGGTGCACGTTGACGTCGACGTGGCGGGGGTCGACGTCGAGGAACAGGGCGAAGAGGGGGTGGTGGCGGTCCGGGAGGAGGGCCCCGAACGCGCCGGCCACGGCGTGGCCGATCTGGCGGCTCTTGACGAACCGGCCGTTGACGAACAGGTACTGGTCGCCCCGCCCGCGCCGGGCCCGGTCCGGCCCGCCGACGAGCCCGCGGGCCGAGAGGTAGCTCGTCGTCTCCTCGACGACGACGACCTCGTCGGGCTCGACGCCGCCGGCGAGGTCGGAGAGCCGGCGGAGCAGGGCCTCGCGGCCGGCGCCCGCGGCCGGCGCCAGCCGCCAGACCTCGGTGTCGTCGTGGACGAGCGCGAACCCGACGGCCGGGTGCGAGAGCGCGAGCGCCTGGAACGTCTCGACGAGGTGCTTGAACTCGGTCGCCGGGCTCTTGAGGAAGGCCCGCCGCGCCGGCACGTTGTAGAACAAGTTCCGCACCGAGACGCACGTCCCGTCCGGGGCCGCGCACGGGGCCCGCTCCACGACCTCCCCGCCCTCGACGCGGACGCACGTGGCCGCCTCGTCCTGCCGCCGCTTCGTCTTGAGCTCGACCTGGGCGACGGACGCGATCGACGCGAGCGCCTCGCCCCGGAACCCGAGCGTCCTAAGGCGTTCGAGGTCCTCGAAGGCCCGGAGCTTGCTCGTCGCGTGGCGGCCGAAGCAGGCGGCGGCGTCCTGCGGCCCCATTCCCCCGCCGTCGTCCTGGACCTGGATGAGCTCGCTCCCCGCCCGCTTCAGCGTGACCTCCACGCGCGAGGCCCCGGCGTCGAGGGCGTTCTCGACGAGCTCCTTGAGCGCGTTGGCCGGCCGCTGCACGACCTCGCCGGCGGCGATCTTGCTCGCCAGCGTGTCGGGGAGCGGCCGGACGAGGCCGTCGTCGGCGCGGTCGGGGGGCGTGGGGGGCACCGGGCGTGGGGGTGGAGCGGAGGCTACGCGGGGGCCGTGACGCCCCCTCCGTCACCCCGCTAGCCGGTGATGAACCAGCTCCCGAAGGCCGTCACCTGCTCCACGATCGACTCGATGTGGATAAAGAGGTAGAGCGCGACGACGAGGGCGAGCCCGACGGCGATGAACTGGGGCTGCCTCGTCTTCCGCCGGCGGCGCTCGCTGGGGCGCGTAAACCGGAGCCGGCGCTTGCGGCGCTCCTCGGCCTCCGGGTCGTAGAACCGGGGCTGGTAGCTGAACCCGCGGGGGCGCGCGAGGCGCCTGTTTCGCATTCCTAACATGTCACGGAGGGGTGGTCGCGAAGGTAACGACGCACCCCGGCCCGTTCGGGTCCGGGGGCGTGGAGCGTGGGACGTAGAGCGTAGGTGCGCCTCGTTCACCGCCCTCCCTCGTCATCCTGAGCGGAGGGCAGCAGCCCGGAGTCGAAGGATCCCAGCGCCGAACTCTCACGCTGGCAGCGCCGGCGCCTACGGCTGATGCACCGCGTTGAGATCCTTCGCTGGCGCTCAGGATGACAGGACAGAGGGAGCAGAGCGGCGCCAGCCCCACCCGGCGGGACGCCCCCCGCTGGCGGCCGTCCGCGCCGGGGCGGCCGACGTGCTACGCCTCCGCCAGCTCGCCGCGCTCGGCGGACAGCTTCTCCTGGACGTGCCGGGGCATCGGGTCGTAGTGGCTGTGCTCGGCCCGGTGGAGCCCGCGGCCCTGCGTCATCGACCGGAGGGCCGTCGAGTAGCGGTAGAGCTCGGCCTCCGGGACGTGCGCCTTGATCAGCTGGAACACGCCCTCCGTGTCCATCCCCTGGATCCGCGCGCGGCGCGTGTTGAGGTCGCCGAGCACGTCGCCCATGTGGTCCTCGGGGACCGTGACCTCGAGGGCCGCCACCGGCTCCAGGACCGTCGGGCTCGCCTCGCGGAAGGCGTCGCGGAAGGCCATCTTCGCCGCCGTCTTGAAGGCGTTCTCGTTCGAGTCCACGGCGTGCATCCCCCCGTCGTAGACGACCACGCGGACGTCGCCGACGGGGTAGCCGGCGACGGGCCCCTCGCGGAGCATCTCGGCCACGCCCTTCTGGATCGCCCCGAAAAACCGCTGCATGTCGATCACGCCGCCCACGATCGCGTCGACGAAGTGGACGCGGCTGCCCCAGTCGGTCTCGAGCACGGCCTCGTTCCGGACCTTCATCCCGTCCTCGGGCTGGAAGTCCCGCTCGGCGGGCTCCACGAGGAGCGAGATGTCGGCGAACTGGCCGGCCCCGCCCGTCTGCTTTTTGTGCCGGTACCGGGCCCGGGCGCGGGAGCGGACGGTCTCGCGGTAGCCCACGCGGGGCCGGTCGAAGGCGACCTCGACGCCGGCCCGGTGGGCCAGCCGGTACTTCGCGATGTCGAGGTGCATCTCGCCCTGACCGGCGAGCGTGACCTGGCCGAGGTGGGCGTCGTGCTCGACGTGGAGGGCCGGGTCCTCCTTCGTGATCTGGGCGAGCCCCTGGGCCAGCTTGTCCTCCTCTCCGCTCGTGACCGCGTGGACCGCCAGCCGCATCCGGGGCTCGGGGTACGCCACCGGCGTGACGACGGCGTCGGAGCCCTTCTGGCGGAGCGTGTCGCCGGTCCCGGTGTGCCGGAGCTTGACGGTCACGCCGACGTCGCCGGCCACGAGCCGCTCGACCGACTCGCGGTCCCGGCCGTTGACGGCGTAGAGCGACCCGAGCCGCTCCGTCGTCCCGTCGCGGGCGTTCTCCAGGTCGAGCCCGGCCGAGACCGTCCCGTCGTAGACCTTGAGGTAGGAGAACTCGCCGACGTGCTCCTCGGCCATCGTCCGGAACACGAGGGCGACGGGGGCGGCCTGGGCGTCGACGTGGACCTCGCCGGACTCCATGTGGGGCATCGGCATCTCGGCCGGGCTCGGGCACACGTTGTCGATGAACGACATGAGCCGCGAGACGCCCACGTTCTCCGACGCGACCGTCAGGAAGACGGGGAAGAGCTGGCGGCGGAGCATGGCCGTGTGGAGGCCCTGCCGCATCTCGTCCTCGGTCAGCTCGCCCTTCTCGAAGTAGAGCTCCATGAGCCCCTCGTCGTTCTCGGCGATCGACTCGACGAGCTCGTTGTGGAGCGCGTCGGCGCGCTCGCGGAAGGCGTCGGCGATGGGCTCGACGTGGGCCCTCCCCTTGTCGTCGAACCGGAGCTGCTTCATGAGCAAGACGTCGATGATCGTCCGCGTGCCGGCGCCGGCGGGGAGCTGGACCGGGATGGCGGCGCGGCCGTAGCGGCTCTGGATCTTGCCGAGCGCGCTCTCGAAGTCCGAGCCGGCCGTGTCCAGCTTGTTGAGGACGAACAGGGCCGGCGTCTCCGACATCCGGGTGTAGGTCCAGGCCAGCTCGGTCCCGACCTGGACGCCCTCGGCGGCGTCGATCACGAAGGCGGCCGTGTCGGCGACCTTGAGCGCGGTGATGGTCTCGGCCGAGAAGTCGAGGTAGCCCGGCGCGTCGAGCACGTTGATCTTGTGCCCTTCCCACTCGGCGTGGAGGAGCGACGTGAAGACCGACATCTGCCGCTCGCGCTCGGAGTCGTGGAAGTCGGACGCCGTCGAGCCGTCCTCGACCGCCCCCATGCGCGTCGTGGCGCCGGCGCTGTAGAGCATGGCCTCGGCCAGCGTCGTCTTCCCGCTCCCCTGGTGCCCCACGAGGGCGACGTTGCGGATGTGGTCGGCGTCGTAGACGGTCATGGCGAGCGCGGGGCTGGTGACGGCCGCGGCGGGGCCGGCGGCGCGGGGAAGGGGGCCGCAAGATGGAAGTCGGTGAAGGGAATGTCAACAAAGCGCTTCCGAGAGTGTGGAGCGCGGGCCGGCCTGCCCACCGTACCGGCGGCGTGCGTCGCCAGTGGGACGGACGCGGGGCCGGGCGAACCCGGGGCGGTCCCGCTCGTTCGCCGACCGATGCTCACGCTCGGGATCGAGACCGCCACCGACGTCTGCGCCGTCGCCCTCCTCGACGGCGACGGCGCGGTGTTCGAGGCCGCCCTCCACGTCCCGCGCGCGCACGGCCGCCGGCTGGCGCCGCTCGTAGCCCAGGCGCTAGGGCACGTCGGGCGGGCGCCGGGCGACCTCGGCCTCGTCGCCGTCTCGGCCGGGCCCGGCTCGTACACCGGCCTCCG
>CAZDFV010000278.1:0-4531 GCA_964504495.1 uncultured Rhodothermales bacterium
CCGAGAGCGCCGGCCCGACGCCGACGCGCTCGTCCGCCTCGACGGGCGGATCGACGCCTTCTTCCGCCACGCCCCGGGCCGGCCTGCCGACGCCACCGCGCCCTCCGCCCGCCCCCCGACCGATGGAGACCCCGCCTGACCGCCCCGACGCCCCCGCCCCGCTGGCGGACGTCCCCGCCAGCCCGGACGTGCCACCCGGCGGGGACGACGACCTGTTCGCCCCGGCCGCCAGCCTCGCGCCCGTCGCCGAAGCCGTCGAGGCGCTCCGGGCCGAGGTCGGGACGCTCGTCGTCGGGCAAGGCGCCTTCGTCGACGAGCTGATCGCGGGCGTGCTCGCCGGGGGCCACGTGCTCGTCGAGGGCGTCCCGGGCGTGGCGAAGACGCTGACCGCCAAGCTCCTCGCGCGCGCGACCGGGCTGGACTTTTCGCGCATCCAGTTCACGCCCGACCTCATGCCGGCCGACGTGATCGGGACGAACGTGTTCTCACCCAAGACCGGCGAGTTCGCCTTCCATAAGGGGCCGATCTTCGCCCAGGTCGTCCTCATCGACGAGATCAACCGGGCGCCGGCCAAGACGCAGGCGGCCCTGTTCGAGACAATGGAGGAGCGCCAGGCGACCGTCGACGGGACGACGTACCCCCTCCCCGAGCCGTTCGCGGTGCTCGCGACGATGAACCCGATCGAGCACGAGGGGACGTACGGGCTCCCCGAGGCCCAACTCGACCGGTTCCTGTTCAAGACGGTCGTGGGCTACCCGTCGGAGGCCGAGGAGGTCGAGATGCTCACGCGGTTCCAGGACCACGGCGGCGTCGTGGATCTGGGCCGCGTCGGCCCGGTCCTCGACGCGGAGGGCGTGCGGCGGGCGCAGGCGGCCGTCCGGGGCGTCCGGGCGGAGGCGCCGGTGCTCGGCTACGCCGCAGCCATCGTCGGGGCCACGCGCGCGCACCCGGCGCTCACGCTCGGCGCCAGCCCGCGCGCCACGCTCGCGCTCGTCCGGGGCGCCAAGGCCGTCGCCGCCATGTCGGGCCGGGACTTCGCCACGCCCGACGACCTCCGGGCCGTCGTGGCGCCGGCGCTCCGGCACCGGATCTTGCTCACGCCCGAGCGCGAGATCGAGGGGGTTCGACCGGAGACGGTCCTCCGGCGGATCGTCGAGGAGATCGAGGTGCCGCGGTGAGGGGCAGGGGGCAGGGGGGAAGGGGCACGGGAGGGCCGACCGCCGCTCCCGCTGGCGGTGGCGCGCCGCCAGTCGCCGGCAGGTCGGGCCGGGCGCCGACTGCTGCGCCTCCACCGGTGCGTTCGCGTGCCGAGCAGGCACCGCGTCCCCAGGCGATGCCCCATGCCTCTTCCCCCTTCCCCAACCCCCTCCGAAACGTCTACCTCTCGACGCGGCCGTTCTGGGCGCTCGGCGCGCTCGTCGTCGTGTTCGTGGCGGCGTACTTCTGGGCGCCGCTCTTGTGGGCCGGGCGGCTGGGGGCGTTCGGGCTCGCCGTCGCGCTCGTGGCCGACGCATTCCTGCTCTGGGGCACGCGCGGCGGGCTGGCGGCCTCGCGCGACGTGCCGGACAAGCTCTCGCTGGGCGACCCGAACCCGATCCGCATCGAGCTTGCGAGCGGCTACCCATTCCCCGCCACGGCGCGCGTGCTGGACGAGGTGCCGGTCCAGTTCCAGGAGCGCGGGGCGGGGCGCGAGGTCCGGCTCGAGGCGCGGGGCGGAGCGGCCCTCACCTACACGCTCCGCCCGACGCAGCGCGGGGCGTACGCCTTCGGGACGCTCAACGTGTACGCGGCGACGCCGCTCGGGCTCGTGCTCCGGCGGTTCCGGGCGGCCGAGGGGGGCGAGGCGACCGTCTACCCGTCGATCCTCCAGATGGAGCGGTACGCGTTCCTCGCCGCGAGCGACCGGCTGGCGGAGGTCGGCGTCAAGCGGGTCCGGCGGCTGGGGCACACCCTCGAGTTCGACCAGATCCGGCCGTACGTGCCGGGCGACGACCGCCGGGCGGTCAACTGGAAGGCGACGGCCCGGCGGAGCGCGGGGCGGACGGAGCTCATGGTCAACACGTACCAGGAGGAGCGGGCGCAGCCGGTCGTCGCGGCGCTCGACATGGGCCGGGCGATGCGGAGCCCGTTCGACGGGCTCACGCTCCTCGACCACGCCGTCAACGCCTCGCTCGTCCTCCTCAACACGGCGCTCCTGAAGCACGACAAGGCCGGGCTCGTCACGTTCGACCGCGAGGTCCGCGCGCTGCTCCCGCCGTCGCGGCGGCGGGGCCAGCTCCCCGCCCTCCTCGACGCGCTCTACCGGCTCGACCCGGGGTTTACGGACCCCTCGTTCGAGGACCTCTACGCGACGCTCCGGGGCCGGCTCCGGCAGCGCTCGCTCGTCCTCCTCTTTACCAACATCGACACGCGCGCCGGGCTGGAGCGCCAGCTCCCGTACCTCCGCCAGATCGGGCGGCTCCACCGGCTCGTCGTGGTCCTGTTCGAGAACACGGGCATCCGCGGGCTCCTCGCCGAGCCGGCCGAGCGGCTGGAGGACGTCTACGTCAAGACCGTCGCCGAGGGGCTGGCGATGGAGAAGCGCGAGATCGCCCGGGCCCTGGAGCGCCACGGGATCGGCGCGCTCCTGACGCGCCCGGAGACGCTGACCGCCGACGCCGTCAACCGCTACCTCCAGATCAAGGCGCGGGGGACGTTCTAGAGCACTCTCCGGGTTGGAGCGGAGTACTCGGTGCGGGGCACGTCCCCTCCGAGGCCGTCTCGGGCCGTGCCCCGTACCCGGCACCTCGTACCCACCTGCATTCCGCTCTGGGGAGCGGCGCCCCGTCCCTACTCGTCCTTGCGGAACACCTTCTGCGCCATCGCGATCGCGACGCCGACGGCGAGCCCGACCATGAGCAGGAGGACGTACCAAGCGGTGGACCCGAACTCGATCACGACAGGAGGAGGGCGGTGACGAGGGCGGCCTTGGCGCGGGCGTACGCCGCGGCGTCGCCGCCGTGCTCGCGGGCGAGCTGGCGCTTGCGGTGGGCGTAGCGCTCGGCGAGGTCGAGGTCGGAGCGGAGCCGGTCGCGGAGGGCGAGCCGGCGCCGCCACCGCTCGCCGTCGAGACGGACGGCTTCGAGCTCGTAGGTCTGGAACGCGGGCGTCCCCTTCCCGAACAGTCGGCGGTCGGGCCCGCGCGCGGCCTCGACCTCGGCGTACCCGAGCGCCGCCAGCGCGTCGGCGTCGAGCGCGGACGGGTCGTCGGCGCCGGCGAGCAGGTCGACCGTCGGCCGGGCCGAGAGGCCGGGGACGGCCGTGCTCCCCACGTGCTCGACGCGGCGGACGCCTTCGACACCCGCCAGCACGGCGGCGGCCTCACGCTCGAACAGGCGCGGCCACTCCGGGTCGTAATTGGCGATGACGACGGCGCTCACGGCTCCGGCGGTCCGGCCGGTCCGAACGGGGGCCGGTCTTCCAGGTCGACGAGGGCGTAGACGTCCGCGAGCGGGACGGCGGCCTCCAGCACCCCGCACGAGACGGCCGCGTCGAGCCCGCGCACGGTCCGCAGCCGCCAGCCCTCGGCGTCGCGGACGAACTGCGTGACGACGGGCTCGTCCTGCTCCACGACCCAGTACTCGCGGAGGCTCGCCAGCGCCGTGTAGTCCTCCAGCTTCCGCCCCCGGTCCACGGCCGCCGTCGACTCGGACGTGACCTCGACGACGAACGTCGGGTTCTCCAAGACCTGCGGGTTGTCGTTCGAGTAGACCGGCTCGTCGCAGACGAGGACGAAGTCGGAGTAGACGTAGGACGAGTCGCGGGCCCGGATGCGCTGGTCGCCCGTCCCGTAGCGGCACCCACGCTGCCGGGCGAGCGGGGAGAGGACGGCCGCGAGGTTCACGCTGATCGTGTTGTGGTCGGGCGAGGCCCCGGCCATCGCCACGGTCCCCGTCTCGTCGTACCCGTGGCGGGGGACGACCCACCCGTCGTAGAACTCGTACTTCTCGCCCTCCGGCGCGGCGGCGTCGAACGCGAGGTACTCCTCGGCGGTCATCCGGAGCGGGAGCGCGGGGGCGGCCATGAGCGTGTGGACGGGCCCGGAACGTACGGTCTGGGCGCCTCCCGGTTCGCTGGCGACGGCCGCCGCCAGCGGGGGCCGCGGACGGTCCGCTACTCGAAGTCGCTCACGACGACGACGTCGCTGTCGGCCCGCTCGCGGCGGGCGAGGAGGAACCGCTGGCCGTCGGGGAAGACCGCCAGCCCGGAGTCCTCGGGCACGTCCCGCGCCGCCGCTACGCGCGTCCGCTCGCCCGTCGCGGGGTCGAGGCGGGTGACGGTCGCGGCCCCGTCGTAGCGCCGCTCGAGGACGTAGACGTAGTCCCCGGCGACGGCCCAGTTGGCCCAGTCGGCCGGCGAGAGGTTGGCCGGGAGCCGCCGGGCCCCGGCGTCGCGGGGGAGCCCGTCGTCGCCGAGCGGGAGCCGCCAGAGGCCCCGCTGGTCGGGGCGGACGACGAGGAGCCCGCCGCCCGGGGCCTCGGCCGCCGCCACG
>CAZDFV010000279.1:0-4529 GCA_964504495.1 uncultured Rhodothermales bacterium
CGCTCCGCCGCGTGACCGGCCTCCCCAGCCTCGACGTCGTGGACCTCGACCTGGGCGACGTCGCCGCGCGTCCGGACGAGGTCGCGCTCCGGGCCCGGCTCCGGGTGGCCCACGCGGCGCGGCGGGCGGCCGGGCGGCTCCTCATCTCTGTCGTCCCGTTCGCGGGGGGCGTCTCGCAGCTCCCTGCGGACGCCGACCGCGAGCAGCCGGTCCGGCTGGGCCACGCCTACGCTGAGCGCGACACGGTCCGGTTCGTCTTCCCCGAGGGGTACGGCGTCCACAGCGCGCCGGACCCGGTCGAGGTCGAGGGGCCCGTCGGGCGGTACGCGCTCCGGGTGACGCCCGAGGACGGGGCCCTCGCCGTCGTCCGCGAGCTGGTCGTCGACGCGCCGCGCCAGCCGGCCGAGGCGTACGACGAGGTCCGCGCCTTTTTTGCCGCCGTCGCCGAGGCCGACGCCAGCCGGGCCGTCCTGAAGGAGGAGTAGGGTTCGGAAAGGGGGGCGAAGAGAGTCCCCCTCCTGAACAGGAGGGGTTAGGGGTGGTCGACCAGCCAACACGCCGCGCCGCCGGGCTGGCGGGGGCCGTCCACCAGCGGGGCGGGCGGTGCTCGCCCGCCCTCACCCCAGCCCTCTCCCAGGGGGAGAGGGGGGGCGTACGAGGTGGAAAGGCGTCGTGTAAAATTCTGGGACAACTCCGGTCCGCCCGACGGGCGCTGTGCGCCGCCAGCGGGGCAGCTTTCACTCCGAACTCCGAACTCCGAACTCCGAACCGTCGTGAACGCTGCGCAATGGCAGCGGGTTGGACTCTCGGACTAGGTTCCGTCTCGTCGTCCTGCGCCGCCAGCCCGCCCCGCCGTGTTCGTCCCCGAGTACGCCAAGCCCGACGCCCCCGGCGTCCACATGGGGTTCGACAACACCGTCGCGCTCTACTACGTCGTCGCGGCCGACGAGACGTTCGAGGCGGCGGCGCAGGGCGTGTTCGGGCTCGTCCGCGAGGCGCAGGAGCGGTTCCCCGACTGGCCTCGGATCTTCTACCTCGACGTGGCCGGGCACGAGGGGGAGGCGGTCGGGTTCGACGCCGACTTCTACGAGTTCCAGCAGGACTTCTGGTTCTCGACCATCGCCCCGTTCGTCCAGGCCTTCGAGCTCCCCGCGACCGGCGGGCTCGTGAACCCCGAGCCGCAGCGGAACGACGTGCCGGACCGGCTGGACATCGGGCCGGACACGCGCCCGCACGCCGGCCAGGTCCTCCCCGACCACGACCCGTCGTGAGGGCGCTCGCCGTCGCGCTGGCGGTCGCGCTCGCCGGGTCCGCGTCGGCCCAGATCGACGTCGCGTTCGACGCCTCGGTCGGGCCCAGCCTCACGACGGTCGGGGCGAGCGGGCAGGTCGAGGCCGTCGGCGTCCCGATCTCGCTCGGGCGCGTCGACTTCCCCACGGCCGTCGGCGTCGACGCCCGGGCCCGCGTCTCGGTCTGGGGGCGCCTGTTCGGGGCCCGGGTCGGGGCCGGCTACCTGGGCGCGAGCGACGTGTTCGACGGGGCCTCGCTCCTGAACCAGGCCGGGATCGACGTCCGGTTCGCGCTCGCGAGCGTCGAGGCCACGCTCCGCCAGCCGCTCGGCGGCGCGGCGGCGGGCGGCGTGCTCGTCGCCGGGCTCGGCCCCGAGCTCCGCGTGCTCCTGAACGAGACGGCGGCCGACCGCGGGCTGCTCCAATACCTCGGCGACGTCCGCGAGAGCCACGTCGCGCTGGGCGGCTCGGTCGGGGCCCGGTTCCGCGTGGGCGGCGTCGTGCTCGGGCCCGAGCTCCGGGGCGGCGTCGCGCTCACCCCGTTCTCGGACGACGAGGTCGAGGTGCTCGGCGGGCGCGTCCGCCTCGACGGGGCGTTCCGGTTCGACCACGCGAGCGTGAGCCTGACGGTCGGCGTCTAGCGAGGGCGGCCCGGTATCTTCGGCGCTCACCGCCGAGCCCGCCCGTGCGCCTCCTCGTCCCCCTCGTCCTGCTCGCCGCCGCCGCCAGCGCCCAGGAGCGCCCGACGCTCACCATCGAGCAGATCACGCAGCGGCCCGAGACGTGGATCGGCGGCTGGCCCTCGGCCCCGTTCTGGACCGACGCCGGCGAGCACGTCTACTTCGAGTGGAACCCGCGCGGCGCGCTCCCGGCCGACTCGCTCTGGCGGGCCCCGGCCGACGGCGGCGACCCCGAGCGCGTCCCCGCCGACGCGCGCCGCCAGCTCCCGCCCCGGTTCACGGGGTGGCACGCCGAAGGGGGCGCCTACTCCGCCGACCTCGAGCGCCACGTGTTCGAGCGCGGCGGTGATCTCTTCGTCTACCGTCTCGACGCCGAGCGGACCGAGCGGCTGACGCGGACGGCCGACCGCGAGCGCGACCCCCGGTTCCTCCTCGACGGGAGCGTCGTCTACCGCGAGGGCGACGCGCTCTACCGGCTGGCGGACGGCGCGGTCGAGCAGCTCACGAACGTCCAGAGCGGCCGCGAGCCGTCCGACGAGGAGCCCTCTAGGCAGGCGGTCTACCTCCGCGACCAGCAGCGGCGCCTGTTCGACGTCCTCCGCGAGCGCGTCGAGCAGGACTCGCTCGGCGAGGTCCAGGGCGAGCGCGACCGGGACGCCCTCGGCCTCCCCGAGCCGTTCTACACCGGCGACCAGTCCGTCGGCGCGCTCGCCATCGACCCGACCGGCCGGTTCGTCACGTTCACGCTCGTCGACCGCGACCGGCCCGACCCGACGCTCCTCGTCGACTACGTGACCGAGACGGGCGTCGCCGAGGAGATCCAGGCCCGGCCCAAGGTCGGGGTCGAGCGCTCGGGCGGCGCCTTCTACGTCCAGGACCTCCGGCGCGACACGACCTTCCAGGTCGACCTCACGACGCTCCCGGGCGCCTTCGACCCGCCCGACTACGCCGTCGAGCGCGGCGAGACGGCCGACTCGTCGCGCGTGCTCGTGCCGTGGGGCCCGTACTGGAGCCCCGACGGCCGGCACGCCGTCCTCGACGTCCGCACGGTTGACAACAAGGACCGCTGGATCGCCCGGCTCGACCCCGAATCCGGCGCGCTCACGCTCCTCGACCGCCAGCGGGACGAGGCGTGGGTCGGCGGGCCCGGCATCTCGTGGTGGGGCGGGCCCAGCGCGACGGGCTGGATGCCCGACGGCCGCCGGTTCTGGTTCCAGAGCGAGCGGACCGGGTGGAGCCACTTGTACACCGTCGACGTCGAGACGGGCGCCGTCGAAGCGCTCACGTCGGGCCCGTTCGAGGTCTCCGACCCCGTCCTCTCGCGCGACGGGCGGACGTGGTTCTTCCAGTCGTCCGAGGGCGACCTCGGCCAGCGCCACGTCTACCGGATGGACGCCGACGGGAGCGACAAGGAGCGGCTGACGGAGGGCGTCGGCCGGTGGGACTTCGCGCTCCACCCGTCGGGCGATCGGCTGGCGCTCCTCTTTTCGCAGGCGAACCGCCCGCCCGAGGTCTACGTGCAGGAAGTCGAGGGGGAGGAGGCCGAGCGCGTCACGGACTCGCCGACGGACGAGTGGCTGGCGTACCCGTGGCGCGAGGCCGAGATCGTCGAGGTGCCGGCCTCCGACGGCGCCCTCGTCCCCGCCCGGATCTACCGGCCGGACAATCCGAACGGCGCGGCCGTTCTGTTCGTCCACGGCGCGGGCTACCTCCAGAACGCCCACCGCTGGTGGAGCAGCTACCTCCGCGAGTACCAGTTCCACCACCTCCTGGCCGACCGTGGCTACGTCGTCCTCGACCTCGACTTCCGCGCCTCGGCCGGCTACGGCCGCGACTGGCGGACGGCAGTCTACCGCCACATGGGCGGCCGGGACCTCCAGGACTACGTCGACGCCAGCCGCTGGCTCGGGAGTGAGTTCGGGATCGACCCCGAGCGCGTGGCGATCTACGGCGGCTCGTACGGTGGCTTCCTCACGCTCATGGCCCTGTTCACGGAGCCGGAGCACTTCGGGAGCGGCGCGGCCCTCCGGTCGGTCACCGACTGGGCCCACTACAACGACACCTACACCCGGAACATCCTCAACACGCCCGTCGAGGACCCGGAGGCGTTTCTCCGCTCCTCGCCCATCGAGTTCGCCGCGGGCCTCGAGGACCCGCTCCTCATGACGCACGGGCTCGTGGACGACAACGTGCAGCCCCAGGACATCTTCCGGCTGGCGCAGCGCCTGATCGAGCTGGGCAAGCGCGACTGGGAGCTGGCGGTCGCGCCCGTCGAGCCCCACAGCTACACCGAGCCGACGTCGTGGGCCGACAAGCTCCACCGGATCCTCGACCTCGTCGAGCAGACGGTGGGCCCGGAGCGCGGCGGGGCGGAGACGGAGGGGTAGCAGGCGCGTGAAGAGGGCGGGAGGGCGCCCCCGCCCCGCGCGGGACGCCGGCATCTGGCGTTTCGCCCCGACACCCCCCGCCCGGACCGTGCGCCTCGCCCTCGCTCTCCTCGCCGCCCTCGTCCTCGCCGCCTGCCGGGCGGCCGCGCCCCCCGCCGCCCCGCTGGCGACCG
>CAZDFV010000280.1:0-4519 GCA_964504495.1 uncultured Rhodothermales bacterium
GGTGCCTCCGCTCGCTCCGGGGCCTGCGCGTGCCGCCCGGCGCCCCGGCCCCCGACGTCCTCGTCGTGGACAACGCGCCGCCCGACGACCGGACGCGGGAGGCCGCCGAGCGCGCCGGGGTCCGCTACGCGCGGGAGCCCGTCCCCGGGCTCGACGTGGCGAGGAACCGGGCGCTGGCCGAGGCCCGAGGCGAGTGGCTCGCGTTCCTCGACGACGACGTCGTCGCCGACCCGGGCTGGCTCGGCGGGCTCTACGAGGCGCTGGCGGTCCACCCCGACGCGGCCGCCGTGACGGGGGCGGTGCTCCCGCTCGCGCTCGAGACCGAGGCCCAGGTCCTCTTCGAGCGGGCCGGGGGGTTCCGCCGTGGGTTCCGCCCGTACCGCTACCACGGCTCGACGCTGCCCGGCAACCCGCTCTATCCGACCGGCCCGGGCATCTTCGGGGCCGGGGCCAACATGGCGTTCCGGCGCGAGGTGCTCCTCGCCCTCGGCGGGTTCGACGAGGCCCTCGATACAGGGCCGCCGCTCCCGGGCGGCGGCGACCTCGACGTCTTCTACCGCGTCGTCCGCTCGGGCGCGCCGCTCGTCTATTGGCCGGCCGCGCTCGTCTTCCACGAGCACCGCCGCAGTCTCGCCGCGCTCCGCCGCCAGTACCACAGCTGGGGGACCGGGTTCATGGCGTTCCTGACGAAGGGGTACCGGACGGACCCGCCGCAGCGGCGGAAGCTCCGCCGGATGGTCGCCTGGTGGGTCGGGTACCAGCTCCGCCGGCTCCACGGGAGCGTTCGGGGGCGGACCGCGCTCCCGACTGCTATGGTCCTGGCCGAGCTCTGGGGCGGCGTTCAGGGGCTCGCCGGCGAGTACGGACGGTCGGAGCGCCGCGTCGCCCGGCTCCGCCAGCGGTACCCGAGAGCCGAAGCCGCCCGCCACGACCGCCCGCCCGTTGTGGCCGTTCCGTGAGAGCTCCGTTCCGACCTTGGCGCGTCGTCCACGTGGACCTCGCGGGCGACGTCCCGGCGCTCGAGGCGCGCGGGGCGGGCGGCCTCTTCGTCGTGTTCTGGTGGCACAGCCTCCCCCTGGGCGGGGCCGAGGTCGACCCCGGGCAGCTCCCGATGCCGGCCGCCGCCGTCCGTGCCTGGGGGGCCGACGTCGCGGCCCCGGCGGCGGCCGCCCGGCTCTTGCCCCACGGGTTCCGCCCGCCGCCGCCCGAGAAGGCCCCCCCGCCGGACTCCCCGCCGGCCCTCGACGCCCTCCTCGCCGTTAACGATCCTTTGGACTCGGCCTGCGCCCGCGTCGAGGCCGCCGAGCGGGCGGCCCCGCCACTCAGCACGTCCGTCGTCGTTTGCACACGCGACCGGCCGGACGCCCTCCGGCGGTGCCTCGCCGCGCTGGCGGCGCTCGACCCCGCACCCGAGGAGGTCGTCGTCGTCGACAACGGTCCGGGCGGCGCTACGCGGCGCGTCGTCGAGGAGGCGGAGGGCGTCCCCGGCCTCCGGTACGTCGCCGAGCCGCGCCCCGGGCTGAGCGCGGCCCGGAACGCCGGCCTCCGGGCGAGCACGGGCGAGATCGTCGCCTACACTGACGACGACGTCCGCGTCCACCCACGGTGGTCGCTCCGGCTTCGGGCCGCGTTCGACGCCGAGGACGTCTGGGCCGCGACGGGGCTCGTCCTCCCGGCCGAGGCCGAGACCGAGGCGCAGGTCCTCTTCGAGCGGACGCACGGGGGGACTCGGTGGAGCTACCGGCCGCAGACGTTCGACGGCGGGTTCTTCCAGCGGATGCGGCGGTACGGCGCCCCCGTCTGGCAGATCGGGGCCGGGGCCAACATGGCGTTCCGGCGGAGCGCGTTCGAGGCCGTCGGCGGGTTCGACGAGCGGCTCGGGGCCGGGGCCTCGGGGTGCAGCGAGGACTCCGAGGCGTGGTACCGCGTCCTCGCGGCCGGCGGCCGGTGCCGCTACGAGCCCGCCGCCGTCGTCTTCCACGAGCACCGGCGGGAGGGCGAGGCCCTCCGGTCGCAGATGCACGCCTACCTCCGCGGCCACGTCGCCGCCCTCCTCGTCCAGCACGCCGCGCACGGGGACCGGGGGAGCCTCCGGCGCGCCGTCGCCACGCTCCCCCGGTACTACGGGGGGCGGGCGCTCCGCCGGGCGCTCGGGCGGGGCGGGGGGGAGGCCCACCTCGGCGCTCAGATCCGGGGCTGGGCGGCCGGCTTCGGCTACTACGCGCGCCACCGCCGGCGCCCCGGCGCCCCGCCCCTCGACCCGTGAAAGCGTCCCGCCGCGCGTTCCTCGCGCAGAACCCGTTCCCGAACCCCTACACGCTGGGGTTCTTCTACCGCGAGAAGATGCGGGCCATCCACCGTGTGGCGCCCGACCGGGGCGTCCGCGAGGTGCTCGAGGTGGGCGGGGGGCAGAGCGGGCTCGCCGCCCTGCTCTACCCCGAGGCGGCCGTCACGACGCTCGACATCGACCCGGCCTACGCCGAGGCCGCGCCCAACCGGGCCGACCGCGTGACGTTCGTCGTGGGCGACGCGACGGCGCTCCCGTTCGAGAGCGGGCGGTTCGACGTCGTGACCCAGTTCGACCTCCTCGAACACGTCGCGGACGACCAGGCGGCGGCGCGCGAGGCCGCCCGCGTCCTCCGGCCGGGGGGGACGCTCCTCGTCAGCACGCCGCACGCGCGGTGGCGGTACCCCTGGTACGGCGCCTTCCGCCCGGTCGCCCCGACCGAGGCCGAGCTGTTCGCCGAGTGGGGCCACGTCCGCCGGGGCTACACGGTCGACGACCTGCGGGCGCTCGTCGGCCTCCCGCTCCGGGCGTGGGCCTCGTTCATCAACCCGGTCACAGCGCTGGGCCACGACATCGCGTTCTCGCGCCTCCCCCGCCGCCGCGCCCTGCTGGCGGCCCTCGCGCCGCTGACGTGGGCCGGCTACCTCCTCCACCGGCCGCACGGGCGGGGGACGGAGACGGCCTCGGCGTGGGCGAAGCCGGTGGCGTAGCGGCCCCCCGCTGGCGGACGGCCCCGCCAGCCGGCGGGCTAGGTGGCGGCCGTCGGCTCGGCCTGGCGGGCGTAGGCGTCGAGGAACCGGACCGACGCCTCGATCCCCTGGTGGAACCGGTCGAGCCCGAACCGCTCGTTCGGGCTGTGGATCGCGTCCGAGTCCAGGCCGAACCCCATCAGCACCGTGTCGAGGCCCAGCAGCCGCTTAAAGTCGGCCACGACGGGGATCGAGCCGCCCTCGCGCGTGAAGTGCGGACGCTGGCCGAACACGCCCTCTAGGGCCTCGGCCGCCGCCTGCATCGCCGGCGCCGACGTGTCCACAAGCGCGCCGTGACCGCCGTGGAGGTCGCGGAACGTGAGCCGCATCGTCTCCGGCACGTGCGCCTCAAAGTGACGGCGGAGCTTGTCGGTGACGTCGTCCGGCGTCTGGTCCGGGACGAGCCGGCACGAGATCTTGGCCGTCGCCTTTGACGGGAGGACGGTCTTGGCGCCCTTGCCGGTGTACCCGCCCCAGATCCCGTTCACGTCGAGCGTCGGCCGGGCCGTGGTCCCCTCCAGGACCGAGTAGCCGGCCTCCGTCTTCGTGGCCTCGACGCCAGCCTCGTTGCGCCAGCGGTCCTCGTCGAACGGGAGCTGGCGGAACGCCTCACGCTCGGCGTCCGAGAGGTCGCGGACGTCGTCGTAGAAGCCGGCGACCGTCACGCGGTGGTCGGCGTCGTGGAGGTCCGCGATCATCCGGGCCAGCGCGTTGATCGGGTTCTCGACGCCGCCGCCGTAGACGCCCGAGTGGAGGTCCCGGCTCGGCCCCTCCAACTCCACCTCGACGTAGGCCAGCCCGCGCAGCCCGTACGCGATCGACGGGACGCCCGGCGCGAAGAGGGCCGTGTCGCTCACGAGCACCACGTCCGCCGCCAGCCGGTCGCGGTGGGCCTCGATAAACGACGCGAGGTGGACCGACCCGCTCTCCTCCTCGCCCTCGACCATCAGCTTGAGGTTCACGGGCAGGTCGGCGCCGGACTGGAGGTACGCCTCGGCCGCCTTGACGTGCATGAACGCCTGGCCCTTGTCGTCGGCCGCGCCCCGTGCGACGAGACTGCCGTCCTTCTCGACGGGCTCGAACGGCGGGCTCTCCCAGAGGTCGAGCGGGTCCGGCGGCTGGACGTCGTAGTGGCCGTAGACGAGGACCGTCGGCGCGTCGTCCGAGACGTGGTGCTCGGCGAAGACGACGGGGTGGCCCGGGCTCTCGGCCGTCCCCGTCTCCAGCACTTCGACGGTTTCGAGGCCGGCGTCGCGGAGGGTCTCGGCCAGCCAGTCCGCCGCGCGGCGCGTGTGGGCGTCGTACTCGGCGTCGGTCGAAATCGAGGGGATCCGGAGCCAAGCCTTGAGCTCCTCGACGAAGCGGTCGGCGTGGTCGCGGGCGTAAGCGAGGGCGGCGTCCATGCAGGGGGGAGGGTGGGGGGCGCGGAGACTACGCCGGCCGGCGCGTCAGGCTCCGGCCGGCGCGCGCGGGGCGAGGGCGG
>CAZDFV010000281.1:0-4494 GCA_964504495.1 uncultured Rhodothermales bacterium
CCGGCTCGGCCAGACCGTCACCGTCGCCGGCCGGGCCCCGGCGGCGGCGGGCACGTTCGGGCCGAGCCGCGACGTCGTCTACATCCAGGACGTGACGGGCGGCGTGGAGGTCCGGGGCGTCCCGGAGGGGGTCGAGGCCGGCGACCACGTCGTCGTCACGGGCGTCCTCCAGTTCCAGAACGGGACGGCCTCGGTCGTCGCGCGGGCGCTCCACCGGACCGGGGGGGACCGGCGCCGCCCGCCGCCCGTCCCCTACGCGAGCGAGGCCCCGGAGACCGTCGAGGGCCGGCTCGTCGAGGTCGAGGGCATCGTCGTCGGGCGGAGCGAGGTGACGGCCGGCCGCGCCCTCATGCTCTCGCTCGACGACCTCTCGTCGGTCGTCGCGTTCGCGTTCCGGGGGCGCCCGGAGCCGGTCTCGTTCGAGGGCCTCCAGCCGGGCGACCGCGTCCGCGTGGTCGGCGTGGTGGGGCAGTACGACCGGGTCGCGCCCTACACCGAGTCGTACCAGGTCTACCCGCTCGGGCCCGAGAGCGTCGAGGTGGTCGGGGTGCCGGCGGCGGCGTACCGCTGGGGGGCGTTCGCGGCGCTCGGGCTGTTCGTGCTGGCGGCGGGGCTGGCCGGCGCGTTCCGGGTCCAGGTCCGGCGGCGCGTGGCCGCGCTCCGGGCCCAGGAGGGCCAGTACCAGACGCTCGTCGAGCGGGCCTCGGACGCCGTGTTCGTCCACGACCTCGACGGCGCCGTGTCGGACCTGAACCGGGAGGCCCGGCGGGCCCTCGGGCTGGGGCCCCGCGACCCCGCCCCGGCCCTCCCCGACCTCGTCCTCCCCGCCGACCGGGGGGCGGCCCGGGCCCACCTCGCCGAGCTCCGCCGGGCCGGGAACGCGCGGAGCGACCTCCGCCTCGGCGGCCCGCGCGGCGAGCGGCTCTACGAGTTCGAGTCGCAGGTGCTCGAGATCGAGGGGGCCGACCGCGTGCTCTCGCTCGCCCGCAACGTCGAGGCCCGGCGGGCCTACGAGGAGGGCCTCGTCGAGGCCCGCGAGCAGGCCGAGGCCATGGCCCAGGCCAAGAGCGCGTTCCTGGCCTCGATGAGCCACGAGATCCGGACGCCGCTGACGGCCATCCTCGGGTTCGCCGAGCTCCTCGGCGAGGAGGTCGACGCCGAACACCGCGACCTCACCGAGGCCATCGAGAACGGGGGCCGCCGGCTGCTCACGACGCTCAACTCGGTCCTCGACCTGGCCGCCCTCGACGCCGGCCGCGAGGCGCTCCGGCCCGAGCCCCTCGACGTGGTCGCGACCGTCGGCGAGACGGTCGGCCTGCTCCGGGCGCTCGCCGAGGGCCGGGGCCTCGCCCTCCGCGTCGAGGCGGACGGGCCCGTCCCGGCCACGCTCGACGTCGGGGCGCTCGACCGGGTCGTGACCAACCTCGTCGGGAACGCGGTCAAGTTCACCGAGGCCGGCGGCGTCACGGTCGAGGTCCGCGCCGACGCGGCCGACGTCGTCCTCCGCGTCGTGGACACGGGCGTCGGGATCCCCGAGGCGTTCCTCCCGGACCTGTTCGCCGAGTTCCGGCAGGCGTCGGAGGGCCACGGCCGGAGCCACGAGGGGTCCGGGCTGGGCCTCGCCCTGACCCAGCGGCTCGTGGCGCTCATGGGCGGGACGATCGGCGTCGAAAGCGCCGTCGGCGTCGGGACGGCGTTCACCGTCACGCTCCCCCGCGCGCCCGCCAGCGGCGACGGGGCCGCGTGGCCCGCCACGCTGGCGGAGGCGACGAGCGGGTAGAGCGAGCAGGCAGAGCGGGTGGAGACACCGCCAGCGCTCCAAGCCGCTCTACCTACTACCGTGACCACCCTATCGTGTCATCCTGAGGAGCGGAGCGACGAAGGACCTCGACGCCGATCTCACAGGACGTAGGCACCGGTGTCTACGGCCGGGGCACCGCGCCGAGATCCTTCGCTGACGCTGGCTACGCCGACCTGGCGGTTCAGGATGACAAGGTGAGCCTGTCGAAGTGCTACCCCCCCTATGCGTCCAGACCTCGGCGTTGCTTCACGCCCCCGGCACGAGGTCGCCCATCGCGCGGGGGATGGCCGTCTCGTAGGGCTCCGCGAGGTCCGCGACGGCGACCGACAGCACGGGCTCCGCGCCGACGGAGAGCGCCAGCGGTCCGTCCGAGACCGTCCCGATCGGCGTGGCCTGCGCGCCGTGCTGCTCGGCGAGCTGGCGGACGGCCTCGGCGTCGTCGGGCGCCACGCTCAGGACGACGCGGCTCTGGGCCTCCCCGAACAGGACGGCGTCGAGGCGCGCGCCGGAGGCCGGCAGGGCGACGTCGGCGCCGAAGCCGGAGAACACGGCGCTCTCGGCGAGGCACACCGCCAGCCCGCCGTCCGAGACGTCGTGGGCGCTCCGCACGAGGCCGGCGCGGATCGCGGCGAGCACGGCCGCGTGGACCGCCTTCTCCTCCTCCATGTCGAGGCGCGGGGCGTCGCCGGCCGTGTGCCCCCGTTGGGCCAGGAACTCGCTGGCCTCGACGCCGCCCGTGTGCCACCACGCGGCGGGCGAAACCAAAAGGAGCACGTCGCCCGGGGCCTGGAACGCGGCCGTCGTCGTGTCGCGCTCGACGTCCTCGACGAGCCCGACCATGCCGATCGTGGGTGTGGGGAAGACGGCGCCCCCAGGGCTCTCGTTGTAGAAGCTCACGTTTCCGCCCGTGACCGGCGTGCCGAGCGCGCGGCAGGCGTCGCCCATGCCCCCGACGGCCTCGGAGAACTGCCAGTAGACCTCGGGCTTGTACGGATTGCCGAAATTGAGGCAGTTGGTGACGGCGAGGGGCTCGCCGCCGGCGCAGACCACGTTCCGGGCCGCCTCGCACACGGCGATCTGGGCGCCCCGGCGCGGGTTGAGAAAAACGTAGCGGCCGTTGCAGTCGACTTTCATGGCGAGGCCGCGCTCGCCGCTGGCGGTCCCGTCCTCGGCCACATGGGCGGTCCCCTTGAGGCGGACGACGGCGGCGTCGGTCGGGCCCGGCCCGGCGACCGTGTTCGTGCGGACCTCGTGGTCGTACTGCTCCCAGATCCACCGCTTCGAGGCGATGTTCGGGGCGCCCATCAGGTCGAGGAGGGCGGGGCCGGCGGTCTCGGCCGTGAGGTCCGCCAGCGCGGCGGGGTCGAACGCGCGCGTCTCGTCGAGGTAGCCGGGCCGCCGCGTCTCGCGCTCGTAGACGGGCGCCCCGCCGCCCAGGACGAGGGATTCCGCAGGGACATCGACGACCAGCTCCCCATTCCAAAACACGCGGACGCGCTCGGTGTCCGTGACCTCGCCGATGGGGACGGCGTGGAGGTCCCACTTGTCGAAGACGGCCTCGACCTCGGCCTCGCGACCCTTCTCCACGACGACGAGCATCCGCTCCTGGCTCTCGCTCAGGAGGATCTCGTAGGGCGTCATCCCGTCCTCCCGCTGCGGCGTCTTTTCGAGCTGGAGGTCCATCCCCACGGCGCCCTTCTCGCTCATCTCCGACGACGAGCACGTGATCCCGGCCGCGCCCATGTCCTGCATCCCCACGACGGCGCCCGTCTTGACGGCCTCGAGCGTGGCCTCGAGCAGCAGCTTCTCGGTGAACGGGTCGCCCACCTGGACGTTCGGGCGCTTGGCGTCGGAGTCTTCGGAGATCTCCTCGCTCGCGAACGTGGCCCCGTGGATGCCGTCGCGGCCGGTCGCGCTTCCCACGATGTAGACCGGGTTGCCCACGCCCTCGGCCGTCGCGCTGACCGTCTCGCCGACGCGGACGACGCCGACCGACATGGCGTTGACGAGCGGGTTGCCCTCGTAGGCCGGGTCGAAACAGACCTCGCCGGCCACGGTCGGCACGCCGAACGAGTTGCCGTACCCGCCGATCCCGCGCACCACGCCGTCGACGAGGAACCGGACGCGCGGCGTGTCGAGCGACCCGAACCGGAGCGAGTTGAGGCTGGCAATCGGACGGGCGCCCATCGTGAAGATGTCCCGCTGGATGCCGCCGACGCCCGTCGCCGCGCCCTGGACCGGCTCGACGGCCGACGGGTGGTTGTGGCTCTCGATCTTGAACGCGACGGCCCACCCGTCCCCGATGTCGACGAGCCCGGCGTTCTCGTCGCCGGCCGCCGCCAGCAGGCGCTCGCCGTCGCGCGGGAGCGTCTTGAGGAGGGCGATGGAGTTTTTGTACGAGCAGTGCTCGCTCCACATGACCGAGTAGACGCCGAGCTCGCTGTAGGTCGGCGTGCGGCCGAGGATGGCCTGAACGCGCGCGTACTCGTCGTCGGTCAGGCCGTGCTCGCGGGCGAGGGCATCGGTGACCTCGGGGTCGTCGGGGAGCGGCTGCGGCGTCATCGGCGGGGCGGGCGGCGGGGGCCCGGAAGGTACCGGCCCGGACCGCTGGCGGTGCCGCTCGGCGCGGCCGTCCTCAGCGGGCGGGGGCCGCCAGGTCGAGGGCGGACGGGTCCGCTAGCCCGTCGCCGGCG
>CAZDFV010000282.1:0-4490 GCA_964504495.1 uncultured Rhodothermales bacterium
CGGCCGTGCCCGCCCCGGTCGCCGCGCTCTCGGCGGCGGTCGTGGTCGTGGACGTGGCCGCGGGCGGCACGGCGGAGACCGCGCTCACGCTCTCCAACACGGGCGGGAGCCCGCTGACGTACCGGGCCCGGGTCGCCTCGCCCACGGTCACCGAAGCCGCCAGCGGGTCGGCCGGAGGCCCGGCGGCCGGAGGCGCCCCGTTCGTGCTGGCGGAGGCCGGGTCCGCGCTCGCCGCCCGCGAGGCGGCCCTGGCCCGGACCGGGGCCGTCCGCCCGGCGCTGGCGAGCACGGCCGTCGACCTCCCGACGCTCCACGTCGACCCGGACGAGGGGGGCGTGAACGACCTCGTCGAGCTCCGCGGGGCGGTCGATGCCGACGGCGACCTCGCCCTCGAGCTCGTCTTCGCCCGCGCCGTGGAGACCTCCAGCTTCGGCGGGGGCCTCTACCTCGACACCGACCGCTCGGCGCAGACGGGCACGAGCGTCTACCTCAGCGGCGGGGAGCGACGGCTCGGCACGGACGTCGGGATCGGGCTGTACGGGGCCGTCTACGGCGAGGTCCAGGTCTACCAGTTCGTCCCCCCGTTCGCCTCGCGGTACGTCCCCGCCCGCGTCGACGGCCGGACGGTCCGGTTCGCGGTCCCGGCCGCGTTCGTCGGGGACGGGTCGTTCGACTTTGTCGGGGAGACGCACGGCTCGGACGGGTCCGACGTGTTCCCGGACGAGGGCGTGGCCTCGACGGACGCCCGGCTCGGCTGGCTCTCGCTCTCGTCGCGCGAAGGGACGGTCCCGGCCGGCGGCGAGGTCGTGCTCCGGCTCGGCGTGGACGCCTCGGCGCTCGCGCTCGGGGCGCACCGGGCCGTCGTCCAGGTCTCGACGAACGACCCGGCGGCGCCGGTCGCCGAGGTGCCCGTGACGGTGAGGGTCACCGGCGGGACGGCGGGCGAGGCGGCCGGGCCGCTCGCCTTCGGACTGGCGCCGCCCGCCCCGAACCCGACGCGCGGCCGCGCCCGGCTGGCGTACGCGCTGGCCGAGCCGGGGCCCGTCGTGGTCGAGGTGTTCGACGCCGTCGGCCGCCGCGTGGCCGTCGTCGCCGAGGGCGAGCGCGACGCCGGCGTCTGGACCTCGACCTGGACGCCCAGCGTGGCCGCCGGGGTCTACCTCGTCCGCTTCCGGGCCGGCGCGTTCCAGGCCGTCCGCCCGCTCACCGTCGTCCGCTAGCGCCATGCGCCCGTTCCCGCTCCTCCTCCTGCTGGCGGCGGCCGCCAGCGCGCAGCCGGCCGAGCGCGTGCCGCTCTACGTCGGGTCCGACGCCCCGCGCCCGTCCGTCGCCGTCGCGCCGGGCGTCCAGAGCTTCGCGCTCGGGGGCGCGACGGTCGCCCAGGTCGTCGTCCCGGTCGACGTGTTCGTCCCGCTGGCGGGGACGTGGGCCGTGAGCGCCCGGACGGCCTACGCGACCGTCGGGGGCGACGGCATGACCGATCTGGGCGGGCTCGGCGACGTCCAGGTCGCCGTCAGCCACGTCCGGGCCGTGGGGGAGGGGGCGCTCGTCGCCAGCACGCTCGTCAACGTCCCGACCGGCCAGCGGACGCTGACGGCGGACGAGGCGCAGACGGCGTTCCTGCTCGGCCAGGGGTTCTACGGGTTCCGGCTCCCCAGCCTCGGCCAGGGCCTCAACGTCACGCCCGGGCTCACGTTCGCCCTGCCCGTCGGCCGCCGGCTCTCCGTCGGCGTCGGGGCGGCGGTCCAGCTCCGGGGGGCGTTCGCGCCCCAGGTCGAGGTCGAGGCCGACTACGACCCGGCCGACGAAGTCCTCCTCACGGCCGGGCTCGACGCCGCCGTCGGCGCCCGCTCCTCGGTCGGGGCCGACGTGACCGTCTCGCTCTACGGCGAGGACACGTGGGACGGCGAGACGTTCGCGCCCGGCGACGCCGTCTCGCTCACGGTCCAGGGGCGGACGGAGACGGGCCGCCTCCGGGCCCGCGCCCTCGGCCGCGTGCGGAGCCGCCCGGCCGGCGAGGCGACCGGCCTCGGCCTCCGCTTCGGCGCCGACGGGACGGTCCCGGCCCAGGCCCGCGCGCTCGTGGACGTGTCCGTCCGGCTGAGCGACCGCGTCGAGGTCGGCGGGCACGTCGGGGGCCGGTACTACGACGCGAGCGAGCTGTTCGAGGACAAGTTCGTGGCGGACCTCCGGGTCCTCCCGCGCCTTCGTCTCGGCCCGTCGGCTACCGTTATTGGACGACTCGGCACCGCCCTCGGCGACGTCGAGGGGCTCGACGTCGGGCTCGGGCTGGCCTGGGAGCTGTAGGAGGAGTGCGGGGGGACGGGGGTGTGGGGGCTCTGAACGTCTCAGCGCTCAACGCCTCACCCGGGAGGGGATGAGGTCGGGGTGCAGGAGGAGGGGCCTGGGCCCGCCACTCCCAGACTCCCATCCCCCACACGCAGCCCCCCTACGCCCGCTCCGCCAGCTCGGCCCAGCGGTCCACGTCGGCGTCGAGCTGCTCGACGAGGGCCGCCAGCTCGGCGGAGAGCGCGACGACCTTCTCCGCGTCCGTCGCGTGCTCGGCGAGGGCCGCCTCCAGCTCCGGCTGGCGGGCCTCGGCCTCGGCGATCCGGGCCTCGACGGCCTCCAGCTCCCGCTTCTCCTTGTAGGAAAGCTTCCCGCCCGGCGCCTTCGCGGCCGGCGCCGTCGCGGCCGGCTCGGGCGCGGCCTCGGCCGGCCGGCGGGCGGCCCGGGCGGCTTGAGCGCGCGCGGCCTCGGCCTCCTCCCGGGACTTGACCTCTAGCCACGCGCTGTAGCTGCCTGGGATCTCGCGGACCCGGCCGTCGCCCTCGAACCGGAACAGGTGGCCGACGGTCCGGTCGAGGAAGTAGCGGTCGTGCGAGACGACGACGAGGGCGCCGGCGAACGTGTCGAGGTAGTCCTCGAGCGCGACGAGCGTGGGGATGTCGAGGTCGTTCGTCGGCTCGTCGAGGAGGAGCACGTTCGGGGCCCCCATCAGCACGCGCAGGAGGTAGAGCCGCCGGCGCTCGCCGCCCGAGAGCAGGGCGATGGGCGTCCGCTGCTGGGCGCGGGGGAACAGGAACCGCTCGAGCATCTGGCTCGCGGTGATGACCGACCCGTCGGCCGTCGCCACGTTCTCAGCCACGTCCTCGATGTAGCCGAGGACCGTCTGCCCGTCGTCGAGCGCCCGGCTCTCCTGGTCGTAGTAGCCGACCTGCACGGTCGGGCCGCGCTCGACGGTGCCCGCGTCGGGCGCCAGCCGGCCGGCGATCATCTCGAGGAGCGTCGTCTTTCCCGACCCGTTCGGGCCGATGATCCCGACCCGGTCGCCGCGCGGGACGAGGTAGGTGAAGTCCTCCACGAGCGTCTGCCCGTCGAACCCCTTCGTCACGCCGCGCAGCTCGACGACCTTCTTGCCGAGCCGGCTGGAGGCGGAGGCGATCTCGAGCTGGGCGTCGGGCCCGTCCGGCGCCGCGTCGAGGAGGGCGTGGGCCCGACTGATCCTGGCCTTCGACTTCGAGGTCCGCGCCTTCGCGCCGCGCCGGAGCCAGGCGAGCTCGCGCTTGGCGAGGTTCGCGCGCCGCGCCTCGTTCTGGGCCTCGACGGCTTCCTGCGCCGCCCTCTGCTCGAGGTAGTCCGAGTACGCCCCGACGTAGCGGGTGACTTCGCCGCCGGCGACCTCGAACATCCGGTTCGTCACGCGGTCGAGGAAGTACCGGTCGTGGGTAACGAGGAGGAGCGCGCCCGCGTAGGCCCGGAGAAAGCCCTCCAGCCACTCGACCGTCTCGGCGTCGAGGTGGTTCGTCGGCTCGTCGAGGACCAGGAGGTCGGGCCGCTCGACGAGGACGCGGGCGAGGGCGACGCGCTTCCGCTGGCCGCCGCTGAGCGTCCCGACGAGGGCGTCCGTGTCGGTGATGTCGAGGCGGTCGAGGACGGCCCGGGCCTGGGCCTCCAGGTCCCACCCGCCGGTCGCGTCGAGCCGGGCCGCCAGCCGCGTCATCTCGGCCGCGAGCGCGGCGTCGTCCGGGCGCCGTTCGAGGGCGTGGACGGCGGCCTCGTAGTCGCGGAGGAGCCGCATCGAGGGGCCCTCGCCGGCGAACACGGCGCCGAGCACGCTCTGCCCCTCGTCGAAGGGCGGGCGCTGGGGGAGGAACCCGACGCGCGCGCCGGGGGCGGTGAGCACGCGCCCGCCGTCGGGCGGCTCGGCCCCGGCTGCGAGCCGGAGGAGCGTCGTCTTGCCCGACCCGTTGGCCCCGATCACGCCGACCTTCTCGTCGGCCTCGACGACGAACGAGACCGTGTCGAGGAGCGGCTTGACGCCGTAGTCCTTGTGGACGCGGTCGAACGTGAGGAGGGCCATGCGGGGAGTATGGGGGTGCGGGGGGCGGGGGTGTGGGAGGAGCCGTCGAAAACGGACTGCGCGGCCGTCCTGCTAGGTCGTAGTGACATTCAAGGTCGCGTCCTAATCGGCCGATCCCGTGGTCTCT
>CAZDFV010000283.1:0-4484 GCA_964504495.1 uncultured Rhodothermales bacterium
GGCGGCCCCGCCGGTGGCCCCGCCGGTGGCCCCGCCGGGGGTCCTGTCGCAGGGCCCGGCGGGGGGCGCCCCCGACCCCGGTGCGCTCGACGGCGAGGGGTTCCACCGGATCCCCCCGTTCGTCCGGCCGCTGGCGCGGAGCGCGCCGAAGCGGCTGGCCGGGACCGACCGGCTGAAGTACTACGCCGCCCAGGTCGCCCAGCTCTCGGTCGACCAGCGGGAGGCGCTCCGGACGTTCGTCGAGCAGTACGTGGCCCGGATGCACCCGATGGGGGCGAGCGACCTCGACCTGGGCGGCCCGGCCACGTCCGGGCGCGTGTGGTACCGCGTGAACGGGGACAAGACCCCGCACTTCGAGCTCGGCGTGGCCTCGAACGACGAGGTCGACGTCCTCATCCTCAACCTCCTCTCCGAGCGCCAGCTCGACGACCTCTGGGCCGCGCAGTCGGCCGACTTCTCGTACCAGCTCGAGGAGGGGGGCGTACGCAAGCGGTTCCGCTGCACGGCGTACTTCGACAACGGGCACCTCGGCGTCTGTCTCCGGGCGATCAACGAGGAGGTCCGGGCGCTCGGCACGCTGGGGTTCCACCCGGTCATCGAGCGGGGCCTCCTGTTCTCGAACGTCCGGAGCGGGCTGGCGCTCGTGACCGGCGTGACGGGGTCGGGCAAGAGCACGACGCTCGACGCCGTGATCGACGCGAACAACAAGGACTTCGACGGCCACATCGTCATCATCGCCAAGCCGCTCGAGTACGTCCACCACCCCCACCGGTGCATCATCCGGCACCGCGAGGTCGGGCCCGACGTGCCCAGCTTCAAGACGGGCGTGAGCCAGGCGCTCCGGCAGGACCCCGACGTCATCATGATCGGGGAGATGCGGGACCCCGAGACCATCGACGCCGCCATCGAGGCGGCCGACACCGGGCACAAGGTGTTCTCGACGCTCCACACCGCGAGCGCGGTCGAGAGCCTCGACCGGATCGTGGCCGAGTACCCGCCCCACGAGCAGACGCGTGTCCGGTCCCGCCTCGCCGACGTCCTCAACTGCGTCGTCTCCCAGAAGCTCCCGCCGAAGGTCGGGGGCGGCCGCGTGCTCGCCAAGGAGGTTCTGTGGGTCACGGCCTCGGTCAAGGCGGCCATCCTCAACGACAACACCGGCGAGATCTACCAGATGATGTGGGAGGGCGGGCGCCAGGGGATGACGACGCTCGAGCAGGACCTCTACCGGCTCGCCCGGGAGCGGAAGATCACGCCCGAGATCGGGCTCCAGTACAGCAACAACAAGCGGCGCTTCCAGCAGCTCATGCAGGCGGCCTAGGCCCCGCACCCGGCTCCGCGCCCCCCACGACCGATGGACGACTCGATCACCTTCTCCGAGGGCCCCCTCGACCCCCTCCCGGACGCGCCCGACCCCGTCGTGGACGCCCCGGACCCCGCCGCGGACGCGCCCGAGGGCGACGGCGCCCTGCCCGGCGTCGTCCTCGACGACGCGGACGGCCCGGTCGACGGGGCTCCCGAGGGGGAGGGGGCCGGCCCGGAGGGCGCCGCCGCCGGGGCGAAAAAGGCCCGGGGCAAGCGCGCGAGGGCGTCGCGGTCCAAGGAGCCGCTCGTCCTCGGCGTCCACGTCACGCCGGCGCGGGTCTACGGCGTCCTCGTCCGCCCGACGGGCGAGGGCTACGAGCCGGTCCGCCAGTTCGTCCGGAACCGGGCCGAGAGCCAGTTCGGCGGGGCCGTCGGCGAGGGCGCCCTGAGCCCCGACGAGGTCACGGCCGGGGAGGACCTCGCCTTCGACGCGCTCGGCGACGACTCGGTCCAGTTCGGGGGCGCCGCCGAGATCGACTTCTCGGCCGAGTTCGCCGGGATGGGCGTCTCGACCGACGCCGCCTACGAGGCGGCCTCGACGGCGACCGAGGTCGAGGCCCAGGCCCAGCCCATCGTGTTCGAGCTCCGCGACATCCTCGAGGAGTGCGACGGGGCCGGGCTCGGCCGGCCGGCCCTGGCCTTCGCGGTCGACCCGCCGGACGTGGCCTACGCCGAGGTCGTCGTCCCCCCGGAGAAGAAGGACAAGAAGCGGGGCGGCAAGAAGGACAAGAAGGACCCGGCGAGGGAGGAGCCGGAGGCGGCCGACGCGCGGGCCCCGGTCAAGCGCGAGCGGCTCGTCGAGCTCCTCCCCGACCTCGGGTTCCGGCCCGACCCGGAGCGCCTGGCGTTCGTCCCGATGACGCCGCGCGACGGGCTCCGCCGCTACCTCGCCGTGGCCCCGACGCCGTCGGAGCCCGTGGCCGAGTCGCTCTCGATGCTCCGCGAGCAGGGGGCGTACCGGAAGACGGCCGTGCGGACGCTCGAGGCCGAGGTCCCGCTCCTCGTCGGGCTCGTCCGCCGGGCGCTGGCGCCGGAGCCGGCCGAGAACACGGCCGTCGTCCGGGTCGGGGCCGAGGACACCGTCGTGCTCCTGCTCTGCGGCGCGGAGGTCCACCACTACGAGCTCATGCAGAGCGTGACGGCCTTCGACGGGCCGGACACGATCTGCAGCCGGGTGCTCCTCCAGCAGGACGTCCAGGGCGTCGGCACGGTCCACCACGTGGTCGTCGTGGCCGACGAGCGGGAGGACGAGCTGGTCCAGGGGTTCGCCGCGTTCTACCCCGAGGCCCGGGTCGAGACGGCCCGGGAGGGGCTGGCGCGCGAGGGGCTCGTCGGGCCGTACGGCCCGCTGGCGCCGCCGCTCGTCGGGGCTGCCGGGGCCGCCGTGGCCGGGCACCTCCGGGGCACGAAGGGGTCCCCGTTCGAGGAGGCCAACCTCCTCCCCGCCTCGCTCCTCAAGCGGAGGCGGGGCCGGGTGGACCTCGTCCTCGGGTGGCACACCCTCCTCGTCGGCGTCGTCCTGTTCATGGCCGCCCTGTTCTTCAGCTACCTCTACGTGTCCCAGGAGGGCGAGATCGCGGCGGCCGAGCAGCGGCTGGCCGAGTTCCCGCCCGAGGCCCGGATGTCGGCCCCCCAGCTCCAGGCCCGGATCGACAGCCTCCAGGGCCGCCAGGCCGCGCTGACGGCCTCGCTCGGGGCCCTCGACTCGCTCCTCATCGACACCGACCGCTGGACGCAGACGCTCCTCCGGACGACCCGGGCGGCCGCCCAGACCGGCGGGGTCTGGATCGAGGAGTGGACGCCCAGCGGCCACGACGTGGCCCTGGTCGGGTACGCCACCACGCGCGGGAACGTCGTCGGCCTGGCCGAGCGGCTCGGGGCGACGATCGAGTCGGTCTCGTTCGACGAGATCCGCGGGTACGCCGTGTACCCCTACACCATGCGGTTCTCGCAGCCGCCCACGCTCCCCCAGGTCACGCGCGTGCTCCGCGAGCGGGCCGACGACGGGCCGCCGGCCCGGACCGACGCGCTCGGCGCGCCGCCCGCCGACGGCCCCGCCCAGTAACGACGCCCCCCGGCCCCCCCGCCCCCGCCCGCCATGTCCGCCGACGTCCTCAACACCGCCATCCTGTCCGTCCTGCTCGCCGCCGCCGTCGGCGGGGGGTACTACGTGACGCAGCGGGTGCAGCCCGCCGAGCTCGAGGCCGTCGAGGCCGACATCGAGGCGCTCGAGAACCGGGACGCCCAGGTCGAGACGCTCCTCGTCGAGGAGGCCGCCGCGAGCGAGTCGGCGGCGGCCACGCTGGCCCAGTGGAACACCCGGTACAAGGTGCTCCCGTCGGCGCTGACCTCGGCCGAGGTCGTCGCCTACCTCAACGCGCTCTCGTCGCGGGGCTTCCACCGGTTCGACCTCGCGCTCAGCGGGGTGACGCCGGGCCCCGTGGCCTCGACGTACACCTACCAGGTGACGGGCGAGGCGTACTTCGAGAGCCTGTTCGCGTTCGTCTGGCACCTCGAGAACGGGCGCGGGCTCTACCGCGTCCGCGACCTCCAGGTGACCAAGGAGGTGGTCACGATCGGGGGCGAGGGCGAGGGCCCGGGCCGCCAGGTCGTGCTCGCGTCGTTCTCGATGTCGGTCGACGCCTTCTACAGCTCGGACCGGGACATCAGCGCGCCCGAGGGGGCCGTGGCCCCGCCGCCGGAGGCGTTCCCGGCCCGCCGCGCGGCCGTCAACCCGTTCTTCCCGTTCGTCCTCGACGCGCTCCCGCCCAACGCCGACGACCTCGTCGAGGTCGGGTCGGACCCGCTCGTGAGCGTGGTCGGCGGGACGGCCGTGTTCTCGCGGGGCGGCCAGCTCCGCCAGCTCCGGGCCGGCGACCGGGTCTACCTCGGCCGGGTCTCCGACGTCGACCCCCGGCTGGCCCGGGTCACGGTCGACCTGAACAAGGGCGGCCTCCGCGAGCGGGTCGAGGTCGACCTCGAGACCGGCGAGGAGCGGTACCGCCAGCACCTCGGCGGCCCGCGCGTCTCGCCGTCCGCGACCGGCCCCGTCCCGGCCGGCCCGGCCCTCGACGAGGCGCCCCCGGCCCCGGGCACGCCCGAGGCCCTCGAGGCCGGGACCT
>CAZDFV010000284.1:0-4461 GCA_964504495.1 uncultured Rhodothermales bacterium
GGCCCGGCACCAGACCGAGGCCGCCGCCGCCCACCGCCGGTTCGACGCCGAGACGGGCCACGGGCGGACGGAGGGGGCCACCTGGCCGGCGCCGGGCGACTAAGCGGGCCCGCCCCCGGGCGCTGGCGGTGGGCCGCTAGGCGAAGCGGGAGAAGTCCGGCTCGCGCTTCTCGAAAAAGGCCGTGAACGCCTCCTGCGCCTCGGGCGACGCCAGCCGCTCGACGAACAGCCGGCCCTCGTGCGACAGCGTCTCGCCCACAGCGTCCGCCGAGGCCCGGCGGAGGAGCGCCTTCGTCTGGCGGACGGCGGCCGGCGGCTTCCGCGCGAGCACGCCGGCCCGCTCGAGCGCGTGGCCCCCCGGGTCGCCCACGACGGCGTTGACGAGCCCGATCTCATACGCCCGCTCGGCCGAGAACGCCTCGCCGAACAGGAGGAGCTCGGCCGCCCGCATCGGCCCCGCCAGCCGGGGCAGGAGCAGGCTCGACGCCGCCTCGGGCACCAGCCCGAGGTCCACGAACGGCATCTTGAAGACGGCGTCCGGCGCGGCGTAGGCGAGGTCGCAGTGGAGGAGGATCGTCGTCCCGATCCCGACGGCCGGGCCGGCAACGGCGGCGACGAGCGGCTTGGGGAAGCCGACGGCGGCCGAGAGGAACCGGAAGACCGGGCTGTCGGGCCCCGTCGGCGGCCCCTGCATAAAGTCGCCGAGGTCGTTCCCGGCCGTGAACACGCCGCCCCGCCCGCTCAGGACGGCCGCCCGCACGGCGCCGTCCTCGGCGGCGTCGGCGAGGGCGTCGGCGAGGGCGCCGTACATGGCCCGCGTGATCGCGTTCTTCTTCTCGGGCCGGTCGAGGGCGAGGTGGAGGACGCCGTCGTCGGTCCGCTCGACGGCGATGGGGGCGGTCTCGGTCATGGGGTCTCGGTCGTGGGTCGGAGGGGGGGCGCGGTCAGGACGTCTCGGCAGGGACCCAATGCTCGGTCACGTGGAGCCCGCGGTCGGCCAGCCGGGCCACGAACGGCTCGATGGGGAGCACGCCCTCGGCCGTCCCGACGCCGCCGCCGGGGACCTGTCGGCCGGCCAGGAGCACGGCGGCGGCCGCGGCGGGGAACCCCGAGCACTGCTGGATGGCGGTCAGCCCGGTCTCGGGGTCGGCCCGGTCGACCATCTCGTAGACGAGGGTGCCCTCCTCGCCGCCGGCCCGGCCCTCGACGGCGATCCGGACGAGGACGACGTCCTCGTAGGCCCCGCCGAGCCGCTGGCGGAGCCGCCGGGCCAGGACGTCGCGGTACGTCAGGTGCGTGCGGACGTCGAGGCTCTGGGGCTCGGCGAGCCCGAGGTCGAGGAGGAACCGCATCCGGTCGGCGTGGCCGGGGTAGCGGAGGATCTTGGCGTCGAGCCGGTCGAGCCGGCCCCGGAGCGCGACGGCGAGCCCGCCCATCCCGCCCCCGGCGTAGAACGCCTCCATCGTCCCGAACCCGTCGACCTCGAGCTCCTCGACGCCGGTCAGCGGCTCGCGCATCTCGACCTCGCCGTCGACGAGGACCGGGGCCGGGTGCGTGTAGTCGTCGAGGAGCTTCTCGGCCGAGTGGGCCAGGCGGTGCCCGAACGGCCCGCCCCGCTCGGCCGGCACGTCGCCGACGCGGACGTGGACGGCCCGGGCCTCGTCGAGCCGCTCGATCCCGCGGACGGTGAGCACGCCGGCCAGCCCGGGCGCGAGCCCGCACCCCGTCACGACCCACCGCTGGCGGCGCTCGGCGAGGTCCGCGAGCCCGTCGAGCTCGGCGCGGACGGCCGGG
The DNA here is from genome assembly GCA_964504495.1 of uncultured Rhodothermales bacterium. Lineage (GTDB taxonomy): Bacteria > Bacteroidota > Rhodothermia > Rhodothermales > Rubricoccaceae > Rubrivirga. Next base: position 1,795 of record CAZDFV010000284.1, read on the forward strand.
GGGTTCCCGAGGTCCACGAAGTGGGCGCCCACGTCGAGCGCCAGCTGGGCGAGCCGGGCGTTGTGCTCCGGCCAGACGCACGAGACGACGGCCTCGCTCCCCGCCACGATCGGCTCGAGCGAGTGGAGGTCGCGGGCGTCGGCCTCGTACGTCCGGAGCCGCGGGTGCGCGTGGGCCGCCCGGAACGCCCGGAGCGTGATCGGCTGGGCCTCGCAGACCTGGACGCGCGCGACCTCGTCGCTGTGGGCGAGGTCGTGGGCCACGGCCGAGCCGACGGCCCCGGCCCCGAGGACGGTGATCTTCATGACGGGTGGGCGGGAGTGGGGGCGTACGGCGGGCCGGCGGGGGGCGATCCGCGCGGCCCCCGTTTCCTCCGGGCGCGCCCCCGCTACGCTCCCTTCCGGTCGGCAAAGTCGAGGAACCGGCCCGCGAGCGTCCGGGCGAGGTCGGGGGCGTTCCCCCACGCCCGGTTGTTGCAGACCACGTCGAGCAGGACGCCGGCCTCGACGGCTTGGTACGCCAGCGCCGTTGCCTCGTCGACCATGCGCCGGGCCTGCCGCGTGTCGCTGAGGCCGGGCGCCGGCCCCTCGAACGGGTGCGCCAGGGCGAACGACTCGTCGAACGCCATGTCGCGCGGCTGGATCAGGCGGAGCACGGCCGTCCCGCTCGCCGACGTGAACCGCTCGCCCACGAGCCGCCACTGGTCGACGATCGGCGGGAGCCACTGCCAGTGGCTAAAGCAGAACCCGAGGTCCCGGCGCTGGAGCCACTCGACGTACGCCGGCGAGAGCTGGTGCGACGACCGGACCTCGAGGTGGTACGGCACGCCCTCCGGCACGTCGGCGAAAAAGCGGTCCCACTCGGCCACGAACGTCTCGGGCGGCGGGCTCTCGCGGGCCCGCTCGTACGGCTGCTCGACGATCACGCCCGCCAGCTTCGCGCCCAGCTTCGCCTGCGCCGGCTCGAGGAACTGGCGGGTAAAGAGGCCGGGGTCGAGGTAGCTCTCGTTCTCGACGAACGCCCACCGGCCGTCCACCTTCCGCCGGAGCCGGCGCGCCACGACCTGCTGCGGCGCCTTGAGCAGGAAGCGGGCGTTCGCGGGCGAGGCGTCCGCGTAGTGCTCCAGGAGGAAGAGCGTGGGGGAGGGCTTCCCCGTCGCCTCCACGAGCGGCCGGTAGTACGTCGCGTCGACCTCGAGCGCGCCGAAGTGCTGGAAGTAGTCCTCGACGGAGGCGACCGGCAGCATCCGCTCCTCGAACGACCGCCCGCCGACCCGCTTTTGCCGCGTCGTCACCTCGCCGGCCCACACGTCGCGCGGGTAGACCTGGCCGATCCACCCCGCGTAGCGGTCCGACGCCGACCCGAACCGGACGGACGGGTGGATCCGCCGGACGTCGTAGCGCTCGGCCTCGGCCCGGCGTTCTTCGACCGACCGACGTCCGTCCGGCTGGCGGTCGCTCACGACGGCATCTCGGTCCGCCCCGCCCCGGCCGCGGGCTCGGTGAGCGGCGACGTGAGGGGGACGCCGGCCTCGTCCGGGTCGGGCACGCTCGGCGGCGGCGCGTCGCCCCGGAGGAGCGAGCGGACGGCCCCGCCGGCCACGAAAGCCCCGAGTGTGAGGACGCCGTAGTACGCGATCGCCCGCCACCCGAGGAGCGCCGGGGCGCCGTAGCCGGCGGGGAGGAGCGGGGCGAGGTAGAGCATGTAGAGCGCCTCGATCCCGCCCGAGCCCCCGGGCGTGGGCATCGCCAGCCCGGCCAGCCACAGCCCGGCCGTCCGCAGGACGAACAGGACGTGGCGGAACTCGCGCCAGAAGCTGAGGGCCACGAAAAAGACGATCCCGTACCGGCCCGTCCAGTAGAGCAGGGTGAGCGCGGCGCCCTTGAGGTAGAACGCCGCCGGCTGCCCGCGGAGCACCTTCGCCTGCCGCCGGAGCTTCTGCGTCTCGCGGCGGACGGCCGGCTCGAACCGCCGGAGCCACTTGAGACGGACGACCCGGTTCGCCAGCCGCTCGATCAGGTCGGGCCGGAAGAGGGTGGCGTAGGCGAAAAAGGCGATGTAGACGAGCATCCCGCCCAGGTACACCGCAATCGTCCCGATCCCGGCCGCGCCGAACCCCGTCGGGAAGACGGGCACCCAGACCGCCGAGACGTAGAGGACCACGATGAGGAGCGCGAACCAGAGCTGGTCCATCAGCATCGTGAACAGCATGACGGCCGTGACCCGGCCGTAGGCCACCCCGTTCTCGCGGGCGATGAAGAAGGCCGCGAACGGAGCCCCGCCCATCGCTGACGGCGTGACGGCACTCATGAAGTCCCATGTGAGCTGGCTCCGGAGCCCGCCGACGCGGGAGAACGCCCCGTTCGAGACGTGTCGGAGCCGCATCCCCCCGGCCCCGACCTGGACCACGAGCGCGGCGACGGCCAGGAGCAGGATCTCGGGCCGGAACGTGGACCGGACGGTCGCGAACGCCCCGGGCTCGTACGTCGCCCACAAGATCACGCCGAGGGCCCCGAGGCTGAGCACGACCGGGACGGCGAGGTCGCGCTTGCGGAGGCGCCGGGCCGCCGGGGGGTCCGGGGTGGCGGCCGGCGTGCTCGCGGCGGGCGGGAGGGGGCGGGCGTCCATGCGGTGGGGCCAAGATAGGGGCCGTTCGCGGCGGGGCCG
>CAZDFV010000285.1:0-4460 GCA_964504495.1 uncultured Rhodothermales bacterium
CGTTCGAGCGCGTGCTTTTTGGGCGGAAGCCCGGCCGCCTCCGGCTCGCCCGGCTCGACACGGACGAGGCGGAGGTCCGGGCCGCGCTCCAGCTTGGCCCACTGGCGGGCCCAGCCCTCGACGACGGCCGCGGTCCCGTCCGCTGAGCGGTCGTCCACGACGACGACCTCGAACAGGGGGCGGCCGTCGGCGTCCCGGTGCGCCTGGTGTTCGAGGGCGCGGAGGAGGGCCGGGAGCCGCTCGGCCTCGTCGTGCGCGGCGACGACGACGCTGACGGGGACGGCCGCCGGCTCGCCGCCCTCGTCCTCCGCCAGCGGGGCGCCCTCGCGGACGCGCCGGAGCCCGACGCCCACCCACGCCCATCCGAGCAGTTGGAAGACGAACGCGACGACGACGAGGGCCAGCACGGCGGCGGGGGAGGGGGACGCGGAAGATCGGCCCCGATGGACGGCCGGTATCTTCGCGGCTCGCCGGCCGGCCCGCCGCGACGCTGATGCCACCGATGCCCTCGCCCACGACCGCCCGCCCCGCCTTCCCCGAGATGGGCCGGTTCTGGACGGCGGCCAACGTCCTGAGCCTCTCGCGGATCGTCCTCGTCGCGCCCATCGCCGTGCTCGTCTACCGTGGCGGGCCGGTCGGGTGGATGTTCGCCCTCATCGGGCTGGCGATCGCGACCGACTGGTTCGACGGCCGCGTGGCCCGGATGACCGGGACCGTCAGCGAGTGGGGGAAGGTCCTGGACGCGACGGCCGACAAGCTGGCGGCGGCCGGCGTCACGCTCGCCCTCCTCCTGCGCCCCGTCGAGCCGACGCTCCCGCTGTGGTTCGTCCTCCTCGCCATCTCGCGCGACACGCTCCTCGCCCTCGGCGGGCTGGTCCAGACGCGGCGGCTCGGGCGGTTCACATCGTCCCTGTGGAGCGGGAAGGTGGCCGTGGCCGCGCTCGCGGTCACGGTCGTCGCGGCGCTCCTCCGGGCGGGGCCGGCCGTCATGGACGCGCTCGTCGGGCTGACGGCGGCCGTCATGGCCGTCTCCATCGTCAAGTACGGCGTCCGGTTCGCCGCCATCATGCGCCACGGGCCGGCCGCGCTCGAGGCCGACGGCAACACGCTCCGCGCACGGCACCGGGTCGTGGGACGGAGGGCGTAGGACGGAAGGGCCCCGGCGCTCACGCGGACCGCCAGCGGACCGGCTTCCCCCACGCTCCACGCCCTACGCACGACGGCCAGGGATCCCCCGGCGCCCGCGTCGGTACCGCCCTCCACGATCACCGACCGCCCCAGACATGGCCCTCTTCGGGTTTAAACGGAAGCAGAAAGAGCAGGAGCAGGAGACCCTCGAGGCCGGCCTGGAAAAGACCCGGACGGGCCTGTTCGACAAGCTCAGCCGGGCCGTCGCCGGCAAGGACACCGTCGACGACGAGGTGCTCGACGACCTCGAGGAGGTCCTCGTGACCTCCGACGTCGGCGTCGCGACGACGGTCGAGATCATCCGGCGGATCGAGGCGCGCGTGGCCGAGGACAAGTACGTCTCGACGGCCGAGCTCCAGGGCTTCATCCGGGCCGAGATCGCCGACCTCCTCCTCCAGAACGCCCCCGAGCGCCCGGCCGACTTTGACGCCCCGCTCCCGTCGACGCCGCACGTGGTCATGGTCGTCGGCGTCAACGGCGTCGGCAAGACGACGTCGATCGGGAAGATGGCCCACCGCTACAAGCAGGCCGGCAAGTCCGTCCTCCTTGGCGCGGCCGACACGTTCCGGGCCGCCGCGACGGAGCAGCTCGACGTGTGGGCCGAGCGGGCCGGCGTCCCCATCATCAAGCAGTACCAGGGGGCGGACCCGGCGGCCGTCGCCTTCGACACGCTGGCGGCGGCGACGGCCCGCGACGCCGACGTCGTCCTGATCGACACGGCTGGGCGGCTCCACAACCGGGTCGGGCTCATGGACGAGCTCGCCAAGGTCCGCCGCGTCATGGACCGCCAGGTCGCGGGCGCCCCGCACGAGGTGCTCCTCGTCCTCGACGGGTCGACGGGCCAGAACGCGCTCCGCCAGGCCCAGGCCTTTACCGAGTCGGTCGACGTGACCGGCCTCGTCCTGACCAAGCTGGACGGGACGGCCAAGGGCGGCATCGTCATCGGGATCTCGAACGAGTTCCAGATCCCGGTCAAGTACATCGGGGTCGGTGAGGGGATCGACGACCTCCAGACCTTCGACCGGGCCGCGTTCGTGGACGCCCTCTTCGGCGACCGGGCGGCGACGGCCTAGGCTGTGTCTGGGAACTCGATTCTGGCCTGCACGCGGCGTCCACCGCCGCTCGCCGCGTTGCGCTCCATCGCCGTAGCTATGGCTACGGCTGCTTCGCGCGCCTCGCGGGCGACGCCGGCCGCTCGCGTTCGGCCTCAGACCCAATTCCCAGACACAGCCTAGGGGAGATCGGGGTGCCCCCCACGGACCCGAGGGCCCGTGCGGCGTACCCTCCGTGCCCCTGGCGCCCCGCCGTCCGGCCTGCCGCGCGGTCCGTTCAGGCGGGCGCCCCGACGGTTCGCCCGTGAGGACGGTGAAAGCGCTCCCACGCGCTGCATCTTCTCCTCTGCGGATCCGTCCGACCCTCCCCCGCTCAGTCGAGCCCGTGCCCGCTCGCTACGCCCTCGGCCGCGTCCTCGTCGGCCTCCTCCTCTGCCTCGCTCCGCTCGTCGCCGCCGCCCAGGCGCCGGCGTTCGGCCTCGACCTCGTCACGCGGCGGGCGCCCTCGGCCGAGGCCCGGCTCGACGTGCTCACGGCGGTGCCCCACCCGGCCCTCCGGTTCCGGGCCCGGACGGAGGGGTTCGAGGCCGCCTACGCCGTGACCGTCGACGTCCGTGAGGTGGAGGACGGGCGCCCCGGCCGGCTCGTCGTCAGCCGGACGGCCGGGCGCGACGTCCGGGCCGCCGACTACGCGGCCACGCAGGACGGCGCGGCCGAGAGCCGGGCGACCGTCTCGGTGCCCCTCCCGCCGGGCCGCTACGCCGTGGCCGTGACCGTCGAGGACGAGGCGACCGGGCGGGCGGCCACGCGCAGCGCGGTCCACACGGTCCGCGACGTGTCCGGTGCGGCCGCCCTGAGCGACCCGCTCCTGATGCGGTCGTACAACCCCGAGACGGGCGTGGGCGTCCCGCTCGTGGGGGGCGTGGTCTCGACCGAGGCCGAGGCGTTCTGGATAAGCTGCGACGTGTACGCCGCCGCGCCGGGGGCCGTCCGCGTGACGTACGTCGTGACCGAGCAGGGCCGGGTAAGGGAGCGGCCGTCGTTCGGGGCCCTCCTCGGGCTGGCGCCGCGCGAGCGGGCCGACCTGGGCACGCCCGTCGCCGTGACCGAGCGGCTCGAGGTCGGGGCCGGGCGGACGCCGGCGGCCTTCCAGATCAACGCGGCCGACCTCGCGGTGGGCGACTACGCCCTCGTCGTCCGGCTCGAGACGGCCGCGGGCGTCCGGCTCGACGAGGCCGAACGGACGTTCGCCGTCCGGTGGACCGGGCTCGACCGCCAGCTGGCCGACCTCGACGAGGCCATCGCCCAGCTCCGGTACGTGGCGCGCGAGAACGAGATCGAGGCCATCCGGACCGCGGCGTCGCCGGCCGAGCGGCTCCGCCTCTTCCAGCGGTTCTGGGACGCCCGCGACCCCTCGCCAGGGACGCCCCGGAACGAGCGGATGGAGGAGTACTACGTCCGCGTGGCCTCGGCCAACGCGCGGTGGGGCGGCGCCCGCGCGAGCGGGTGGAGCACGGACCCCGGCGAGGTCTTCATCCGGTTCGGCGAGCCCGACGAGGTCGTCGAGCACGGGGCCACGTATGGGACGCGGGCCTACCAGGAGTGGCGGTACTACGGCCAGGGCCGCCGGTTCATCTTCTACGACGCGACCGGCTCGGGCGACTTCCGCCTGGCCGCGCCGATCTGGGACGAGCGGACGCGGATGTAGCCCGCTGGCGGACGGAGCGGGCTGCTGGCGGACGCCGCCAGCCGGGCGGCGAGGTTTTCTCTCCGTGCTGGCCGGCCGTTCCCCCTCTCGTGCACGCGGCGGCCGTACCCTCGCCCTCCCCACCCCGCCACCCAGGGTTGCTACGTTCTGCGTCGGCTCCGCAACCATGTCCCGTCAGTCCCCCCGCGGGAATCCAGGACGCTCAGGGCACTCCGGCGCTCACGGCTCTGGATCCCCGCCTGCGCGGGGACGACTCGACAGAGAGGACGGTGGTCGATCTGGGGCGATGTGCTCGTCCCTTCTGGGAACGCCTCCCCCTTACCCGCGCCTGCGCAGGAATGACTCGGTTTGTGGGTCCGCCAGTCGACGCAGAGCTCTGAGAACGTAGCGACCCCGCCCCCGCCGCCCGTGCGCCTCCGGTCCGTCCTCCTCGTCGCGCTGGCGGCGCTCCCCGCCGGCCCGGCCGCGGCGCAGGGCGCGCTCCGCGGGTTCGTCACCGACGCCGCGACCGG
>CAZDFV010000286.1:0-4436 GCA_964504495.1 uncultured Rhodothermales bacterium
CCCGCCGACGCGGCCGGCGACGGACGCCCCGATCGTGACCGCGGGCCGGCCGCTCGCCGAGGAGGCGGGCGCCGCTGGCGCGACCGTGCTCCGGCCCGGCGGGGCCCTCCGCACCCTCGGCCTCTAGCCGATGGCCGCCGCGAGGACCAGGACGCCGAAGAGCCCGCCGATGAGCACGAAGAGGTAGACCCACCCCAGCGTGAGCGCCTTGACGACCGTCTTGATCCACCCCTGCCCGTACACCCGCTTCTGCGCGACGAGGAAGTAGACCGGGATCGTGAGCCACAGGACGACGGCGAGGACGCCCGTCAAACCCGCCCCCCCGCCGGCCACCGCCAGCAGGGCCACGAGGGTGAACACGACGAACGCGAAGGCGTGCGTGTGGAGCCCGAAGACGAGGTGCTCCGAGTAGTACCACCCCCGCCGGACGTAGAGGACCTTCAAGATCAGGGCGAAGACCGGCAGGATGAGGAACAGGACCGTCGGGACGTGACCGATCGCCCGGCGCGCGAACGCGAGCCCCGCGACCGAGGCCTCCTCGCCCGTCCGCGCCTCGTCGAGCCGCTCCAGCGACTCCGAGCGGCCCATCCACTCGGGGAGGTTGATGTTCGTCTGGTTCTCGGGGTAGATCTGCGCCCGGGCCGCGTGGACGTCGGCCAGGCGGACAGTGCTGTCGGGCGGGAGGGCCCGGAGCATCGCCGCTTCGAGCCGCCACCGCGCCAGCCGCTCGTCCGCGCTCCCCCGGACGTCGTCGAGGTCGTCGGCCTCGTCCTCGGCCGCTTCGAGGGCCTCGTCCAGCGCGTCCCGTTGCGCCTCGACCTCGGCCGCGATCGCGTCGCCCAGCGAGTCGAGCGGGACGTCGGCGAGGGCCCCGGGCGAGAGCGCGGCCTGGAGGCTGTCGGCCCGGGCCTGGAGCGAGTCGGCGAGCGCCCGCTGGCGGGCGACGCGGGCGGGCTCCTCCGCGATCTGGGCCTCGACGTGCGCCAGGTGCGCGGCGACCACGACCGTCGAGTCGAGCCCGTCGACCTGGACGATGTTCTCGCGGAACCGGCCGACCGGGTCGAGAAGGGCGAGGAGGACGAAAAAGAGGAGCGTCGTCGAGAGGTACACCCGGAGCGGCCGGAGGTACCGCCGCCGCCGCCCGGCGACGTACTCGGCCGTCAGCTTCCCCGGCTTGAACAGGAGGACGCCGAGCGTGGCCCACACGCGGCCGTCGACCCCGAAAAACTCGGTGAACGACTGGGCGAGAAAGCGGTGGACCGGGACCCGGAGCGGCTGGTCGCGCTGGCCGCAGTCGGCGCAGTACGGCCCGGCGAGGGGCGTGCCGCAGTTGGCGCAGTCCGGCCGGCCGGACCGCGGGGCCGGGTCGTCTGGGCGGGGCTCCTCGTCGTCGGCGAGGGCGTGGGCGGCGAGGAGGGAGTCGACGTTGGGCACGGGCGTCGGGAGGCTGGCAGCGGCCGCCCCTAGGCTACGCCTCCGAGGTTACAACCTGACGCGGCTCGCCGTCCTCGCCGACGAGCTCGACGCGAGCGACGCCCTCGGCCGTGACGGTCGCCCGGAGGCGCGGGCGGGCCGCCGCGTCGTTCAGGCCGAGGTACGCCGTCCCGTCAATCGCGCCGACGACGAGCCGGTTCGACCACGTCCGGCCGTAGGCCAGGTTCTCGTCGATCCAAGCGCGCGCGGCGGCCCGCTCCTCCGGCGTCCCGGTCCGGGCGCGCTCCACCTCCTCACCCGTTCGGACCGAGCCGCCGGGCACGTCGCGGTCCACGAAGCGGAGGCCGCCGGCCCGGCTCTGGCGCTCGCCGTCGGCCCACTCCTCGGAAAAGTTGAGGACGAGCGTCTGGTCCTGGTCCACGCCGTCGAACGAGAGGTGGCCGAACTGGCGGAACGCGGTGTCGGTCCGCGTGCTCCCCCAGGTGAGCCCGCCGCACTCGTCGCCGTCGCCGTTGTAGAAGACGAGGCCGGCCGCGCCCGGGCGGTGCGGCGGGAACGCGCGGCCGCCCGCGACGACGCCCGGTATCCGGGCCTCGTTCGAGATCACGAGCGCCAGCCGGCCGTCGGGCTCGCGGACGTTGATCCGCTCGACGTCGATCTCGGCGAACCGGCCCCGGCGCCCCAGCCGGCTGGCGGCGACCGGCAGCGCGGCAGAAGAGAAGGTTGCAATAACGGCGTACAGAGCGAGCATTGGACCTGAAGCGGGGCCCCTCCCTACGGACCTGACCCTCCGACGTTACGCCCGCGTCATACCACGTCCGGTTGCTCTGTGGCGGTTCGGAGTGTGGGGGGAAGGGCGTGTGGGAGTCCCCCCAGTGGGCACTCCCCCCTCCCATACCCCCACTCTCCTCCCGAATTTGGGGGCACCCGCCCACCGACGTCGGGCACGTCACGACGGCCCGCGTGCCGCCCCCGGGCTCCGACTCGATCTGGAGGCTCCCGCCGACGAGCCCGAGCCGCTCGCGCATCTTGGCGAGCCCGAACGTCGAGGTCCCGCCGTCGGCCCCCTCCGGGTCGAACCCGACCCCGTCGTCGGAGACCTCGACGCGGACGCACCCGTCGTGCTCGGCGAGGACGACCGTCGCGTGGCTCACGTCGGCGTGCTTGACCACGTTGAAATCGGTCCCACCGACAGGGTCATTCACACGTGCAAACTAGGGGCTTGGCCCGTGCGGGGCCCGCCGCTGCCAGTCTGGGGAATCTCCCGATGTAGGCCTCGCCCCGCCGGCGTCAGGCCGGCCGGCGGTCGCGCTCGAACGTCGTCTCGCGCTCCGTCTCGAACCGGCCGCGGTCGGGGTGGAACCGCCGCTCCTGGACCGCGAACTCGGTCGGCCGGACCGAGACCCAGTTGTAGAAGTTGACGTCCCGGTCGGGCCCGCGCCCCCGGCTCGACGTGGCCGTCCCGGCGCTCGCGATGACGACGCGGTGGCCGTCGGGGTCGAGGCCGGTCGGGCCGGCCAGCTCGACGGGCGCCACGTGGCTCGTGTGGAGGTGGCCGCACAGGACGAGGTCGACGTGGGCGCGCCGCGCGGCCGTGATCGCCCGGCTGGCGCCGCGCGAGACCTCGTCGCTGTCGAGCCCTTCGAGGACGAGGAGGTGGTGGTGGAGCGTGAGGACCCGGAACGTGTCGGCCGGCTGCCCCGCGAAAAAGGCCTCCATCTCGTCGACGTGCTCGGGCCGGATGCGGCCGCCCTTGACCGTCCACCCGTGCGCGGAGTTGAGCCCGAAGGCCGCCAGGCCGGGCGCCTCGAACGACGGCGTGACGTCGCCGTGGACGTACTTGCGGAACCGGCGCGACGACCGCCACAGCCGGTCGAACGGGTTATGCCACCACGCCCGGACGTCGTGGTTGCCCGGCACGACGAGCGTGGGCGGCGCGATCCGGTCGAGCATGGCCCGGGCCTCGGCGAACTGGCTCCGCCGGGCCCGCTGCGTGAGGTCGCCCGAGACGACGACGAGGTCGAGCCCGGCCCCGTTCACCTCGTCCACGAGGGCGTCCACGATCGTCGGGTGGGCGATCTTCCCGAAGTGGACGTCCGAGAGGTGGGCGAGATGGAGGGGGTACCGGGTACCGGGTACCGGGTACTCGTCGGCCGCCAGCGTGGAACCAGCCCCCGTGTTCATCGCCGTACCTCGTACCGCGTACCTCGTACCCTCACAGGAGCATTAGCGCCGGCTCCTCGAGCATCGCCTTGACGTCGTCGAGGAAGGCCGCGCCCGTCGCCCCGTCCACGACGCGGTGGTCGCACGAGAGCGTGAGCGTCATGAGCTTGCCCGGCACGACCTCGCCGTCCTTGACGACCGGCACGTCGCGGATCGTCCCGACCGCGAGGATGCAGGCGTTGGGCGGGTTGATGATGGCCGTGAACTCGGCGATCCCGAACATCCCGAGGTTCGAGGTCGTGAACGTCGAGCCGGCGTACTCCGACGGGTCGAGCTGGCCCTCGCGCGCGCGGCCCGCCAGGTCGCGCGTCTCGGCCGCGATCTCGGCCAGCCCCTTCCGGTCGGCGTCGCGGACGACGGGCGTGATGAGCCCCTCGGGCATCGCCACGGCGACGGCCACGTGCGCCGCCTCGTGCTGGCGGATCACGCCCTCGTCCTCGAGGTAGCTCGCGTTCACGTAGGGGTGCTTGCGGAGGGCCGACGCGCTCGCCTTCGTCACGAGGTCGTTCACGCTCACCTTGGCGAGGTCGCGCGCGGCGCCGACCTCGTTGAGGTTCGCGCGGAAGCTCATGGCCGCGCTCATGTCCACGTCGACCGTGAGGTAGAAGTGCGGGGCCGTGAACTTGGACTGCGCGAGCCGCCGGGCGATCGCCTTCCGCATCTGCGTGATGCGGACGTCGCTCCCGCCCCCTACCGGGGCGGCGGCGGGCTGGGCCTGGGGTTGCGCGGCGGGCTGGGCCGCGGGCACCTCGACGGGCTGCGCCGCGGGCGGGCGGGCC
>CAZDFV010000287.1:0-4431 GCA_964504495.1 uncultured Rhodothermales bacterium
CAGCCGGCGCGGAGCCGCGCGGCCTCCGCGGGGGCGGCCTGCGGCTCGAACCGGCGGTCGGCGGCCCACTGCTCGGAGATCTCGTCCGGGCCGCTCCAGTACCCGACCGCTAGCCCGGCGAGGTAGGCGGCACCGAGCGCCGTCGTCTCCGTCACCGCCGGGCGGACGAGCGGGGCCTGGAGGACGTCGGCCTGGACCTGCAGGAGGAGGTCGTTGGCCGCCGCCCCGCCGTCGACGCGGAGCTCCGTGGCCTCGATGCCCGCGTCCTTCTCCATCGCGTCGAGCACGTCGGCCACTTGGAGGGCGATGCCTTCGAGGGCGGCCCGGGCGAAATGCCCGGCCGTCGTCCCCCGCGTGATCCCGACGACCGTGCCACGGGCGTACGGGTCCCAGTGCGGGGCGCCGAGCCCGGCGAAGGCCGGCACGAGGTAGACCCCGCCGTTGTCGTCCACGGACCGCGCCAGACCCTCGACCTCGGCGGCCGACCGGATGATCCCCAGCCCGTCGCGGAGCCACTGGACCACGGCGCCGGCGATGAAGACGCTCCCCTCGAGCGCGTACTCCGTCGGCCCGTCGCCGAGCTTCCAGGCGACCGTCGTGAGCAGGTTGTTCTCCGACGGGACGGCCTCGGTCCCCGTGTGCATCAGCATAAAGCACCCGGTCCCGTAGGTGTTCTTCGCCATCCCCGGCTCGACGCACCGCTGGCCGAACGTGGCCGCCTGCTGGTCGCCGGCGATCCCGGCGATGGGGACGGGCGAGGCGAACAGGTCCCCGCTCGTCTCGGCGTAGACCTCGGACGACGACCGGACCTCGGGGAGCATCGACCGCGGGACGCCGAGGATCTCGAGGAGCTCGTCGTCCCACGCGCCGGCGTGGATGTCGAAGAGGAGCGTCCGGCAGGCGTTCGTGACGTCGGTGACGTGCGCGCGCCCGCCGGTGAGGTTCCAGACCAGCCAGCTGTCGACGGTCCCGAACGCCAGCCGCCCGGCCTCGGCCCGCTGGCGGGCCCCGCCGACGTGGTCGAGGATCCAGCGGACCTTCGTCCCGGCGAAGTAGCTGTCGAGCACGAGGCCGGTCTTCGACCGGAACGTCGGCTCGTGGCCGTCGGCCCTGAGCCGGTCGCAGAGGGCGGCCGTCCGCCGGTCCTGCCAGACGATCGCGTTGTAGACCGGCTCGCCCGTCTCCCGGTCCCACACGACGGCCGTCTCGCGCTGGTTCGTGATCCCGATGGCGGCCACGTCCGTCGCCCGGAGCCCCTTCCGCGAGAGGGCCTCGGCGGCCACGCCCATCTGGCTCGACCAGATCTCCGTCGGGTCGTGCTCGACCCACCCGGGCGTGGGGAAGATCTGCTCGAACTCCTTCTGGGCGACCGACTCGATCCGGCCCCGGTGGTCGAAGACGATGGCGCGGGAGGAGGTGGTCCCTTGGTCGAGGGCGAGGACGTACTGCACGGCGCGGGCGGAGACGAGACCGAATGGTACGGCGCCGCGCGGCCCGGCCTGGGGGCGCCGCGCCCGGCGGAGCCGGCCTTCAGGGGTGAGCGCCCCTCCCAAACCAAAAGACGCCGGCTCAGTCTCCTGAGCCGGCGTCGGTGGTAGCGGGGGCAGGATTCGAACCTGCGATCTTCGGGTTATGAGCCCGACGAGATACCACTTCTCCACCCCGCGATCGGACACCCATGATACGGCGGCGGCGGGGCCGTCGCAAGCCGGCCGCGCGGAGCCCGGGTGAAGACCGGGGCCCCGCCCCGCCGCCGGCGCGCGTCCGCCGCCGCCGGCGGGGGCGCCCCGTGCCGGGCTGCCGGCTATCTTGACAGGACCACCCTCCCCCAGACCGCCCCGTATGGCCTCCGTCCGCCCGTTCCGAGCGCTCCGCCCCGCGCCCGAACACGCCGAACACGTCGCGTCCGTCCCCTACGACGTGGTCTCGACCGAGGAGGCCCGCGAGCTCGCCGAGGGCAACGAGCGCTCGTTCCTCCACGTCGTCCGCCCCGAGATCGACCTCCCGCCCGGGACCGACGAGCACGACGTCGCGGTCTACCAGCGGGGGGCCGAGACGCTCCGCGCCCTCGCCGAGAGCGACGCCTTCGTCGAGGACGACGAGCCGGCCCTCTACGTCTACCGCCTCGTCATGAACGGGCGCGAGCAGACCGGCGTCGTCGGCCTCGTCTCGGCGGCCGAGTACGACGACGACACGATCCTCAAGCACGAGGACACCCGGCCCGACAAGGAGGACGACCGGACGCGCCACGTGCTCGCCCAGCGGGCCCACGCCGAGCCGGTCATGCTCACCTACCGGAGCGACGAGGCCATCGACGAGGCCGTGGCCGAGGCCACGGAGGCCGAGCCGCTCTACGACTTCCGGGCGAAGGACTACGTCCAGCACACGGTCTGGCGGGTCCCCGACGCCTCCGCCGTCGTCCGGGCCTTCGCCGACGTCGACCGGCTCTACGTGGCCGACGGGCACCACCGGAGCGCCGCCGCCGCCCGGGCCGCCCGCGAGCTGGCCGCGGCCGGCGACCCCGCGGCCGAGGAGGCCGGCCACTTCCTCGCCGTCCTGTTCCCGTACGAGGACATGGAGATCCTGGCCTACAACCGGGTCGTGAAGGAGCTCCCGGTCGGGACGAACAAGTTCCTCGAGCAGCTCCGGCGGAAGTTCGAGGTCGAGGAGGCCCTGTTCCCCGAGCCCGAGGAGCCCGGCACCGTCGCGTTCTACCTCGGGATCGACGTCGGGTGGCACACGCTCGTCCTCCCCGAGACCGAGCGCGACGGCGTGGCCGACACGCTCGACGTGGCCCGGCTCGGCGAGTTCGTCCTCGGGCCGATGCTCGGGATCACCGACCCGCGGACGGACGAGAACGTCGCGTTCGTCGGCGGCATCCGCGGGACCGAGGAGCTCGAGCGGCTCGTGGACACCGACGAGGCCGAGGCCGCCTTCTCCATGTTCCCGACGGCCCCCGAGGAGCTCCTCGACGTCTCCGACGCCGGCGAGACGATGCCGCCCAAGTCCACGTGGTTCGAGCCGAAGCTGCGGAGCGGCCTCCTCGTCCACCGGTTTTAGGGAGGCGCCGGTCCTCCCTTCTCCGCCCGCGCCCCGTCGTCGGTCGCCCCCCGCTGGCGACGCGCCCCGCCAGCGGGGCCCTGAACCCCGAACCCGTCCCGCATGACCGTCCTCGTCGCCGACGCCGTCTCCGACACCGCCCTCGACCGGCTCCGCGCCGCCGGCCACGCCGTCGTCGACGAGCCCGGCCTGAAGGGGGAGGCCCTCGTCGCGGCGCTGGGCGAGCACGCCCCGGCCGTCCTCGTCGTCCGCTCGACGCGCGTGGACGGGGCGGCGCTCGACGCCAGCCCGGCCCTCGAGCTCGTCGTCCGGGCCGGGGCCGGCGTCGACACGATCGACGTGGCGGGCGCCTCGCAGCGCGGGATCTTCGTCGCCAACTGCCCGGGGAAGAACGCGGCGGCCGTGGCCGAGCTGGCGCTCGGGCTGATCCTCGCCCTCGACCGGCGGATCCCCGACAACGTGATCGCCGCGCGCGCCGGGCGATGGGACAAGAAGGGGTTCGCCTCCGCCCGTGGGCTGAGGGGCCGGACGCTCGGCGTGCTCGGGCTGGGAGACATCGGGCGCGGCGTGGCCGCGCGGGCCCGGGCCTTCGGGATGCCCGTCGTCGCCTGGAGCCGGTCCCTCACCGACGAGGCCGCCCGCGAGCTGGGCGTGACGCGGGCCGAGGCGCCCGCCGACCTCGCCCGCCAGTCGGACGCCGTCACGGTCCACCTCGCCTCGACGCCCGAGACGCATCACCTCGTCGACGCCGAGTTCCTCGGCGCGATGCGGCCCGGCGCCCTCCTCGTCAACACCGCCCGCGCCGACGTCGTGGACGAGGAGGCCGTCGCCCAGGCCGTCCGCGAACGGGGGCTCCGGTACGCGACCGACGTGCCGGCCGGCGAGCCCGCCGCGAAGGAGGGCGACTTTGCGCACCCCCTCGCCGACGCCGCCTACATCACCCACCACGTCGGCGCCTCGACCGACGAGGCGGCCGAGGCGATCGGGGACGAGGCCGCGCGCGTGGTCCTGACGTACGCCGAGACTGGGCGCGTCGAGAACGGGGTGAACCTGGCGGCCCAGACGCCGGCCACGCACCTGCTCACCGTCCGGCACCTCGACCGGGTCGGCGTGCTGGCGGCGGTCTTGGGCGAGGTCCGCGAGGCCGGGTGGAACGTGCACGAGATGGAGAACCTCGTGTTCGAGGGCGCCGAGGCCGCCTGCGCCCGGATCCGCTTTGACGGGACGCCCGACGACGCGACGCTCAGCCGCATCCGCGACGTCGAGCACGTCCTCAACGCGACGACGATCAAGCTGTAGAAACGCTCCGCGGGGCGCCCCTTGTATCTAGTGGTCGGCGGTCAATCTCGGCCGCTCACGCTTCGAGTTCGG
>CAZDFV010000288.1:0-4417 GCA_964504495.1 uncultured Rhodothermales bacterium
CTCGCGTGGGCGAGGCCGCCCTGACCCGCGCCGACCTCGCCGCGGCGCTCGGCGACGTCCCGGCCGGGCTGGACTCGGTCACGGCGGCCGAGCAGATCGTCGAGCAGTGGGTCCAGCGCGAGCTCCTGGTGCAGGAGGCCCGCGCGCGCGGGCTCGACACGACGGCCGCCGTCCGCACCCTGATCGCGGAGAGCGAGCGGGCCACGCTCGAGGCCGCCGCGCTCGAGTCGTTTTTCGCCCAGAACCCGGCCCGGCCGGACGCCGCCGCGCTCCGGGCCTACTACGAGGCCAACCGCGACGACCTCGCCCTCCGCGAGCCGTACGTCCGGCTGCGCCACCTCGTGCTCCGCGACCCGGGCCGGGCCGAGGAGGCCGCGGCCGCCCTCCGCCGGGCCGCGCAGACGCCCTTCGCCGACTCCCTGTTCGCCCTCGTCGCCGCCGAGTACGGCGACGACGCCGAGGGCGCCGTCGCCTTTTCGGAGACCTACGTGCCCCAGAGCCGGCTCGAGTCCATCGACGAGGCGCTCGGCGCGCGCGTCGCCGGGCTCGCGGCCGGGGGCGGGGTCGCCGCCGTCCCGTCCGGCGGTGCGCTCCACCTCGTGCAGGTAGCCGACCGCGAGGCCGCGGGGACGGTCCCGCCGTTCGCCCTCGTGCGCGCCGAGCTGGCCGAGCGGCTGGCGGTCCAGACGCGGCGCGAGATGGAGGCCCGGCTGATCCAGGACCTCCGCGCCCGCGCCCAGGCCGAGGGCCGGCTCCAGACGCCCGGCCCCTAGCTCAGCGGCCGCCCGCCCCACCCCTGCACGGAGTCCGCACGGCCCGTGCGCAATAGACCCCGCGCTGCGGCCCGTTTGTCGGGCGCCCTCCCCCCGCCCCCTATGCGCCCCCTCCTCCTCTCCCTCGCCGCGATCGCGGTCGCCGCCAGCGCCCACGCCCAGCCGGTCCAGTCCGGCGAGCGGCTCGACGGGATCGCCGCCGTCGTCGGCGACCAGGTCGTCCTCTACTCCGAGGTCAGCGCGCTCGCGCAGCAGGCGGCCCAGGGCCAGCCGATCACTGACGACCTGTGGAGCCGGGCGCTCGACCGGCTCGTCGACCAGCGGGTCGTGATCGCGAAGGCCCGGCAGGACACGACGCTCGGCGTCACGGGCGACGTCGTCGAGCAGCAGGTGGACCGCCAGGTCCAGCAGCTCGCGGCCCAGGTCGGCGGGGAGGCCGCGCTCGAGGCGGCCTACGGGCGGTCGATCCCCGAGATCCGCCTCTCGCTCCGCGACGACGTCCGCGACGAGCTCCTCCTCCAGCAGTACCGGGCCCGCCGGCTCCGCCAGGTGACGGTCACGCCGGGCGAGGTTCGGTCGTGGTTCAGTCAGATCCCGGAGGCCGAGCGGCCGCTCGTGCCCGAGCTCGTCCGCGTGGCGCACGTGGTGAAGGTCCCGGCCCCGAACGAGGCGGCCAAGGCCGAGGCCCGGGCCTTCGCCCAGGCCCTCCGCGACTCGATCGTCGCGGGCCAGGCGACGATCGAGGCGCTGGCCGACCGCCACTCCGACGACCCCGGGAACGTCGGGCCGGGCGGGACGAAGAAGGGCGGGCGCTACGACAGCTTCCGCCTGAGCGACCTCGTCCCCGAGTTCAGCGCCGCCGCCGCCGCCCTCGAGCCCGGCCAGTACTCGCAGGTGTTCGAGACCCCGTTCGGGTTCCACGTCCTCCGCCTGAACGAGCGCGTGGGCGACCGGGTCTCGTTCAACCACGTCCTCATCGAGGTGCCGACCGGCGACGACGAGGTGGAGCAGGCCCGCGAGGCGCTCCGCGTGCTCCGCGACTCGGTCGAGGCCGGCGTCCCGTTCGAGGCGATCGCCCGGCGGCACTCGGAGGACCCGTACAGCGCCCAGCGCGGCGGGTTCGTCTCCGACCCGCAGTCGGGCCAGCGCGACCTGAACGTGGCCGGGCTCGGCGCGCAGTGGAAGGCCACGATCGACACGCTCGAGGTCGGCGAGTTGAGTGAGCCGTCCGAGGTCGCCCTTTTGGACGGGACCGAGGCGCTCCACTTCGTCCTCCTCCAGAAGCGGACGCCCCCGCACCGGCTCTCGGTCGAGGACGACTACGCGCTCCTGAGCCAGTACGCGCTCCAGGAGAAGCAGCAGCGCGTGCTCGGCGAGTGGGTCACGGAGCTCCGCGACGAGGTGTACGTCGACGTCCGGGCCGAGCGGTACGAGCCCCTAAGCGCGGCGCCCGCGCCCGCCGGCGGCTGAGACCGCCGGCCGCGCGAACTTCCCCGGAGGGGCCTGGTACGCCGGGCCCCTCTACTTTTGAGCCCCCCCGGACGCCATGCCCATCGACCCGACCGACCCCTCCGCCGTCGCCGCGCTGGCGGACGCCTACCGCCAGTTCCGGCGCGAGGTCGGGCGTACGGTCGTCGGGCAGGGCGAGACCGTCGAGGGGCTCGTCGTGGCCCTCCTCGCGCGCGGGCACGTCCTGCTTGTCGGCGTGCCGGGCCTCGCCAAGACGCTCCTCGTGCGGACGCTCGCCGGCGCCCTCGACCTCTCGTTCAGCCGCGTCCAGTTCACGCCCGACCTCATGCCGGGCGACATCACCGGGACGGAGGTGGTCGAGGAGGACCCGGCCACGGGGCGCCGCCAGTTCCGCTTTGTCCAGGGGCCCGTCTTCGCCCACGTCCTCCTCGCCGACGAGATCAACCGGACGCCGCCGAAGACGCAGGCGGCGCTCCTGGAGGCGATGCAGGAGGGCCACGTGACGGCGGCCGGGCAGACGTTCAGTCTCCCGCGCCCCTTCTTCGTCCTGGCGACGCAGAACCCGATCGAGCAGGAGGGGACGTACCCGCTCCCGGAGGCCCAGCTCGACCGGTTCATGCTCAACCTCTGGCTGGACTACCCCCCGTTCGAGGACGAGGTGGACGTCGTCAAGCGGACGACGGGCGGGGCCCGGGCCGAGACCGAGACGGTGATCTCGGCCGAGGACCTCGGGGCGTACCAGGCCCTCGTCCGCAACGCGCCCGTCGCCGACCACGTCGTCGAGCACGCCGTCCGCCTCGTCGCGCGGACGCGGCCGGGCCGCCCGGAGGCGCCGGACTTCGTGACGCAGTTCCTGTCCTACGGGGCCGGCCCGCGCGCGAGCCAGTTCCTCGTGCTCGGGGCCAAGGCGCTCGCCCTCCTCGACGGCCGCGTCACGCCGCTGGCGGAGGACGTGGACCGGATCGCCGCGCCGGTCCTCCGCCACCGGGTCGTGACCAACTTCAACGCCGAGGCCGAGGGCGTCTCGCCGATCGACGTGATCGGGCGCCTCGTCGAGATGCGGGACTAGCGCGCGGCGGCCGGCCCCGCCAGCGGGGCGGGTGGAAACCGTTGACGACCGGGACGTTACTCTGTCCGGCCCGCCCGCGGCCCCCGTCTACCTCTCCGGTCCGGCCCATGCGTCCGCGTCTCACGCTCGCCGCCGCCCTCCTCCTCTCGGCCTGCGCCGCGTCCGCGCCGACCGCGCTCGAGACGCGTGTGATCGACGAGGCCGCCGGGGCGGAGGCCGAGCGCTACCTCGACCGGCTGGCGACGGCCGGGCCCGACGCTGGCGCCGAGGTCCGCCAGCTTGTGGCTCAGGCGTGGCCCGTCCTCCCCGAATCGATGCGGACAGAGCTTGGGACGCCCGACGCGCTCCGGCCGGGCGCGGGCGACGCGCTCGTGGCGTGGTGGAACGGGCAGGACCCGCTCCCGCTCACCGCTGCCAACGAGCGACTCGTGGCGCACCTCGCCCGCGTCGCCGAGGCTGAGGCTCGCTTCCCGCTGGCGGCGGACGCGGCCGGGTTCGACGCGCGCGGGAGCGCCTGGGTGCGCTACGGACCGCCGGCCCAGGCACGCCGCCTCGTGTCGCGGTCGCTCCGCGCCTCCGGGTCGGCGCTCGCCGTTGGGGCGCCCGACAACGCGCTGTGGACGTGGGGACCAGGCGGCCCGGCCGTCCTGTTCGTCGAGGACGGGCGGGCGTGGCGCGAGGCCGGCCCCGTCGACCTCCTCCCGATCGGTCTGCAGGTGCCGAAGACGGGGCCGCGGGCCGTCGCGTGGGCTGCGCTCACCGCCCTCGCCCTCGACGACTTCGTCGACGCCCTCGTCCTGGCCGACCCCAACTACAGCCGGACGGCGAACGCGCTCGACAACGTCCTCTTCGACTTTACCGGCGACGCCCTGGCGGCCGGCGCCACGCCCGTCCGCTTTGCCGGCCGGTTCACCCTAGCCGACCGGTTCGGAGGCGACGGCGGGGCCGGGATCATCGGCCCGGGCTTTCTGGACGTCGTCCGGTCCGAGCACCGGCGGGCCGCGGCGGCGCGGGACCGCGCGACGCCCTCGCTCGGGACCGCGCTCCCGCTCCCCGACGCCCTCCCGCTGGCGGTCCGCGCGGCCCGGTTCCGGTCCGCCAGCGG
>CAZDFV010000289.1:0-4402 GCA_964504495.1 uncultured Rhodothermales bacterium
CCCGGCTTTCAGCCGGTCCCAAACCTATGGGCTTTCAGCCCATAGTGGTTCAGTCGTCTTGTTTGTTCATCAGTTTGGAACAACGCCGAGAACTTACCAGCCCTGCTCTCCCCGGGGGAGAGGGGACCTGATCTGGAGGGGTGGCTCATGACCACCTGTCTTCCTTTCTAGGCGCCCGCGTCGTCCGCCAGTTGGGCGAGGGCGTCCCAAACGGCCGCGCCGTACGTGGGGTCCGCCGCCTGCTTCGGCGGGTCCTCCTCGTGCGGGCCGCGGAGGTGGCCGCGCGTGACCCAGCGGCCCGTCCGCGTCGCGTAGGCTGGACCCGTGGCGAGGAGGTACGGGCTCTCAGCGCCCTTCGACGGTGGGAGGTAGAAGACCGAGAACGCCTGGGCCAGCAGCCCGACCACGCCCCCGACGCCGCCGAACACGCCCGTCCGCACGACGCCGGGGTGGCAGGCGTTGGCCGTCACGCCGCTCCCGTCGAGGCGCCGGGCCAGCTCCAGCGTCCACGCCGTGGCGACGAGCTTGCTCTGGGCGTACGCCTTGATTGACGAGTAGCCGTCCCGCGGCCCGCGCAGCGCCTCCGCCAGTTGGCCGGGGTCGGTCGTGGACAGCTTCCCCCCGTTGTGCGCCTCGCTGGAGACGGTCACGACGCGCGCGCCGCCCTGGTCCGCAGCGGTCGCCTCGAGGAGCGGCCGGAGCGCGTCCGTGAGCACGAACGGGGCGAGGGCGTTGACAGCCATCGTCATCTCGACGTCCGCGTCCGTACGCCTCAGCTTCGGGCTGACGAGGCCGGCGTTGTGGACGAGCACGTCGAGCCGGCCCGTCGCCTCGCGCACGCTCTCGGCCAGCTGGCGGACGGCGCCGAGGTCGGCGAGGTCGGCCCGGAACGCCTCGTGCGGCCCGCCGACGCCCAGCTTTGCACGCGCCCGATTCAGCTTGTCTGCGTTGCGGCCGTGGAGGAGGACGCGCCAGCCGTCGCCCGCCAGCCGCTGGGCGAGCGCGAGGCCGACGCCGCCGTTCGAGCCGGTGACGAGCGCGGTCGGGCGGCTGGCGGCGTCCGCCAGCGGGGCGGCGGTGCCGGTCGGTTCGAGCTGGGGGGCGGTGGGCATGGGCGGAGGGGCCGGGCCGGTTAGAGCGGCGGGCGACGAGAAAGGTTCGGACGGCGGGCCGCCCGCTGGCGGAGGCCACCGCCAGCCGGGTGGGACCAGGGCCAGCGCGTTCTCTCCAGCCCGCCGCTGTATCACCCCCTCCGCGTCATCCTGAACGAACGTGAAGGATCTCAACTCGGACCGTCCAGCCTGTAGGCGCCGGTCCCTACGGTTCTGGACATCGGCGTCGAGGCCCTTCGCTCCGCTCAGGATGACACCCAGGGGAGAACGTCCTCGCCCTGCAGGCGGGACCCGCTGCCGTGCGGGTGTCACCGGGCGCCTCTACATTGCCAGGCGAACGTTCCCCCACGTGACAGATGGCCGAGGTTCAAGACTACACAGGCGCCGACATCCAGGTCCTCGAAGGGCTCGAGCCCGTCCGGAAGCGGCCGGGCATGTACATCGGCGGGACCGGCAAGGCCGGCCTCCACCACCTCGTCTGGGAGATCGTCGACAACGCCGTCGACGAGGCGACGAACGGGTACGCGACCCAGATCGAGGTCACGCTCCACAAGGACGGGAAGACTGTCTCCGTGAGCGACAACGGCCGCGGCATCCCCGTCGACAAGCACCCGACCAAAAAGGTGCCGACGCTCCAGGTCATCCTCACCACGCTCCACTCGGGCGGCAAGTTCGACGGGTCGAGCTACGTGACGTCCGGCGGCCTCCACGGCGTCGGGTCGTCGGTCGTCAACGCGCTGAGCGAGAGCCTCGTGGCGCAGGTCAAGCGCGACGGCAAGCTCTACGAGCAGCGCTACGCCCGCGGCCTCCCGACGACGAAGCTCAAGACGGTCCGCCGGAACGTCCGCGGGACGGGCACGACGATCACGTTCACGCCCGACCCCGAGATCTTTGGCGACCTCGCCCTCGACGCCGGCACGATCAAGGAGAACCTCGAGGTCAAGACGTACCTCAACGGGGCGCTCAAGATCGTGTTCAAGGACGAGGGCCAGGGCGAGCGCGTCGAGTTCCACCACGAGGGCGGGATCGTCGAGTACCTCGACCACCTCGTGTCCGAGGCCGAGACCCGGCGGGTCCACCCCGACCCGTTCGTCATCCGCCAGCCCGACCTGGAGGACGGCCTCCGCGCCGAGCTGTGCTTCGTCTGGACCGAGGCGCCGCGCGAGCAGGTCGTCTCGTTCGTCAACGGCATCCCCACGCGCGACGGGGGGACGCACGAGCAGGGGCTCCGGGACGGCGTGACGAAGGCCGTCCGCAACTACATCGAGACCCACGACCTCGGCCAGCGCAAGCTCGACCTCACGGCCGACGACATCCGCGAGGGGCTCGTCGCCGTCGTCAACCTGTACCACGTCGACCCGCAGTTCCAGGGGCAGACGAAGGAGAAGCTGAACAACCCGGAGGCCCGCTCGGCCGTCAGCGCCGCGTTCCGGACGGAGTTCGAGCAGTACCTCAACGCCCACCCCTCGACGGCCGAGGCCATCGTCGCGCGCGTGATCCAGGCGGCGAAGGCGCGGCAGGCGAGCCGGGCGGCGGCCAAGTCGGTCCGGCGCAAGAGCGCCGTCAGCCACCGCCTGAACCTCCCCGGCAAGCTGGCGGACTGCGCGAGCACCGACCCGACCGAGTCCGAGCTGTTCGTCGTCGAGGGCGACTCGGCCGGCGGCTCGGCCAAGCAGGGCCGCGACCGGAAGACGCAGGCCATCCTCCCGCTCCGGGGGAAGGTCCTCAACGCCGAGCAGGCGGCGAAGTCGAAGGTGCTCGCCAACAAGGAGCTCTCGAACATCGTCGACGCCCTCGGGTGTGGGCTGGGCGACGACCTCGACCTGGGCAAGCTCCGCTACCACAAGGTCGTCCTCTTGATGGACGCCGACGCGGACGGGCTCCACATCGCAACGTTGCTGCTGACGTTCTTCTACCGCTACCTCCGCCCACTCGTCGACGGCGGCTACGTCTACATTGCGCAGCCCCCCCTTTTCCGCGTCGACGCCCTCAAGGAGACGTGGTGGGCGCTGGATGAGGCCGACCGCGACCGGATCGTCAAACGGGTCCAGAAGAAATCACCAAGGGCCAACATCGAGGTCCAGCGGTTCAAGGGGCTCGGGGAGATGATGCCTCAGACGCTCAACGAGACGACGCTCGACCCGCAGAAGCGCCGGCTCCTCCGCGTCGAGATCCCCGACGACGCCCGCGTGGCGACGGAGCTGGCAATCTCGGACCTCATGGGGAAGGACGCGGCGCCGCGCTTCCGGTTCATCATGGAGCACGCGGCCGAGGTGGACGACCTCGATGTCTAGCCCCGACCCTCGCGCGCGCGACGACCGCCAGCGGCCCGACCGCTCCGACTGGCCCGTCCGCGTCTACCGGATGGGCGAGGAGCCGCCGGACTGGGAGTACTGGCTGAGCCGACCGCCGGCCGAGCGGCTGGCGGCCGGCGAGGACCTCCGCCGTCGCTATTACGGACACGACTATGACGCTTCCGGAGGATTTCCGCGATTGTGCCGCGTTGTTCGTCGCGCATGACGTCCGGTTCATGGTCGTCGGTGGGCACGCCGTGATGGCGCACGGCTACCCGCGGTTCACCGACGACTTCGACCTCTGGGTTGAGCCGTCGGCGGAGAACGGGGGCCGCGTTGTCGCGGCGCTGGGCGCGTTCGGATTCGGGAGCTTGGGGTTGCAGCCGTCCGACTTCGAGTCGGAGGACGTGATCGTCCAGCTTGGTCGTGCTCCCCGCAGGATCGACGTGCTCACGTCGATCACAGGAGTCGCCTTCGCTACCTGCTACCCAGATCGGATTGAGGTTGAGGTGGACGGCCTCGCGCTCCCGGTGATCAGCCGGGGCTGCCTTGTCGCGAACAAACGCGCGTCGGGGAGGCTGAAAGACCTCGCCGACGTAGAAGGGCTCGGCGAGGACCCCAGCGCTCCATGACCCGCCTCGACCGCGCCGGGCTGGCGCTCCTCGCCGGCGGGATCGGCCTGAGCCTGGCGAACCTCACGCTGTTCGCGCTCGGCCGCCCGCTCACGTTCTGGCGGACGGCGCTTGCGGGCCTCCTCCTCACGACGGGGGTCGCGGTCCTCGCCGTCTCGCGCCTCCGCCAGCGGCCCGAGTAGCGGGCGGGGCACGCCGCCGCCCCCCGCCGCCGGCTGGGTGCGGCAGTAGCATTCGAGCCCCCGCCTCTTACCGATGCGCCTCGCCCTCCTCCTGCTCCTCGCCGCGCCGGCCGCGGCCCAGACCGCCGCTCCCGCCAGCCCGGCGGACCGCTGGCGGATCGAGGCGTCGGCCGCCGTCTCCG
>CAZDFV010000290.1:0-4373 GCA_964504495.1 uncultured Rhodothermales bacterium
GACCGCGTCCGGCTGGCGACGCGGTCGGCGGCGGCCTCGACCTCCCGGACCGCCTCGCGGGCCGCGGCGCTCCCGTCCTCGACGACCCGCTCGCCCCGGGCCACGAGCGCGTCGAACGTGTCGGCCCCCTTCTTCTGGGCCCGTTCGAGCGCGCCGAGCCCGGCCGCCAGCACGTCGTCGGCCGGGCGCGGGAGGCCGCCCTTGCGGAGCGACTTGGGGAGGGCGCCGTTCTTCTTCGCCTTCTTGGACTTCTTGGACTTGCCCATCGGTTCAGGGGTGGGAGGGCCCGTCCTACTCCGCGCCCCCGGCCGCGCGTTCCACAGACGCACGCGGGCCGACGGGCTCGGGCGGGAAACGCGCCGCCCCGGAGGCGAGTAAACAGACGCCCCTCTTCCCCTTCCCCTCATGGCCGCCCCGTCGAACTCCTCCACGCGCACGCTCCTCGAAGTCACCCTGGGGTTCCTGGGCGCGCTCCTCATCGTCCCGCTCCTGTTCAAGACGGTCTCGGCCGTGCTCCGGGGGATCTTCCGGTTTAGCACGACGCGCCGGCTCGTGGGCGACCTCGTGATCGCCGGGCTCACGGCGCTCCTGGCCCGGGAGGACGTGCTCGACAAGCTGTTCGGCCGGAAGGGCCGGACGGGCGACGGCCTCCTCAAGCCACCGGTGGACAAGTAGCGGCCCCGCCGGCGGCCTCCGCCAGCCGGTAGGGCGTGGGGCGACGGACGGGCCGGGCTAGTTTGGAGCCCGCCCCCCCGCTCGCCCATGTCCAGCCCCTCCCGCACGCGCGTCGGCGTCATCACGCACGGGTCGCTCGGGCAGGGCGTCGAGATGAAGCTGGACCCGGCCCGGTCGGTCGAGTCCGTCCGCGCGGGCACGTTCGTCGTGGTCGAGGGCGAGGCGTTCGACTTTTTCTCGCTCATCACCGACCTCCGCATCGACGCGGCCAACGAGGGCATCCTGCTCCGGCCGCCGGGCGAGGCCGACGAGCTCCTCCGGCGCGTGCTCCAGGGCTCGGGCACGTACGCGACCGTCTCGCTCCGGCCCCAGCTCATGGTCCCGCAGGGGATCGGGGACGAGCCGCCGCTCCCCGTCAAGACGGTCCCGGCCCACTTCTCGGCGGTCGGCGAGGCAAGCGACGACGACGTCGCGCGCGTGTTCGGGCACGAGGCGCAGGACGGGGGCGACCGCTTTTTCAACGTGGGCACGCCGCTGGGGATGGACACGCCGGTCTGCCTCGACCTCGCCCGGTTCGTCGAGCGCTCGAACGCCGTGTTCGGGAAGACCGGGACGGGCAAGAGCTTTCTGACGCGCCTCCTGCTGGCGGGGACGATCGCGACCGGCCGGGCCGTCTCGCTCGTCCTCGACATGCACAACGAGTACGGCGACCGGGCCCGCCAGGAGACCGACGGCGAGACGACGGCCTTCGTCCCCGGCCTCCGCCAGCTCTTCGGGAGCCGCGTCCAGATTTTTTCCCTCGACCCCGAGAGCACGCGCCGCCGCGGCGGCCAGCCCGACGTCGAGGTCCACCTCTACGCCGACCAGGTGGAGCCGGAGGACGTCCTCCCGCTGCGCGAGACGCTCAACCTGAACGCGACGGCGACGGAGAGCACCTACGGGCTCAAAAAGAAGTACCGCCGCCGCTGGCTGGCGACGCTCCTCGACGCCGACCCCGCCCAGATCGAGGTCATGGCCGAGGAGACCGGGGCGCACCCGGGCTCGCTCTCGGCGCTGCGGCGGAAGCTGGACCGGCTCGACGGCCTCCCCTTTTTCCACACCGAGCCCCAGGCCGGCAAGCAGGACGCGATCGACGAGCTGTTCGAGGCGCTCGACCGGGGGCGCTCCGTCGTCCTCGAGTTCGGGCGGTACAACTCGCTCCTCGTCTACCTCCTGGTCGCCAACGTGATCACGCGGCGGCTGCGGCGGCGGTACGAGGAGAAGATGGAGGTCTACGAAAAGACCCAGGCCGAGGCCGACAAGCCGCAGCAACTCCTGGTCACGGTCGAGGAGGCCCACAACTTTCTCGGCCCGGAGACGGCGCGCGAGACGCCGTTCGGGAAGATCGCCCGCGAGATGCGGAAGTTCTTCGTGTCGCTCCTCATCGTGGACCAGCGGCCGAGCGGGATCGACGAGGAGGTGCTCTCGCAGATCGGGACGAAGCTGGTCGCCCAGCTCAACGACGAGAAGGACATCGCGGCGGCCCTCGTCGGCTCGCCCGGGGCGAGCGGACTGCGGCAGATCCTCGCCTCGCTCGACTCGAAGCAGCAGGCGCTCCTCCTCGGCCACGCCGTCCCCATGCCGATCACGATCCGCACGCGAGACTACGGGCCGGACCTGTTCGCCGCGGTCAAGGAGCGGGCGGGGGCGCCCACCGCCGAGTCGGCCGCGGAGATGCAGTCGGAGATGGCCTCGCTGTTCTAGCCGCCGGCTGGCGGGGGCGTCCGCCAGCGGGCTGTGCAGCACTGAGCGGGCGGGGGCCGTAGCGACAGGTACACGCCTCCGCCCCCATGCGCCTCTCCCTGCTCGCGGCCCTCGTCGTCAGTCTCGGCGGCTGCTCCGCCTTCGGCGACGAGGGCCCCCGCTACACCGGGCCCGACGACTACGCCTACACGCTCACCGTCACCTGCTACTGCATCCTGCCGGGGCCCCTCCGCGTCACCGTCCGGGACGGCGAGGTCGCCGGCGCCGAGCGGCTCGCCGAGACCGACCTCCCGGACGCCGAGGGCGAGGGGACCACGCTCGCCGACCTGACCGCGCTCGCCCGCCGTGCCCTCCGCGAGGCCGACCGCGTCGACGTCACCTACGACCCGACGTACGGCTACCCGACGGACCTCTACATCGACTGGGACGAGGGGATCGCCGACGAGGAGGTCGGCTACACCGTCACCGATTTCGAGGCCCTGTAGCCGAGGCCGTGTGACCGGCCACAGCCACCGCCAGCGCCACAGGGAGGGCCAACCACGCCGCTAGCCGTGCGATCGGGGGGGCGGGGATGAGGGGCACGGCGGCGGCGGGCGGGCCGGGGGAGGATACGGCCCCTGCGCCCGCCCCCGATGGCCTGCGCGGTGGCCCCCCCGCCCACACCGCCGGTCACCGGCGGAGATCGCCGAGCACGTCGGGCGGACCGAGGCCGGGATCGTGCGGGGGCTAGAGCGACAGGCTGGCAGCGACCACCACGACCTCGGACCCCGCTAGCTCGGCGGGGCCGCGCCTCGGTGTGCGCCCTGCTCCCGCTCGTCCCTCCGCAACGCGAGCCGCTACGGGCGGGGGTCGCGGGCCCGCCCACCGCGCTCGCCGAAGATCGTCTGGAGCACGAACGCCTCCCGAGCGGCCGCCGGGTCCGTCAGCCGGCGGCGCCAGTCGGCGACGGTGGGCATCCGACGGGCAGGCGGCGCCGGGGGTCGGGGCCGGAGCTCGTGGGGGTCGACGTCCGGCCGCGTGACGGGCGCCGGGGCCCCCGGGGGGCGGCGCTCGAAGGACTCCTCCGAGAGCGGGTTCTCCGCCCCGAACCCGTGCCGCTCGTGGTCCGTCGGCCGGGCGACGTCGAACGAGCCGGCGGGCGCGCGGAACTCGTACGTCGGCGCCGGCGGGCGGACGGGCTTGGGGGGGGGGGGCGGGGGGGGGGGCCGGGGAGGGCGCTACCTCGACCTCGAGCGGCCGGTCGGTCTCCCGGTCGGCCTTCCGGTCGAGCTCGTCGCCGACGGCCTCGGCCATGGCCTCCTCGACCTGCTGGAGGAACTGCTGGAACGGGGTCGGCTCGCTGAGGTCGACCTCGCGGCGCTCCCCGCCGCTGACGAGCGGTTCCTGAGGCGCCTCCCGCCGGGCCTGCCGCTGCCGTTGGGCCCGGTGCCGGGCCCGCAGGAGGTAGTAGGCGGCGATCAGGAGGAGGGGGAGGAGCTCGACGAGGGCGTCCACAGGCGGAGGGGCAGGCGCGGACCGAACGTACGCCCGAGCGGCGGCGGAGATGCGAAGCGCGCGGGGCCGTGCACGTCCTGCTGGCGGAGCCGCCAGCCCGGCGCGAGGGCGGGCGAGCCCCAGGTCTCCATCTACTCCAACCGCGTGAACGCGCCTGGGCACGCCAACTCGGCCAGCCCCAGGTCGTACGGCGCGTAGTACGTGTAGACGATCTCGCGGTCAGGAGCCGACGGCCGGCGGAAGGCGCACGCGGCGACGCGGCCGTCGAGCGGACACGTGCCCGGCCCGAACCGGGCGCCGGGGGCGGCGTCGCAGTTGGCCGCGGCCTCCCGAGGCGTCCAGCCCGGCCCGGTATAGGTAAAGCAGAACCCCTCGGTCGCGCGGACGTCGCAGCTCCCCGAGGGGCCGCTCGCTGGCGGCGGCGGTGGGGGGGCGGGCTCCGGGTCCGGCGCGGGCGGCGG
>CAZDFV010000291.1:0-4352 GCA_964504495.1 uncultured Rhodothermales bacterium
GAGGGCCCCGGCCCGCCCCCGAATCCCCGCGGGCACGGTGTTCGTTGAGCCGTGCCGACGCCCCCGCCCGCCCGCCCCGTGTCTGACGTCCCGCCCCCGGCCCCCACGCCTGCCCCCCCGGCCCCGCCCACGCTGCGCGACGCCTGGCCGGGCGCCCGCCCGTTCCCCCTGACCGGGTGGCTCGAGCGGAACGGGTTCTCGCCGGTCTGGACGGCCGCGCTCGTCCTCGTCCTCGCGCTCGTCCTGTTCCAGCTCGTCGTGGCCCCGGTCGTGATCGGGGTTGGGGTCGCCCTCGACGTGGCCGCCTCCGGGGACCCGGCGCCGGACGTGGGGGAGCTGCTCCTGCGCGTCCAGGAGGACGCCGGACTGATGATGACGGCGAACACGGTCGGCCAGGTCGTCGCGTTCGCCCTGCTGGCGCTCGCCGTGGCCCGGATCCACTCGCCCGACGCCCGGGCGTACCTCCGCCTGCGGCGCCCGGACGGGCCCGGGCTCGCCCTCGCCGTCGTCGGGTGGGCCGCGCTCCTCCCGGGCATCGCCTGGGCGCTCCAGCTCAGCGCCGAGCTCCCGCTCCCCGAGTGGGTCCGCGAGATGGAGCAGGCCCAGGTGGACCTGATCGAGGGGCTCCTCCTGGGCGGCGGTCTGAGCACGGGGTTCCTGTTCGTCGCCCTCGCGCTGACGCCGGCGGTCTGCGAGGAGCTCCTGTTCCGGGGGTACCTCCAGCGCCAGGTCGAGCGGCGGTGGGGGGCCGTGGCGAGCGCCGTCCTCGTGGGGCTCGTGTTCGGGCTGTACCACCTCCGCCCGAGCCAGGCGCTCCCGCTCGGGCTCCTCGGCGTCTACCTCGGGTGGGCCGTGTGGGCCACGGGCAGCGTGTGGACGGGCGTCGTGATCCACCTCCTCCACAACGGGTCGCAGGTGCTCGCGACCGAGGCGTTCCGCCGGGACCCCTCGCTCGACCCCGCCGTTCTCGAGGGGGCCGGGCTGCCGTGGTACTTTGGCCTCGCCGGGCTGGCGGCCGCGTTCGCCGTCGCCGTCCTCCTCCGCGTCCGCCGCCAGTCGGTCGTCGGCGACGCCCCCGACGCGGCGCCCGTCGACCCCGGCCCGCCCCCCCTCATCTCTACCGTCCCCGCCCCGACATGAAAGAGCCCGCCGGCCCGCCCGAGCACGACGACCGCGACGCCCGCGCCACGCGGACCTACGAGGGCTGGGTCTCGGCCTACGAGTGCTCGACCGACTTCGAGGCCGACCTCGTCCGCGACCGGCTCGACGCGGCCGGGATCGGGGCCGTCGTCCTCACGCAGCGGGACCACAGCTTCAACCTGAACGTCGGCGACCTCGCCCCGGTCCACGTCATGGTCCGGCCCGGCGACGAGGCGGCCGCCCGGGAGCTTCTCGCCGAGGCGCCGCTGAGCGACGAGGAGCTCGAGCGGGCCGCGATGGCGGCCGACATCGCCGCGCCCGACGCCCACGACCCGACGAGCGAGGCCCGGCTCGACTCGGGGATCGAGGAGATCAGCCTGGACGTCCCCGACGACGAGGAGTAGCCGGCCGCCCCCGTTTGCCCCGGCGCCGTGTCGAACCTCGCGCAGCGGACGCTCACCGGCCTCGTCGCCGCCACGGTCGCGATCGGGTCGGTGTGGGCGGGCGAGTGGGTGTTCGGGATCTTCGTGGCCGCCATCGCGCTCGCCGCGCAGGCCGAGGTCTACAACCTGCTCGCGAAAGCGGGGACGCGGCCGTTCGTCGTGCTCGGGCTGGGGCTGGGTGCGCTCGCGACGCTCCGGCCGCTCCTGCCCGTCTCGCCGCGGCTCCTCGTGCTCGGCGGGCTGGCCGTCCTCGTCGGCGCGCTCTACACACGGAAGGAGACGCCGCTCCTCGACGCGGCCGGGACGTTGTTTGGCGTGGCCTACCCGGCCGCCCTCGCCGGCTCCATCGTCGCGCTCCGCGTGGCCGAGCCGCCGTGGCTCGACGGGCTCGACGCCTTCTGGCTCACGACGGCCGTCCTGTTCTGCATCTGGGGGGCCGACACGTTCGCCTACTTCGCCGGGCGGGCGTTCGGGCGGCGCCCGCTGTTCGAGCGGGTCTCGCCCAAGAAGACGTGGGAGGGCGCCGTCGGCGGGGCGCTCGGGGCGCTCGTCGTGGCCGCCGGGTTCAAGCTGGCCGCCCTCGGCGACGTCCTCACCTGGGTCGACGTCGTCGCCGTCGCCCTGTGCTGCGGGGTCGCCAGTCAGTTCGGGGACCTCGTCGAGAGCCACTTTAAGCGGTCCGTCGGCGTCAAGGACTCGGCGTCGTGGCTGCCCGGGCACGGCGGGCTCCTCGACCGGATCGACGCGGCCGTCGTGGCCGCCCCGCTCGTCGTGCTCTACTTCGACTGGGTCAAGGGGATCGGGTGAGGGGGGTGGGGCAGGGCTATCGCAACCCCCGACCGAGCTCTCAGGGCTCGTCATCCTGAACCGACAGGTCGGCGCAGCCAGCGTCAGCGAAGGATCTCAACGCGGGCCCGCCAGGCGGTAGGCGACGGCGCCTACGGCTCGGGACGACGGTGTCGAGATCCTTCGCTCCGCCCAGGGTGAGACGGGGAAAGTGTTCTATGGCCCTGGAGTGTGGGAGGTCCTCTGCTGGCGGCTCCCGAGTACGGCCGCCAGCCGGCCGCGTGTGAGGCGTCGGTGAAAGGGGAGGGGGAATGACGCGGTGCGGAAACCGGTGATGACGCACCGCGTCAAAGACCCCGAACCGCGCCCCCGCCCATGCCCCGCCTGATCAAACGCTACGGGAGCCGCAAGCTCTACGACACCGCCGAGAGCCGGTACGTCAGCCTCGACGAGGTGGCCGGGTTCGTCCGCGCCGGCGAGCAGGTCGAGGTCGTCGAGAACAAGACGGGCTCCGACGTCACGGCCGCCGTCCTCACCCAGATCCTCTCCGAGGAGGGCCGGAACGGCAAGGGCCTCCTCTCGCCCGGGTTCCTCCACGACCTCGTCCGCGTCGGCGAGCGGGCGATCAAGGCCGGCGAGGAGGCCGTCGAGGCCGGCGCCCGCCAGGCCCGCCGGACGGTCGACGACGTGGCCCGCCGGACGGTCGACCGGATCCGCCCCGGCGGCCCGCTCGCCGAGGTCCGCGACGAGATGGACCGGCTCCGCGCCCGGCTCGAGGGGCTCGAACGGACCCTCCGCACGCTCGACGCCGACGAGCCGGCCGACTAGCCCCGCTGGCGGCCGCCGCCAGCACTCCCTGTTTTTCCACCCCACCCCCAACTCTCATGGCTACCACCACCCAAGACCTCCAGAAGGAGCTCAAAAAGACCACCGACGACGCCGTCGTCCTCGCCCGCGACACCGTCGAGTCCGTCCAGCGCGACCTGACCGAGACGGCCGGCGACGTCCGCGACGCCGTCCAGAAGGTGTTCCTCGCCGGCCTCGGCGCCCTCGTCGTGACCGAGGAGGAGGGCTCGAAGTTGTTCAAGAAGCTCGTCAAGAAGGGCGAGAAGGCCGACCTCCCGAAGACCGCCGCCGACCGCGTCGAGGCCGTCCGCACCCAGATCGGCGAGGCCGCCGGCAAGGCGACGGGCGCCGTAAAGGGCCGCGTGAACGGGGCCAAGACGGCCGCCGAGCGCCAGGCCGACGAGACCGAGGACCGCGTCCAGGACGCCGTGAAGGCGGCCATGAAGCGGCTCGGCGTCCCGACCCGCGAGGAGATCGCGGAGCTGACGGCGAGCGTCGAGCGGCTCTCGACCAACATCGAGCGGCTGAAGGAGGAGCGGGCCCAGACGGCCACCTCGACCGAGGTCACGATGGAGGCCGTCGGCGGCGGCTGGTACGAGGTCAAGATCGGCGACGTGGTCGTCGAGAAGGTCCAGGGCCGCGAGGACGCCGAGGCCACGGTCGCCCGCGTGGTCGAGCAGCGCGGCTAACCGTCCCCCCTCGGACGACTCCGCCAGCGGGCGGGCGCGGCACGGGTCGCGCCCGCCCGTTTTTGCGTTTACGCCGGGGCCGAGACGCGGACGACCTCGTCCTCCGTCACGACCGCGTCGAGCCGGGCGTCGTGCGGCTCGCTCGGGACGGACGGGACGAGGCACGCGGCGAACGCCACGCCGACGCGCGCGGCCGGCGTCTCGGCGAGGAAGGCGTCGTAGTAGCCGCCCCCGTACCCCAGCCGGCTCCCGTCGCGGCCCAGCGCGAGGGCGGGGACGACGACCACGTCGAGATCGGCGGGGGAGACCACGGGGGCCCCCGCGCGCGGCTCGCGGAGGCCGTGCGGACCGGGAACGAGGCGGCCCTCGCCCTCGAACGCGCGGTGCGCCAGCCGCCGGCCGGGGAGCACGGCGGGGAGCGCGAGCACGACGCCGCCAACCGCGACCG
>CAZDFV010000292.1:0-4345 GCA_964504495.1 uncultured Rhodothermales bacterium
CCGCGCCCGCCGCCGACCGCCGGCGGGCGCGCGAGCGGGCTGAAGAAGGGCCGACTACAGGTCAGGGGGGCCGACTACAGGTCGCGGGCGTCGTCGTCCGGGTTGTCGTCCGGGAGGTCGCCGGTCGGGTTGATCCGGGCCGAGACGAGCACGCGGCCGCGCAGCGGGACGCGGGCGGCGACCGTGTCCGTCCCGAAAAAGCCCTCGGCCGGGACCACGACGGTCTCCGTCGACCCGTCCGAGAACGTGAACTCGACGGCCGTGGGGAGGACTTGCTCGGCCCGGTTCTCGACCGTCGCCACGGCGTCCCCGTCGAACACGTCGAGGCCGACGAGGGCCTGGTCGAACCGGCCGGTCTCGTAGAACCACCCGCGCCAGAACCAGTCGAGGTCCTCGCCGGTGACGTCCTCGACCGTGCGGAAAAAGTCGGCCGGCTGGGGGTGCTTGTAGGCCCACCGCCGGATGTACTCCCGGAACGCCGCGTCGAACCGCTCCGGCCCGACGACGTGGTTGCGGAGGAGCAGGAGCCCCTTCGCCGGCTTCCGGTACGCCAGCCACCCGAGCGCCGGGCGCCGGATGCGGTCCGGGTAGGTCATGACCGGCTGGTCGGCCGAGTACGGCTGGCGGGCAAAGTCGGCGGCGGCCGGGCCCTCGGTGAGGCGGATCACGCGGGCCGAGTCCGACTGGCCGTAGCCGGCGATCGCTTGATCCTCGTTCTCGTCGTAGAAGGCGACGTTGGCGAACGTGTTGAGGTACGACGTGAACCCCTCGTCCATCCACGCGTAGCGCCGCTCGTCGGAGCCGACGATCATCGGGAACCAGTTGTGGCCGATCTCGTGGTCGATGACGCCGAAGAGCGACCGGAACCGGGCGCCCACGCCCGAGAAGTGGAGCATCGGGTACTCCATCCCGCCCACGACGCCGGCGACCGAGATGGCGACGGGGTAGGGGTACGGGTACCACCGGCTGTTGGCGAGGACCGAGGCGCGGCCGAAGCGCGTGGCCTCCTCCCAGCCCGGGTTGTCGGGCGTCCCGATCCCCTCGTGCGGGTAGGCGCTGAGGACCAGGACGTCGTTCGTGCCCCCGTCCTCTAGCTCCACGCGGGCGACGGCGCCGTCGAGGATGAACGCCTCGGACGCCGCCCACGCCACGTCGCGGACGTTCTCGGCCCGGTACCGCCACGTCGTCGTGCCCGACT
This sequence comes from uncultured Rhodothermales bacterium, assembly GCA_964504495.1. GTDB lineage: Bacteria > Bacteroidota > Rhodothermia > Rhodothermales > Rubricoccaceae > Rubrivirga. The sequence continues at coordinate 1,199 of CAZDFV010000292.1, forward strand.
GGCGCGGGCGCGCGGCGGGCGTGCCCACCTCGTCCGGTTCGACGATGTAGACGCGGCTCGGGCTCTCGCGGGCCTCCGCCAGCCGCTCGCGCTGCGCCTCGGTCCAGACCTCGTCCGGGTTGAAGAGCTCGCCCGTCGCCACGACGGTCATCGTGCTCGGGACGGTCAGCGCGAGCTCGAAGTCGCCGTACCCGAGGTAGAACTCGCCCTGGCCGAGGTACGGCATCGTGTTCCACCCGTGGACGTCGTCGTAGACGGCCACGCGCGGGTACCACTGGGCGAGCTCGTAGACCACGCCGCGCTCGGTGTCGAGCCGGCCCATCCGGTCGGCCCCGTACTCGGGGATGACGAACGAGTAGGGGACGACGATCTCGACGGTGCCGCCGTTGTCGTCGAGCGGCTCGGGGAGGTCGAGCCGCATCCGCGTGTCGTCGACGACCGGATCGACCGCCTCGCCGTCGACCGTCACCGTCCCGAGGCGGAAGCCGCCCTCGGGGAACGACCCGCGCCAGCGGCTGTCGGGCGGCGTCCGCAGCGCGCCGCGGCTGGCGGGCGCGAACAGGTTCTGCTCGAGGTGCATCCAGACGGTTTCGAGCGCCAGCGGGCTGTTGTTCGTGTACCTCAACCGGACGGTCCCCGTGAGCGTGTGCGTCGCCGGGTCGAGCGCGGCCTCGATCCGATAGTCGTTCCGCTGCTGCCAGTAGGCTGGGCCGGGGCGCCCGTCGGCCGCGCGGTACGGGTTCGGGGTGGGGAGGACGAGCGGGGCGAAGAGGGCGTCGTTCGTTTCCTCCAGGGGCCCGTCCTGGGCGGCGAGCGGGGCCGCCAGCAGGGCGGCGAGGGCGAGCGGGGCGGCGAGGCGCTGGAGCATGGGGCGGGTCGTGGGGGGGCAGGAACGTAGCCACCGACGGCAGCGGCGAGGTAACGCGGGCCGGCCCCCGGCTCCTGCCCCCGCTGGCGGCACGGTCCGCCGGGCCACGAGCGGGGCCAACTTTCACGCCGGACTGAAAAACCCCGCACGCCGGCCGTCGTCGGATCGGGCCCGCCCCCCGAGCCCATGCCCGACGCCGCCCCCGCCGCGCTGGCGGACGAGACCGCCGCCCCCGACGCCGTCGTCGACGTCCGCGACGTGGTCAAGCGGTACCGCGAGGGGGAGGCGGCCCGGGAGGTCCTACGGGGCGCCTCGTTCCAACTCCAGCGCGGGGCCGTCGGCGCGCTCGTCGGGCGGAGCGGGGCGGGCAAGAGCACGCTCCTCAACCTCGTCTCCGGGATCGACCGGCCCGACGGCGGATCCGTCGTCGTGGACGGCGTGCACCTCGAAGGGCTCTCCGAGCGCGACCGGACGCTGTTCCGGCGCCGGCACGTCGGGTTCATCTTCCAGTTCTACAACCTCGTCCCGACGCTGACGGTCGAGGAGAACGTCCGCTTCCTCCTCGACCTCGACGGCGCGCCCGATGCCACCGAGCGCGCCCGCGGACTGCTCGGCGACGTCGGGCTCGTGGACCGCGCGGACGCCTTCCCGGACCGGCTCTCGGGCGGCGAGCAGCAGCGGGTCGCGATCGCCCGGGCGCTCGCCCACGACCCGGCCCTCGTCCTGGCCGACGAGCCGACGGGCGACCTCGACGCCCGGACCGGCGCCGCCGTCCTCGACCTCCTCGAGCGGATGACGCGCGAGCGCGGCCGGACGCTCCTCATAGTCACGCACGACGAGGGCACGCTCGACCGCGTCGACGTCGTGTTCCGGCTGGCGGAGGGCCGGGTGAGGGAAGGGGCAGGGGGCAGGGTGCACGGGGCGCAGACGGACGCGCCGCCCGTGGCCGGGTAGCCCCTCCCGCCCCTTCACCCATGCCCCTTGCCCTCTCGAGCCGCCGCTACCTCCTCCGCCACCCCTGGCTGACGGCGCTCTCCGTGCTCGGCGTGGCCCTCGGCGTGGCCGTGAGCGTGGCCGTCGACCTCGCGAACGCGAGCGCGCTCCGGGCCTTCGAGCTCTCGGGCGAGGCCGTGACGGGGCAGGCTACGCACCAGGTCGTCGGCGGGCCGGGCGGCGTGCCCGGCGCGCTCGTCGCCGCGCTCCAGACCGAGGGCGGGGTCCGCGACGTGGCGCCGGTCGTGGAGGGCGACGCCCGCGTCGCGCGCGACCGGGCCCGCGTCGTCGGCGTGCTGGGGATCGACCCGTTCGCGGAGGCCGCGTTCCGCCCATCTATCGGGGCCGGGCCGGGCGGGGACCTCGACGCCGGCGCGTTCCTGACCGTCCCCGGATCCGCCCTCCTCAGCGAACGGACGGCGGCCGAGCTGGGCGTGGCCGTCGGCGACACGCTGGGCCTCCGCGTGGGCGGCCGGCCCGAAGTCGCGCGCGTCGTCGGCGTCCTCCAGCCCGACGACGACCGGAGCGCGAGCGCCCTCCAGAACCTCCTCGTCGTCGACGTCTCGACGGCGCAGGAGTGGTTCGGGATGGTGGGGAGGGGAAGGGAAATGGGGCAAGGGGCAGGGGGAGGGGCGTCCGAAACGGCGGAGGCCACCCGTACCGCCCTTCCCCCTTCCCCCGTGCCCCTTGCCGCGACTGGAGGGAGCCTCACCCGCATCGACCTCGTCCTCCCCGACGACGGCGCGCTGGCGGCGGTCCGGGACGTGCTCCCCGAGGGCGCGGAGGTGCGGCCGGCCTCGACGCAGGCCGAGGCGCTCGAGACGATGACGGCCGCCTTCCGCCTCAACCTGACGGCGCTGTCGCTCCTGGCGCTCGTCGTCGGCGTGTTCTTGATCTACAACACCGTCACGTTCGCCGTCGTCCAGAGAAGGCGCGTGCTGGGGACGTACCGGGCGCTCGGGGTCACGCGGCGCGAGGTGTTCCGGGCCGTCGTCGGCGAGGCCCTCGTCGTCGGCGCCGTGGGGACGGCGCTCGGCGTGGCGCTCGGCGTGGCGCTCGGGACCGGGCTCGTCCGCCTCGTCACGCAGACGATCGGGGACCTCTACTTCGTCGTCCGCGTGCGCGAGCTGTCGGTCTCGCCGGTCGTGCTGGGGAAGGGCGTCGCGCTCGGCCTGGGCGCCACGCTCGTCGGCGCGCTCCGGCCGGCGTGGGAGGCCGCGTCCGTCGCCCCCGCCAGCGCCCTCCGCCGGTCGAGCCAGGAGGACCGGCTGGCCCGGGGCGCCGGG
>CAZDFV010000293.1:0-304 GCA_964504495.1 uncultured Rhodothermales bacterium
GGGCTCGCGCGGGGCGGCCGGTTCCCGACCATGCGCGAGCTGTTCGGCGGCGCGCTCGGCCGGTTCGTCCTCAACCCCGGCCTCGGCCCGGAGACGACGTGGCAGGCCGAGGTCGGCGGCCGGGTCGGGGGCGCGCGTGTCGAGGGCTGGGCGACGGCCTTCGCCCGCCGGACGACGCGGACGATCGAGCAGGAGGTGCTGCTGTTCAAGCCGTCGCGCAAGGACCGCACCGCCACCGAGAAGAGGCGCGCGTTGCGCGACCTGATCGACGCCGAGGGCGAGCGGCTGACCAACGCGATCATCT
>CAZDFV010000293.1:314-4283 GCA_964504495.1 uncultured Rhodothermales bacterium
GGGCGGCGCCGACGGATCAACCTGGGCGGGAGTCGGGTGGTGGGCGTCGAGGGCGGGGTGGCGGCCCGGCTCGGCCGGCACGCGCGGCTCGACGCGAGCGGGACGCTCCTCCACGCCCGCGCCTGGACCGACGGCGCCTCCGGCCTCCGGCTGGCGGAGCGCCCGGGCGCGCTCGGCCGGCTCGCCCTGACGGTTCTTCCGGCTCGGGGCTGGACGTGGGCGGCCGAGGTTCTGGCGACGGGCCCGGCCGTCTCGCCCGGTCCTGACGGCGACGTCCCGCTGCCGGCCTCCGTCCTCGTCGGCGGTCGCGTCGGGTACCGATGGCCGGTCGGGGGCGGCCTGCTCGGCGCGTTCGCCCGCGTCGACAACGCGGCAGACGCCGTGTACCTCCCCCAGGCCGGTCTGCCGGCGCCGGGCCGGGAGGTCCGCGTCGGGCTTCGGTGGGTGGGCGGGACGTAGGGGCGCGGCTCGACCGCCAGCCGCCCGGGAGGGCATTCTCCACGCCCCCCGCTGCTAGCTTGGCCGCATGTCCGAGATCCGGCGCGTCTGCGTCTACTGCGGCTCCCGCCCCGGCAACCGGCCGGCCTACGCCCGCGCTGCGCAGGCGCTGGGGGCGCTCCTCGCCGCAGAGGGCGTCGGGCTGGTCACGGGCGGCGGGCGCGTCGGGCTGATGGGGGCCGTGGCCGACGCCGTGCTCGACGCCGGCGGCGAGGCGGTCGGCGTGATCCCGCAGGCCCTCCTCGACCGGGAGGTCGGGCACGAGGGGATGACGCGGCTCCACGTCGTCCGCACGATGCACGAGCGGAAGGCGGCGATGGCCGAGCTCGCCGACGCCTTCGTCGCGCTCCCGGGCGGGCTCGGCACGCTCGAGGAGATCGCCGAGGCCGTGGCGTGGGGGCAGCTCGGGATCCACCAGAAGCCGTGCGGGCTCCTCGACGTGGACGGGTACTACGGCCCGCTCGTCCGTTTTTTGGACGGGGCGGTCGCGGGCGGGTTCGTCCGGGAGGCGGCGCGGGCGTCGGTCGTTGTCGAGGCCGAGCCGGGGCCGCTCCTCGACGGCCTCCGCCAGCGGGCCGCGTGACGGCTGCCCCCTCCGCCCCGCTGGCGGCGGGTCTCCGCCAGTACGCCGGCGCCCCAGACGAGTCCCCCTCCTGGACAGGAGGGGTCAGGGGTGGTCGACCGTCAGAGCAGGACGCCAGGGCAGGGCTCCGTGCTCCGGACGGTCTACCCCCTCTAGCTCCCCCTGTCCAGGGGGAGAACTGTTCGCGGCAGGCTGCGCCGCCCCTGGTCGACGGGCGGACGCGCCCCGCTAGCAGGGCGGCAGCCCGATGCTGAGCCGCCGCGCCGCCTGGGCGCTCCTCGCGCCGGTCGCCCTCGTGCTCGTGGGCTACGTGCTCTGGCCGAACCTGGCGACGTTCCGGCTCGGCCTCGACGCGGACGTGCTCGCGGACCTGTTCGGGCGGGGCCGGGCGGCCGGGACGCGGGCGCTCGTCAACTCCGTCGGCGTGTCGCTGGGGACGGTCGCCGGCGGGGGCGCCGTGGGGACGGGGCTCGCGTGGGCGCTCTGGCGTTACCGGCTCCCGTTCGGGCGCCTGCTCGGGGTCGTCGCCGCGCTCCCGCTCGCGCTCCCGCCGCTCGTGGGCGTGTTGGCGTTCCTGTTCCTCTACGGCGAGTCGGGGATGCTCCCGCGCGGGCTCCAGGCGGCGCTCGGGTTGGACGAGGTGCCGTTCGCGTTCGGCGGCGTCGGCGCCGTGCTGGCGGTCCACGTGTACGTGTTCTACGTCTACTTCTACCTGTTCGTGGGCGCCGCCCTCCGCGACCTCGACGCCTCGCTCCTCGACGCGAGCGCGGACCTGGGAGCCGGCGCCTGGACCACGTTCCGGCGCGTGGTCCTCCCCCTCCTCCGGCCGGCCCTCCTCGGCGCGTCGCTCCTCGTGTTCATGCTGTCGATGGCGTCGTTCACGGCCCCGCTCCTCTTTGCCGAGGGCGAGCCGTTCCTGACGACGCAGATCTACCAGTTCAAGCAGAACGGGGCGCTCGACCGGGCTGCGGCCGTCTCCGTCGTCCTCACGGCCATCTGCCTCCTGTTCCTCGTCGGCGTCGAGGGGCGGCCGGCGGTGACCGCCGGCGGCACGTCGAAGGGCGTCGGGCGGCGGCCAGGGCCGCTGCGGGGGCCGGCCCGCGTCGTCGCGGGCGTCGGCGTCGGGCTCTTCCTGCTCGTCGTGCTCCTGCCCGTCGCGACCGTCGTGCTCCTGTCGTTCGTAGCCGAGGGGACGTGGACGACGCAGGTCCTGCCCGACACATTCACGCTCGCCAACTACGCCGCGCTCGCGGCCGAGCCCGACGTGGCCCGGCCGGTCCTCAACTCGCTGTGGATGGCCGGGCTGGCGACGGCGGCGAACGTCGCGTTCGGCGTCGCCGTCGCGGTTGTCGTGGTCAAGGGGACGGTGCCGGGGCGGGGCGTGCTCCGAGCGCTCGCGCTGTTGCCGTTCGCCGTGCCGGGGACGGTCCTGGCCCTGGCCCTCCTCGTCGCCTTCGACGAGCCCAGCGCGCTCGCCGGCGGGGCCGTCCTGGTCGGGACGGTGTGGCTCGTCCCGCTCGCCTACTTCGTCCGGTTCGTCCCGCTCGTGGTCCGCTCGGCGCAGGCGTCGCTCGAGTCGTTCGACGACCGGCTGGCGGAGGCCTCGGCCGACCTCGGGGCGGGTGGCTGGGCCACGTTCCGGCGCGTCGTGCTCCCGGTCATCGCGCCGGGCGTGGTCGCGGGCGCGCTCCTCACGTTCGTGACGGCGCTCGGCGAGTTCGTCGCCTCGGTCATGCTCTACGTCTACGCCAACCGGCCGATCGCCGTCGAGATCTTCTCCCAGCTCCGGGTCTACGAGTTCGGGCAGGCGGCGGCCTACAGCGTGCTCCTCATGGCGCTCGTCGCCCTCGCCGTGGCCGCCAGCCGGGCGCTCGGCGGGCGCGGGCTGAGCTAGCGGGCCGGGCGGGGCGTCTCCTCACACGCTCCCCGAGCGCGGCCGCGGCCCGCCTCTACCTTCCCGGCTCGCGCCCCCGACGCCCCATGACCGCAGCCCTCGCCCTCGCCGTCGGGGGCTACTGCGCGTTCGTCGCCGGGCTGGCGTGGCGGACGGCCCGGGCCCCGGGGGCGCCCCGGAGCACCGACGACGCGGGCCTCCCCACGGTCACCGTGGTCGTCGCGGCCCGCGACGAGGAGGCGTGCCTCGGGCGCTGCCTCGACGCGCTCCTCGCCCAGGACTACCCCGCCAGCCGGATCGAGGTCGTCGTCGCCGACGACCACTCCGTCGACCGGACGGCCGAGGTCGTCCGCCGCTACGCCGAGGCGGCCCGGCAGGGGGCGCTCGTCGCGGCCGGGGACGTGGACGACGCCGAGCCCGACCGGCCGGTCGTCCGCTACGTCCGCGTGCCGGACCCGGAGGGCCCGCTCCGGGGGAAGGCCCACGCGCTCCACACGGCGATCGCGGCGACGACGGCCGAGGTCGTCCTCGTCACCGACGCCGACTGCGCGCCGGAGCCGACGTGGGCGCGGGCGCTCGCGGGCCGCTTTGCGGACCCGGGCGTCGGGATCGTCTGCGGGATGGCGCGGATCGCGCCGCGCCCGGGCCGCCCGTTCGACCGCGTCCAGGCCCTCGACTGGACGTTCCTCCTCGCGTCGGTCAGCGCGCTCGCCGAGGCCGGCGCGCCGGCGACCGGCATGGGGAACAACATGGCCGTCCGCCGCGCGGCCTACGACGCCGTCGGCGGCTACCCCGCCCTCCCGTTCTCGCTCACCGAGGACTTCACGCTCGTCCGCGCCGTCGCCGACCGGACGGCGTGGCGCGTCCGGTTCCCGCTCGACGCCCGGGCCACGGTCTGGACGCTCCCGGCCAACGGGCCCGGCCACGCCTACCGCCAGCGGCGGCGGTGGGCCCGGGGCGGGCTGGGCGGCGGGGCGGCGGTGCTCGCGGCCTA
>CAZDFV010000294.1:0-4273 GCA_964504495.1 uncultured Rhodothermales bacterium
TCCACGCGCGCCCGGGCTTGGCTGCGTCAGGGCGCATCCCCGCGCCGGCCCGGCGCGTACGGCCGCGGACGCCCCCCGCCCCATGCCTACGCCTGCCGACGACGTCGCGCGGCTCGCCGCCGAGACCGCCCCCGCCCCCCGCCCGACCGGCTACGCCGAGGCCACGCGGACGGCGACGTACGGCTTCCTCGCCGCGCTCCCGCTCTTCGCGCTCTACGAGGTCGGCGTGCTCCTCGCCAACCGGGGCCCCGGCGAGATCCGCGTCGGCGCCGACGTCTGGCTCAAGACGATCCTAGCCGTGTTCGGGGCGACGGGGTGGGCCGCCCTCGGGGGCGTCGTGGCCGCGATCGGGGCGGCCGTGTGGTGGGCCGAGCGCGGACGCCGGCCGCCGCTCGTGGCCCGGTACTTCGGCTACCTCCTCGCCGAGTCGCTCCTCTACGCCGTCGTGCTGGCGGCGCTCGTGGGCGGCGTCGTCGGCGCCCTGTTCGGGGTGTGGCCCACCGTCTGGGACGGGGCGCTCCCGGACCTCGCGTTGGCGCAGATGGCCCAGCTCGGACTGGGGCTCCAGCTCGCCCTCAGCATCGGGGCCGGGCTGTACGAGGAGTTGGTGTTCCGCGTGCTCCTCGTCGGCGGGCTGTTTTGGCTCGTCGGGCGTGTCGGCGGCGTCGAGCGGAAGACGGCGTACGTCGCGGCGGCCGTCGTCGGGGCCGTCGTGTTCAGCGCGGTCCACCACGTGGGGCCGCTGGGCGACCCGTTCACGCTGCCGGTCTTCACGTTCCGGTTCCTGTTCGGGCTGGCCCTCAACGCCGTGTTCCTCCTCCGCGGGTTCGCCCTCGCGGCGTGGACGCACGCGCTCTACGACGTCCTCGTGGTCACCGGCGGGCTGTAGAGCGAACGGGGGGCGGCCAACGGCGAACGGGAGGAGCCTCCGAGAACACGGGGGCACGTGCTGACGGCCGGCACCGCCAGCCGAGCATCTTCCGTTCGCCGATCCCCGCTCGCCGATCCCCGCTATGCACCCCGACAGCCTCGCCGTCCACGCTGGGCGCGACGACCTCCGCGACCTCGGCGTCCACGCCCCCCCCATCGACCTCTCGACGACGTACCCGTTCCGGCAGTTGGGCGACGCGGTCGAGAGCCTCGACGCGATGATGGACGGGGCCGGGCCGGGCGAGGCGGGCGGCCCGGTCTACTCGCGCCTGTGGAGCCCGACGGTCGGGCGCTTCGAAGCCGGGCTGGCGGCCCTAGAGGGGGCCGAGGCCGCCGTCGCCTTCGCCTCGGGGATGGCCGCCGTGACGGCCGCCCTGCTGGCGGCGCGGGAGGAGGGGAAAAACCACGTCGTCGGCGTCCGCCCGATCTACGGGACGACCGACCGGCTCCTCTCGTCCGGGCTCCTCGGCCTCGACGTGACGTGGACGGACGAGGCCGGCGTCGCCGGCGCCCTCCGCGACGACACGGCGCTCGTGTGCGTCGAGACGCCCGTGAACCCCACGCTCGACCTCGCGGACGTGGCCGCCGTCGCCGAGGCCGCCGGCAGCGTGCCCGTCCTCGTGGACTCGACGTTCGGGACGCCCGTCCTCCAACGGCCGCTCGCCCACGGCGCCGCGCTCGTGATGCACAGCGCGACCAAGTTCATCGGCGGCCACGGCGACGTCCTCGCCGGCGTCGTCGCGTGCTCCGAGGCGTGGGCCGCCCGGCTCCGGCGCGTCCGCATCCTGACCGGCGCCGTGTTGCACCCGCAGGGCGCGTACCTGTTGCACCGGGGGCTCGCCACGCTCCCCCTCCGCGTCCGCCGGTCGCAGGCGACGGCGACGGCGCTCGCCGCCCGGCTGGCGGCGCACCCGGCCGTGGGGACGGTCTACCACCCCAGCCTCCCCGGCCGCGACCGCGGGCTCGTCGGCCCGGACCGCCAGATGGCCGGGCCCGGACCGATGCTCTCGTTCGAGCTCCTCGGACCCGACGGCGAGACCGACGGGCCCGGCGCGTACGCCGCCGCCGAGGCGTTTCTCCAAGCCCTCCGGTTGGCGACGCCGGCCGTCAGCCTGGGCTCGACGGACACGCTCGCGCAGCACCCGGCCGGGCTCACCCAGCGCGTGGCCTCCGACGCGGCGCGGTCGGGGAGCGGCGTCACGGCCGGGCTCGTCCGCCTGAGCGTCGGGCTGGAGGCGGCCGACGACCTCTGGGACGACCTCGACCGGGCGATCCGGGCAGGACGGGCGGCGTCGCGCGAGCGCGTCCGCTCGGCCGGTTGAAGGCGGCCGGCGGGTGCATGGCGCGGAGGGTGACGGCATGCCTCCCGGCCCCGTGAGCGTTCTACGCCGGCTGCGGAACGCGGAGGGCGCGCGAATATCCCCAGTGTTACGGAACCCCACGTGCGAGCGCCGATAGGATCTGGGTTCTCGCTAGGTCCGATTGGGGCAATCTCCTAACCTGGCCCCGCTGCGCCCGCTCCGTACCTGGGCGCGCCCTCGACGTCCCCCTTTCCAACTCCCTAGACCGCCGATGTACGTCCCCCGCAGCCAGCGGATGCTGGACCAGTACCTCCAGGAGATCGGGCAGACCCCGCTCCTGACGCCTGACCAAGAGGTCGAGCTCGCCCAGCGCATCAAGCAGGGGGACCAGGCCGCGCTCCACCAGCTTGTCCAGGCCAACCTCCGGTTCGTCGTCTCCGTCGCCAAGAAGTACCAGGGCCAGGGGCTCTCCCTCGCCGACCTCATCTCGGAGGGGAACTACGGGCTCGTCAAAGCGGCCCAGCGGTTCGACGAGACGCGCGGGTTCAAGTTCATCTCGTACGCCGTCTGGTGGGTCCGCCAGTCGATCCTGAAGGCGCTGAGCGACCAGGTCCGCACGGTCCGGCTCCCGCTCAACCGCGTCGGCACGCTCTCGAAGATGCGGAAGGCCTCGGCCCGGCTGGCCCAGGAGCTCGGCCGCGCGCCGACGCCGGAGGAGATCGCCAAGGAGCTCGACCTCAAGGAGGACAAGGTGGTCGAGGGCCTCCAGCACTCGCGCCACTCGCTCTCGATGGACGCGCCCTTCGACGACGACGACGGCAACAGCCTCCTCGACGTGCTCGCCGACGACAACTTCGAGCAGCCGGACGAGGACATGACGAACGAGAGCCTGAACATCGACATCGAGCGGGCGCTCGCGACGCTCCACCCGCGCGAGGCCGAGATCACGCGGCTCTACTTCGGGATCGGGCACGAGCAGCCGCTCACGCTCGTCGAGGTGGGCCAGCGGTTCGGGCTCACGCGCGAGCGGGTCCGCCAGATCAAGGAGAAGGCGCTCCGGAAGCTCCGCCAGAAGCACCGCCGCGAGGAGCTCGTCGCGCACCTCAACTAGCGGCCCGCCCGGCTGGCGCCCGCCGCCAGCGGCACCGACCGGGGGCCCGGCCGAGACGTCTCGGCCGGGCCCCCCTGTGTTTCCGAATCTGTGCGACGCCCGTACCGTCCACGTCATCCTGAGCGCACGCGAAGGATCTCGACGCCAGCCCCCCGCCCTGTAGGCGCCGGTACCAACAGCGCGAGAGATCGACGTCGAGATCCTTCGTCGCTCCGCTCCTCAGGATGACAGGGTGGAAGAGCTCGAAACGGCCCCTTGCTTCTCCGTGAGGTACGGCCAGTACCGCTTCGGCACGTGCCGGAGATGCAACTTGAGGTTCCGCCGCTCGGGGATCGTGACGGCGCGGAAGTAGGCCCGCCACATCGTCTGGTAGTGGGCCTCGTCGGCGGCCTGGTCCGGCAGATCGAGCGCGCTGGCGGGGACGATCTGGCTGGCGGGCGCGCCGGGCGCGCGCTCCGGCTCGGGCGTGTGGACGAGGGCGAGCCCGCGCCGGACGTCCACGATCCGCCAGGCGAGCGTGGGGTAGCGCGCCTCGAAGTGGGCGCCGATGATCGGGAGCACGTGGTACTCGGGCCGGGCCCAGGCCACGTAGCGCTCGGCCTCGACGCCGGAGGGGTCCGCGTGGCGCTCGAACCGGACGAACGCCTCCATCCGGTGCGCCTCGCGCCCGACGCGGCCCGACCACCGCGAGACCTCGACGGCCGGCCCGAACGTCCAGTCCTCGGCCGCGTCCGCGCCCCGATTGGCGACCGCGTCGATCAGGCGGAGGGCGCTCACCTCCATCCCGTCGCGCTCGCTCAGGAACGCCCGGTGGAGCCGGCCGACAAGGCCGGGCCTGGCCCGCTCCAGCCCGCGCTCGACGCGCACGGCGAGCGCCGCGTCTGCCCCGACGCGCACGGCCTCGCCGAAGAGGGCGCCCGGCGCGGGGTGC
>CAZDFV010000295.1:0-4259 GCA_964504495.1 uncultured Rhodothermales bacterium
CGCCGTCGACGAGCGTGGCGTCGCCGGCGCGGTCGAGCGCGAGCGACTGGCGGTCGGTGCGGAGCGTGAGCGACATGGCGGGAAGGTAGGCGCGCCGGGCCGGCAGCGAGGCGTCGGCGGCTTGACACGCCCGGCCGGTGCCCGACCTTTCGCGCTCCGCGTCCTCCGCGCCCGTGACCCTCACCCCCGACCTCCTCCTCGCGGCCTACCGCGTCGGCGCGTTCCCCATGGCCGACGACGCCGGCCACGTCGCGTGGTACGCCCCCGACCCGCGCGGCGTGCTCCCGCTCGACGGCCTCCACGTGTCGCGGTCGCTCGCCAAGACGGTCCGCCAGCGGCGGTTCCGGGTCACGGCCGACCGGGCGTTCGAGACCGTCGTCCGGGCGTGCGCGGCGCCGGCGCCCGGGCGCGAGACGACGTGGATCTCGGAGGAGGTCGTCCAGGCGTACACCGCGCTCCACAGGCTCGGGCACGCCCACAGCGTCGAGTGCTGGACTCGCGGGCCGGACGGCGAGCGGTTCGCGGGCGGCGTCTACGGCGTCTCGATCGGGGGCGCGTTTTTCGGCGAGAGCATGGTGGCCGTCGAGCGCGACGCCTCGAAGGTGGCCCTCGTCTGGCTCGTCCGGCGGCTCCGGGCCGGCGGCTACCGGCTGTTCGACGTCCAGATGGTGACGCCGCACACGGCGCGACTGGGGGCCGTCGAGATCCCCCGCGCGGAGTACGAGCGGCGGCTGGCGGCCGCGCTGGCCGCGAGCGCCGACTGGCACGCCCTCGGCGGGCCGGAGCGGGCGGCTGGCGGAGCCGGGTAACACGGGCAGCCCTGCCGCGTTCTCCCTGCGACCCGCCCCCGACCCATGTTGGCCCTGCAGCTCCGCCTCGCCCTCGCCGTCAGCCTAGGCGCCCTCGGGGCCGCGTGCGGCTCGCAGACGGCCGAGGCGCCGGCCCCGACGGCCGCCCAGGTCGAGACGGTCCCGGTGGGGACGGTCCCGGCCGCCCCCCCGGCCTCGAACGCCGCCCCCGTCGTCGCGACCGATGCCGGGCCAGCCGAGGCCCCGGCGGACACGGTCGAGGCGCCCGCCAGCGCGACGGACCCGGAGACCGAGGCGGCGTTCCGGCAGATCCTCCAGGACGCCCGCGCGCAGGACGTCGCCGCGCGGCCGTACGGCGAGATCGTCCAGTGGGTCGGCGAGCAGCTCGTCGGGCGGCCGTACGTGGCCGGGCTCCTCGACGCCCCGCCCGAGGAGACGCTCGTCGTGGACCTCACGCGGTTCGACTGCGTGCTCTACGTCGAGAACGTCCTGGCGATCGCCCGGGCGGTCGCGCTCAACCAGGACACGTTCGAGGACTACGCCCGGGGCGTCGAGGCCCTCCGCTACCGCGACGGGGCGATGGACGGGTACTGCTCCCGCCTCCACTACTTCTCCGACTGGATCGCCGACAACGAGCGGCGCGGGGCCGTCCAGAACGTGACCGCGGCCGTCGGCGGCGAGCGCTTCGACAAGACGGTCTCGTTTATGAGCGAGAACCGCGAGGCGTACCCCAAGCTGGTCTCCGACGAGACGTTCGCGTGCGTCGTCGCGGCCGAGGGCGAGCTGGCGGACCTCGAGCTGTTCTACGTCCCCCAGGACCGGATCGCGGACGCCTACGGCCTGCTCCAGCCTGGCGACGTGATCGCCACGGCGACGTCGATCGGCGGGCTCGACGTGACGCACACGGGGTTCGTCCACAAGACGGAGGCCGGCACGGGCTTTATGCACGCCTCGCTCTCGTCCGACCGGGTCAAGGTCTCGGACGACCTGGGGGACTACGTCCAGGGCATCCCGAACCAGGTCGGCGTCGTCGTCGCGCGGCCGGTCGACCCGCGCGCGGGGGGGTAGCGCCGGCGGTCCGCCCGGCCGGGCCCATTCGTCACGTGGGGTTCGCACGCGGGCGGGCGCGGCCCGGGCTCCCGGTGCGACCTTGGGGGGCTCACCCGCACGACGGCTCCCATGATCGGCCAGGACCTCCAACGCATCGGGGTCTTCACCTCCGGCGGCGACGCGCCGGGCATGAACGCGTGCATCCGCGCGGCCGTCCGGCGGGCCGTGGCCGAGGGCCTCGAGGTCGTCGGCATCCGGCGCGGCTACGCCGGCATGATCGAGGGCGACTACGTCGAGATGGACCGCCAGTCGGTCTCGAACGTCCTCCAGCAAGGCGGGACCATCCTCAAGAGCGCCCGGAGCGACGAGTTCCGCACGCCCGAGGGCCGGGCCGAGGCGGCCCGCCGCCTCGCCGAGGCCGGCGTGGGCGCGCTCGTCGCGATCGGCGGCGACGGGACGCTGAAGGGGGCCACGCACCTCGCCGCCGAGCACGGGGTCGCCGTCGTCGGGTGCCCGGGGACCATCGACAACGACCTGTTCGGGACCGACGAGACCATCGGGTTCGACACGGCCCTCAACACGGCCCTCGACTCGATCGACAAGATCCGGGACACGGCCGACGCCCACGAGCGGCTGTTCCTCGTCGAGGTCATGGGCCGGGACACCGGCTTCATCGCCCTCGCGTGCGGGATCGGCGGGGGCGCCGAGCTGGTCCTGATCCCCGAGATGCTCACCGACGTCGAGTCGATCAAGGAGCGGATCCTCTCGCTCATGGCCGCCCAGAGCCGGTCGTCCATCGTCGTCGTGGCCGAGGGCGACGAGCTGGGCGGGGCCCACCGGATCGCTCAGGCGCTCAAGGAGGACCCCGCGTTCGCCCGGATCGACACGCGCGTCTCGGTGCTCGGCCACATCCAGCGCGGCGGCTCGCCGACGGCCCGCGACCGCGTCCTCGCCTCCCGGCTCGGGTCGGCGGCCGTCGAGGCGCTCCTGGAGGGCCACGACGGGGTCATGGTCGGGATCGTCAACGGCGACCTCAAGCTGACGCCGATGCGGAACGTGTGGGCGCGGAAAAAGGACATCGACTACGACCTCCTCCAGCTCACGGCGCTCCTGAGCTGAGGGCGGTGCGTCAGTAGGAGGCGCTGGGTGCGGGAAGCTCCCCTCCTGGACAGGAGGGGGGGAGGTGGCCGACTGTCCGAGCACTGTGCGCCCGGCTGGCGGGGGTCCTCGCCAGCCGGGCGCGCCCTCACCCCGGCCCTCTCCCAGAGGGAGAGGGAGGCTGTCCGCTGTAGGGACCTCCGTGGACCACTCCCGCCCGGCTGGTGGCGGCGTCCGCCAGCCGCTCGCCGTCTCCGGCGACCGCGGCGCTGTCGTGGCGACCGATGGGACCGGTAGCGGCCGGAGCCGCGGGTGTGGGTCCGCCGTAGATTCGCGCACGCCCGCCCCCGCCCCGATGCCCCAGACCCTCTCCGACGCCGACCTCGACCGCGCGGCCGCCGTCCTCGGCGTCGCCGCCGAGCGCGACGGGGGCCTGACGCGCCTCGCCCTCGCCGACCCCGAGAGCGGCCGGCGCCTCGCCGTCGAGGTCACCCGCACCGACGACGACGCGGTGGCCCTCGTCAAGGTGTACGGGACCGAGGCCCACCTCGAGCTCCACGACTGCGCCGGGCTCGTGACGAGCGACGAGTTGGGCGAGGTCATCTTCTTCGCGCGCGGCGGGGGCCGCGTGGCCGGGCTCGTCGTCGAGCGGGCGGCGGCGTGCTCGCTCTACGCCAACGTCGCCGAGCGCCTGCTCTCGGCCGACTTCCTGACGGTCGCGCCGGAGGTGGCCCAGGCGGCCGTGGTCCTGTCGCTGAGCGAGCCGCTCTTCGAGGGCGACTGGTCGCCCGGCGCGTGACGCCGGAGCCCGGGGGGCTGGAGGTCCACCACGCGCACGACGGCCGCCAGCTATCGGAGGCGGCGGTCCGGGCCGTCGTCGCGGCTGTGTGTGCGGGCGAGGGCGTCCGGGTCCGGTCCCTCGGCGTGGTGCTGGCGGACCGTGCGCTCGTGCGCGACCTGAACCGCCAGTGGCTCGGCCACGACTACGAGACCGACGTCGTCTCGTTCGCGCTCGACGAGGACGCGCCGGCGCGCGGCGAGGTCGACGGCGAGGTCTACGTCGACCTCGACACGGCGGCCGAGCGGGCGCCCGAGTTCGCCACGACGTTCCAGCGCGAGGCGCTCCGCTACGTCGCCCACGGCGTCCTCCACCTGGCCGGCCACGACGACGCGACGGACGCCGAGCGGGCGGCCATGCGGGCGCTCGAGGACCGCTACCTCGCGGCGGCCGGCGTCTAGCGAGCGGTCGCGTCGGGCGACGCCGGCGGGGGGGCGCCGCGCGACGAGCCCGACGAGGCCGCC
>CAZDFV010000296.1:0-4256 GCA_964504495.1 uncultured Rhodothermales bacterium
GGATGGGCGCCGCCAGCCGGTGGGCCGAGGCGCCCGGCCAAGCTCCGTTCGCCGCGGCCCGCGCCGACCTCGCCGCGCCGGCGCAGACCGGCTGCCACGCCTCGTTCGACGAGACGGAGGCCGAGCCGGAGCGGTGCGCCGATGGGCCGGCCGACGCCCCGCTCACCGTCGTCCTGCTCGGCGACAGCCACGCGCTCCAGTGGCACCCCGCGCTGGCGGAGGCCGTGGCCGAGCGCGGCGGGCGGCTCGTGAACCTGACGAAGGCGTCGTGCCCGGCCGTCGACGTCGAGGTCTGGAGCCCGGCGCTCGGGCGCCCCTACCGCGAGTGCACGGCGTGGCGGGCCGACGCCGTCCGGGCGGTCCAGGCGCTCCGGCCCGACCTCGTCGTCGTCTCGTCGTCGACCGACTACGACGACCTCGACGCCGCCGCGTGGGAGGACGGAACGCTCCGCCAGCTCGCACCACTGGCGGACGTGTCCGGGCGCGTCGTCGTCCTCCGCGACACGCCGCGGCCGGCGTTCGACGTGGCCGCCTGCCTCGCGCGCGCGGCGTGGCGGCCGGACGCGCTCCCGAGCCCCGACTGCACGGTCCGGCCCGAGCGGCGGCCCGACGTCGCCGCCGCGCTCGGGGCAGCCGTCCGGCGCGTCCCGAACGCCGCGCTCGTCGACCCGGTGCCGATGGTGTGCCCGGGCGCCGTATGTGCGCCGGTCCGCGACGGCGTCGTCGTCTGGCGCGACGACCAGCACCTCACGGCCTCGTTCTCAGCCCGGCTAGCGGAGCCGCTCGCCGCGCGCCTCGGTCTGTAGTGCCCCCCGGGCCCGTACCGGGTACGAGGTACGGTCCGAGCCTGCGACGGGCCGCCACGTACCGTGTACCCCGTACCAGGTACCAACAGGCAGTCCGCCCTAAAACCGATACCGGAGCTGGACGCCGAGGTCGCGGACGCGCCCTCCCTCCACCTCGTTCGCCCCCGACCCCACGCGCCGGACGTTCCGGAACCATGTGGCCGCCAGCTTGACCTGCGCGACGAGGTTCTCGACCGGCTCGGCCGTCAGGAGGACGTACCCGCGGACGCCCCGGCCGCTCAGCGCGGGGATCGAGAACACGCCCGTCAGGTCGTTCTCGAAGGCGTAGAGCCGGGCGTCGTACCCGTCCGTGTCGAAGAGCGTGAGGCGGACGTCCGTGCGGAGCCACCCGAGCGCCTGCCACCGGACGTCCTGGTAGACGAGCGACCCGGTCTGGACCGGCGCGTCGTCCTCGGCGTCGAGGTAGCGCGAGCCCTCGACGCGGGCGCGGAGGCGGAGCCGGCGGTTCGCGTCCCACTCGCCGTGAAGCCGGAGCGTCTGGCGCGTCGCCTCCGCCAGCCCGCCGACGACCGACCCGGGGACCGCGTTCGGCACGTCGATCCCGACCTCGCGCGTCTCGGTCCGTGCCTGGGCGTAGACCCGGAGGTACCGGCGCGGCCGGTGCTCGACGCGCGCGAGCGCCTCGACGCCCCGGCTCGGGCGCGGCACGTTGAACCGGAGGAATGGGAACCGGTACTGGTCGAGGTAGGCGTCGACCGTCCACGTCGCCGCCGGGCGGACGCGGGCGCCGACGTAGAGCCCGGTCTCGTTCCGCCCGACCCCGTTCCGCTCGCCGAACGGGTACCCGTGGAGGCTCGTGAAGTCGGCGGCGTAGTGGCGGCCGACGACGAGGAGGTCGGCCCCGCCGCCCAGGTCGGCGCCGACGCCGGCCACGCCGCCCAGCCCGCCGCCGGCCCCGCTGGCGACCTCCCCGAACGCCTGCCCCGCCCGCGTCTTGGCGTCGGCGTAGACGCTCACGACCGTGGCCTCGTCGCCCGCGAAATCAAAAAACTCGTCCGGGCGTGTGCCGGCCGCGAGCAGCGTCGAGAACTGCGACCGCGTGGCGACGACGCCGGCCCGGCCCTCCAGGCTCCCGGTCGAGACGCGGCCCTCGACGCCGCCGCCGACGAGCGTCTCGTCGAGGGCGTCCTTCCGCGCAAGCTCCCGGTCGGTCCGGTGGAGCCCGGTCGCGTTCAGGCTCGTGACGATCGGTCCGGTGAGCGCGCCCGGCGGGAGGTCCGGGTCGAACACGTCGGACGAGTCGGGCGTGAACACGCTCGCGTCGAGCGCACGCCGGCTGGCGAACGCCGAGACGTAGACGTTCGGCGTCGCGGCGAGCGTGAGGGCGGCGCCCCGGAAAAAGTTGTTCTCGTCCACCGACCCGTACGGGCGGAACCCGCGGCCGCTGCGGATCGGCCCCTGCACGGCGTCCGGGCCCTTCCCGAACCCGCTCGCCCGCCAGAGCGCCACGCCCTGCCCGAACTCGGCCACGAAGTCGCCCACGATCAGGGCGTCGATCCGGCCGGCGTCGAGGACCGCGGCGTGGGCGCTCACGTAGTCGTAGCCGTAGGTGTTCGTCGCCTCGTCAAAGCGGAACGGCTCGCCGGGGTCCTTCTCCAGCGTCACGTTCACGCTCACCTGGCGCCGGTACCGCGCGCCGACGCGCGTGTAGATGCGGGCGGGCGAGCCGGGGTAGGTGCGGAGCGAGTCGGGCCCGAGGTAGCCGGCGGGCGTGTCGAGCCGCTGCTGCACGCGCTGGATGCCCGCGTAGCGGAGCCCGCTCACGACCTCGCTCACCGACGGGGCCTCGGGGAACCGCGGGGCTAGGCGGATCGGCCCGGCAAGGGGCGGCCCGGCGGCGAGGTAGGGCCGGGCGTCGAGGTAGACGGCCGACGTCATCCCCTCGACCTGCTGCAAGAGAGGGAGCGACGTGAACGGCCCGTTCCGCTCGCGGTAGCGGACGATCGCGGCGGCCAGCGTCGGCGTGAACGCGGGGATCTGGGCGAGCTCTTCGGCCGTCGCCGCGTTGACGTCGAGCGGGTCGGTGCGGAGGGACGTGAGGAGCTCGAGGAGCGCGGTCGGGTCGCCGGCCAGCTCGTCCTCGACGAGCGCCTCGAACCGGGCGTCGATCTCGTTGGGGACGGCGAGCGTGTCCTCCGGGACCTCCGTCGGCGGCACCTGCGCGCTGGCAGACGCCGCCAGCAGGGTGAGGAGGGCAAGGAGCGCCAGCGGACGGTGCGTCAGCGAACGGCGCGCCGCGTACGACTCCTCCCCCTGGACAAGGGGCGGTGCTGCGACGTTCTCGGTGCACCCCCCCACCCCGCCCCCTGGAGGGGGCTCCCCGCGCCAGCGGGGCGGGGGTGTCCAGGCGGGCGCGGCAGCCCGAGCGACACCCTCCGCCCGCTCCGCGGGCACCTCCCTCAAGGGAGGAGGGCAGAACGTAGCAGCCCTGCGGACAGGGGGAGTCCCCGAAGGGGGAGGAGGTAGACCCGGCGCGCACCGCGCCTCGGTTCCGGCACCGCCTGTCCCACTGGCGGGGCACCTCCACCAGCCGGGCAGGCGCGGCGCACGGCCCGGTCGACCACCCCTAACCCCTCCTGTCCAGGAGGGGAACTGGATGCGGCCCGCTGGCGGCGGGGGCGCTCCGCCAGCCCGGCGGACGGCGGGCGGTGGGCGACGGGCCATCGTTAGAACGCGACATCGACGCCGGCCGCCGGGGTCCAGTCCAGGGCCTCGTGCCGCTCGGCGCTGATATCGACGCGGAGCCGGTCGAGGCGGAGGCCGACCCCGGCCGAGTACCACGTGGCCTGGCCGGACGAGACGCCGACGCGGAGGGCGAGGGCCTCGACGGGCACGACCTCGGCCCCGGCCCGGACCGACAGGCCGAAGTCGAGGTCCTGGTCGGCGTCGAGGAGGAGGAGGGCCCGCTCCGACGGCCGGTAGGCGACCCCGACGGCCACGCCGGGGACGGTCGAGGCCGTGTGCTGGAGGTCGTCGAGGCCGGTCCGCCCAAGCGCGAGGAGGTTCCGGCCGGCGAGGCCGGCGCGGAGGCCGGGCACGAGGTCGGCCTGGACGCCGACGGAGAGGAGCGGCGTCCCGACCGCCTCGTACCCCTCCGTCACGGCCGCCTGGTAGCCGACGGCCAGCCCGACGTCGAGCGACCGCGTCGCGCTGAGCGGGAGGGCCCGGGCGAAGCCTACGACGACGCGCGTCTCGCGGTGCTCGTCGAACCCGTACGTCCGGGCCCCGAGCCCGACGACGCCGACGGGCGTCGGGGCCGCGGCCGCGAGCGTCGCCAGCCGGAGGGCCTCGAGCTCGAACGCCTGGCTCGCCTGGAGGGCGGCGCGCCGGCCGTCGAGGGCCGCCGGGGCCGCCGGGTTCGTGTGGCCCCACGGCTCGGCCCCGAGCGCG
>CAZDFV010000297.1:0-4248 GCA_964504495.1 uncultured Rhodothermales bacterium
CTCGGGCGCCGGCTCGGGCTCCGCCGGGGGCGGCTCCGCCAAGCGGGCCGGGCCGGCCGGCGGCGGGGCGTCGCCCGGGAGGGGCACGCGGTCCGAGAGCCGGAGCGTCTGGCCGACCTCGATGACGTCCCCCTCGAGGTCGTTGAGCGCGCGGAGCTCCTCGACGGTGAGCCCGCTGGCCCGGGAGATCCGGAAGAGCGTGTCGCCGGACTGGACCACGTAGAGGTCGGCCGACTGCGCGGCGGCCCCGAGCGGGAGGAGGAGGAGGGCGGCGAGGGTGTACCTAGTCATCGAAGCCGAGGCCCTCGGCCTCCAGGAGCGCGCTCTGAAGCTCGGCCCGGGCGTGCGCGTCGCCGGTCCGGGTCGCGGCGGCGACGCCGGCGCGGAGCGTGGCCCGGGCCTCGTCGTCGCGGCCGAGCGTGCGGTAGAGCCCGCCGAGGTGGTAGTAGGTGCCTACGTAGCCCGGGTGCTCGCGGACGAGCCCCTCGTAGAACTGGAGGGCCCGGTCGGTGTCGCCGCGCCGGGCGTGCTCCTGCGCGAGGGCGAACCGCGTGAACGGGTCGTCCGGGTCGTCGCGGAGGAAGCCTTCGAGGGCGGCGATGCGGTCCATGGGGGAAGATAGGGGCGGCCGGAGCCGAGCCGAACGGGCGGGCCCGAACGGGCGGGCCGGACCCGCTCGTCTACCAGCTCCCGCCGGCCCCGCCGCCGCCGCCGAACCCGCCGCCGAACCCACCGAAGCCCCCGCCGAACCCGCCCCCACCTCCGCCGAACCCACCGCTAAAGCCGCCGCCGCTCCCCCAGCCGCCCCCGAACCCGGGGAGCACGATCACGCCGGGCCCGCTCCGCCGCCGCCGCCGGCCGCCGCGCCCCGTGGAGGACGGTGGCTTGGCTCGGGACGCGAGCACGACGAGGACGACGAACGCGATGAGGAGGCAGCACAGGATCGACCCGACCGCCCCGCCCCCGTCGCCGCCCGACGAGACCCGTCGGGCGGGCGCCTCGAACTCGCCCGAGAGGGCGGCGAGGATGGCGTCCGTCGCCGCGTCGATGCCGGCGTAGAACTGGCCCTGCCGGAAGGCCGGCACGACCACGCTCCGCACGATGGTCCCCGCCGTGGCGTCGGTCAGCGCCGGCTCCGCGCCGTAGCCCGTCCCAATGAAGACCTCGCGGTCCTCGGTCGCGACCAGCAGGACGACGCCGTCGTCCACGCCGGCCCGGCCGACGCCCCACGACCGGATGATCTCCGTCGTGTAGTCGCCCGGGTCGGCCCCGTCCGTCGAGGGGACGAGGACGACGGCGACCTGGGAGCCGGCCGTGTCGGCGAAGGCGACGAGCTTCCGCTCGAGGGCCTCCTGCTCGCCGCCCGAGAGCGTCCCCGTGAAGTCGTTGACGAGCCGCGGCGGGCTCGGCCGGTCGGGGACGTCGAGGAACGCCTCGTACGCGTCGCCGCCCTCGCGTGGGACCTGGGCCGCCGGCGCGCTGGCGACGGCCGCCAGCAGGAGCACGGCGGCGAGGGCGAGGCGGCGGGGCACGGGCGCGGAGGGGGGAGGGGGGGTCCGGCCGACTAGTCGAACGAGATGTCCGGGGCCTCCTCGGCGCCGGACTCGGCCTCGAACTGCTCGCGCCGGTCCACACCGGCGACGCCGGCGACGAGGCTCGCGGGGAACGTCCGGATGCGGGCGTTGAGGTCGGTCGCGGCCCGGTTGTAGTCGCGGCGGGCGTTGGCGATCCGCCGCTCGTTCCCCTCGATCTGGTCCTGGAGGCGGAGGAACCCCTCGTTGGCCCGGAGCTCGGGGTAGTCCTCGCGGACGACGTTGATGAGGCTGCCGAGCGAGGCCGCCAGCGCCGTCTGGGCCTGCTCGAACTGGGCCACGGCCTGCGGGTTGTCGAGGTCCTCCTCGGAGAGCTCGACGTTGACGGCCCGGCTCCGGGCCTCGATCACGTTCTGGAGCGTCTCGCTCTCGAAGTCGGCCTGGCCCTGGACCGTCGAGACGACCTGCTCGACGAGGTCGGCGCGGGTCTGGTACTGGTTCTCGACCTCGGACCAGGCCCCGGTCACCTGCTCGTCCTGCGAGACGAGGCTGTTGTAGGTGCCGCAGCCGGCGCACCCGGCGAACCCGACGAGGAGGACGACGACGACGAGGACGATGGCTCCGGTGCTTCTCATGGCGGGGCGGCCGGGGCCGCCGGTGGGTGTCAGAGGGACGCTATCATACGAGGGCCCCGGGGAAAGGATGCCCGCCCGGGCCGGCCCCGCCCGTCTGCATGGATCTTCCGTCGTTCTCCCTCGACGCCGTCCACGTCGTCGGCGACCGCGTCCTCGTCCGGCCGGGCGACGAGGACGACCGGACGCAGGCCGGGCTCTACCTCCCCGCCGGCGTCCGGTCGAAGGAGCGGGTCCAGGGCGGCCGCGTCGTGCGGACGGGCCCGGGCCAGCCCATCCCCAACCCGGACTACTCGGACGGCGAGCCGTGGGCCGAGGCCGGCTCGCCAGTCCGCTACCTCCCGCTCCAGGCCCGGACCGGCGACTACGCCCTGTTCCTCCGCAAGGAGGCCGTCGAGATCGAGTACGGCGGGGCGGCCTACCTCATCGTCCCGCACGGGGCGATCCTCGCCCTCGTCCGCCCCCAGCACCCCGAGGACGACCCGGCCTTCGACGGCTGACGCCGCGCGCCTCGGCTCCGCCCGGGCGAGCCGCTGCCGGTGCCCACCGGCTGGCGGACGCGGTCGTTGGGAGAATCGTCGAACGGTGGAGTAGCGCCGGGGGTGCGGGAGGCGTACCATCGGCAGCTCCACCACGGACCGGTAGTCCCACCCGCAATGCGCCTCCCCCTCGCCCTCCTCGCCGCCCTTCTCCTCGCCCCCACCGCAGACGCCCAGACGGCCGACGCGCCCGTCTACCCCGTCGCGAGGGGGACGAGCCTGCTCGGCGGCTCCGCCAGCCTCGTCCGCTCCGACCGGACGACCACGGCGTTCCTCGCGCCCCGCGTCGGCCGGTTCGTAGCCGACGGGCTGGCGCTGAGCCTCGATCTCGGCGTGACTCACTCCCGCTCGACGTTTACCACGCTTGAGGCCGACGGCTTCGATCTTGTCGAGGTGGAGCGGACGTTCCGCTCGACCGGGCTCGGGCTCGGGCCCACCGTCGCGTACTACCTCGGCAGCCCAGAGGCGTCGGTGTACCCGTTCGCGGAGGCTGGCCTCTCCCTCGACTACCGCTTCAGCTCGGGCTTCGAGGGGGCCGACGACGACTCGTTTGGGGTCGGGGGCGAGGTCGCCGCCGGCGTCATGGTCCCGGTCGCCCGGAACGTCGGGCTCCGGGCGCAGGTGTTCTACCAGGCCTACGACGTCGGCGGGGACTCCGACTTCGGCGACCTCTACGGCCTCTCAGCCGGGTTTACGTCGTTCCTCTACTGAGCCGCGCCGCCAGCGCCTCGGCGGGGTGGAGGGCCCGCCGGCCCGTCGTGTGCTCGATCTGCTCGCGGCAGCTCGTCCCCGCCGCGACGACCGTGCTCTCCGCCGGCTCCGCACGGACGGCCGGGGCGAGGCGGTCCTCCGCGATTGCGACCGACAGGTCGTAGTGCTCGGCCTCGTAGCCGAAGGCCCCGGCCACGCCGCAGCACCCGGCGCCGGTCTCGGCCATCTCGAACCCCGCCGCTCCCAGGCACGCCCGGCTGGCGGACATCGAGGAGAGCGCCTTCTGGTGGCAGTGCCCGTGGACGAGCGCCCGGTCCGAGACGCCGGCCGGCGTCCGCCAGTCGACCGCCGCGAGGCGGTCGGCGTGCGCGGCGCACCACTCCTCGAACGTCTGCGTGGCCTCGGCGACCGCGAGGGCCCGCGCGTCGCCGTCGAGGAGGCGTGGGATCTCGTCGCGGAGCGTCAGGATGCACGACGGCTCCAGCCCGACGATCGTGACGCCGGCCTCGGCGTGTGCCGCGTACGTCTCGACGAGCTGGCGGGCGAGGCGCGTGGCGTGCGGGACGAACCCCTTCGAGAGGTACGTCCGCCCGCAGCAGCGGTACTCCGGCACCTCGACGCGCGCGCCGGCGGCCTGGAACACCCGGAGCGCCGCGCGCGGGATGCGCGGCTCCTGGAACCGCCCGAACGTGTCGACGAAGAGGGCAACGCGCGGGGCGTCGGCGTCGAGCGGGAGCGAGGCGTCGGGGGCCGGCCGGTCGCGTTCGGAGAACGGGCGCGTGGCGAACGGCGGGAGCGGCCGCTCGGGCGCGATGCCGAGCGCCGCGAGCTGGC
>CAZDFV010000298.1:0-4244 GCA_964504495.1 uncultured Rhodothermales bacterium
CCCCCTCGCGGGGCGCCCCGCGAGGCGCTGGGCGCAAGGATTTCCTAAGAGGTCCGCCGGTAGGGACCGGGGCGAGGCCACGCGAGCGAGCCGTACAGCGCCCCGGGGGGCGGCCGCCCCGTCCGCCGGGCACGGCGCCCCCCGCCGGTGCCCCGCCGGCGTCGACCGGCCGACGCCTAGAACGCGAGCTGGAAGTTGGCTAGGGCCTGGAGCGGCTCGGCGGCCTCGTCGAGCGGGACGGCCAGGTTGACCTGGAACGAGGCCGCCCGCGTGACGGCCCGGTTGTACCCGAACAGGAGCTGCTCCGTGCCCCCGAACACGTCGTACCGGACGAGGGCCCGGTCGGTCGGGGTCAGGTCGTAGCCCGCCGTCGCGTAGCCGCCCTCGCGCCAGACGTCCGTGCCGTCGACCCGCTCGGCCACGACCTCGGCCCCGAGCCGGACGTCGCCGACGCGGGCGCGGGCGTCGGCCCCGACGAGGAGCCGGCCGGGGACCTCGACCCGCTCGGAGGCGTCGGGCGTGTCGTACGCCGCGTTCGCACCGACGGCGAGCTCCCCGTCCCGCCCGACGGGCGCGGTCCCCTGGCCCCGCGCCACGACGAGGACCCCGCCGCGGTCCTCCTGCGGGACCTCGCCGCCCCCGTCGAGCCGCTCGCGGTACCGGGCGTTGAACACCCCGGCCCGGAGCGAGAGCGGGCCGTCCGGCCGCTCGGCCTGCACCTCGACGCCGACCTCGCGGCCCGGCGCGAGCGCCCGCACCGCCCGCGACCGGTTGACGAAGGGGATGTCGGCGGCCGACGTGAGCGCCTCGGCCGAGAACGGGATCCGCTGGCGGCCGAGGAGCACGCGGACGTCCTCGGACCCATAGCTGATGTAGGCGTCGAGCACGGATGGCCCCCGCGTGAGCTCGGTCTGGAGGCGGTACCCGACCCCCCCTCCCAAGAACCCCCCGATCCCTAGCCGGGCGCGGGACACCTCGATCCGCCCCTGGTTCCCCTCGACCTCCTGGAACGGGAGGACTGGGGCCACCTGGATCAGCGCTGTGAACCGGAGGTACTCGCGCTGGAATTGGGCGACGAGCTCGTCGTAGAGCCGCTCCTCGTCCGTCCGCGTCTGCCCTCCGGGGAGGTCGGCCTCCTCGACGGGGCGCTCTTGCGCGCTGGCAGGGGCCGCCGGCGCGACGGCGAGGGCGCAGACGATGAAGAGCCAACCGGGGCGGAGGCGCATGGGGGACGGGCAGGGAAGAGGGGACGCCATCGGGCGGCCTCATGTTACCCCAGCGTTAACCCCCCGCGCCGCGGGCTGGGGCCTCGTCCCCCGGCCCGCCGACACCGGCCCGCCGACAGACACCGCCAGCGGGCCGGGGGAGAGCGAGCCTGCGGGGCTCAGCCGCGCGCGGCGTCGATGGCCGGCCCCTCGCCCACGCGGCCGTCGCCGCCGAGGTCGGCGTCTGGCGGGATGGGCGCGGCGTCGGGGAGCGGGTGGCCGTGCTTCTCAGGCTGCCACGACAGGACGTAGTCGTCCTGCTCGATGTCGAGCGCCGCCTGCGTCAGCTTGAGCGGGGCGAACGTGTCCACCATGACCGCCAGCTCGTGCGTCTCCTTCGCCCCGATCGACGCCTCGGTCGTCCCGGGGTGCGGGCCGTGCGGGATGCCGCCCGGGTGGAGCGTGAAGCTCCCGCGCCCGATCCCCTTGCGCGACATGAAGTCGCCCTCGGCGTAGTAGAGGACCTCGTCGGAGTCGATGTTCGAGTGGTTGTACGGGGCCGGGATCGAGTCCGGGTGGTAGTCGAACAGGCGCGGGACGAACGAGCACACGACGAACCCCCGCGCCTCGAACGTCTGGTGGACCGGCGGCGGCTGGTGGATCCGCCCCGTGATCGGCTCGAAGTCGTGGATCGAGAACGCCGAGGGGTACATGTACCCGTCCCACCCGACCACGTCGAACGGGTGGTACCGATACACGAACGGGAACAGCTTCCCGTGTTTTTTTATTTTGACCGTGAAGCGACCTTTTTGGTCGATGGTTTGGAGCTCGGAGGGCGGGCGGAAGTCGCGCTCGCAGTACGGGCTGTGCTCCAGGAGCTGGCCCATGTCGTTCCGGTACCGCTTGGGCGGCCGGAAGTCGGTCGGCGCCTCCATCACGAGCAGGCGCGGCTGCGTGTCGCCGTTGAACACCCAGCGGTGCGTGACCGTCCGCGGCACGTGGACGTAGTCGCCCTGTTGAAACTCGACGACGCCGAGCACGGTCTCGAGCCGGCCCTCGCCGTCGTGGACGTAGACGAGCTCGTCGTGGGTCGCGTTCTTGTAGAACGTGTCCTCCGGCATCGCCTCGGTCGGCGCGCAAAGCGCTAGGTCGATGTCGTTGTTCCCCATGATGTACGTCCGCCCGGACCACCAGTCGCCGCCGGGCTCGACCTTCGGCCCGAGGAAGTGGCGGTGGCGGAGGAACGCCTCGTCGGCGTACTCCGGCCCGAAGTCTTCGGGCTCGCCGACCGCGTCCACGAGCGTCGGCGGGTGGATGTGGTAGGCGATCGAGCCGATGCCGGAGAACCCCTCCTCGCCCAGCACCTCCTCGGTGTAGAGCGCGCCGTCGGGGCGGCGGAACTGGGTGTGGCGCTTGGGCGGGACGGTCCCGAGGCGGACGTAGAAGCTCATGGTTTGGTACGGGGTACGGGGTACAGGGTACGGGCTGGCGGGGCCGAAGCTGTACCTCGTACCCCGTACCGCGTACCTAGAGGTTTCCGCGGCGCTCCTGCTCGCGCTCGATGGCCTCGAAAAGGGCCTTGAAGTTGCCCTCCCCGAACGTCCGCGCGCCCTTGCGCTGGATGATCTCGTAGAACACGGTCGGGCGGTCCTCGACGGGCTTGGTAAAGATCTGCAGGAGGTACCCGTCCGGGTCGCGGTCGACGAGGATGCCGAGCTCCGCCAGCTTGTCGACGGGCTCGTCGATCTGGCCGACGCGGCCCTGGAGCTCGTCGTAGTACGTCGTCGGGACGGTGAGGAACTGGACGCCCCGGCTCCGGAGCTGCGAGACCGTGTCGAGGATGTCGTCCGTCGCGAGGGCCACGTGCTGGACGCCGGCGCCGTCGTAGAACTCGAGGTACTCGTCGATCTGGCTCTTCCTCTTGCCTTGCGCCGGCTCGTTGATGGGGAATTTGATCCGCTCATTCCCATTACTCATCACCTTCGACATGAGCGAGGAGTACTCCGTCGAGATGTCCTTGTCGGTGAACGAGAGGAGGTTGCGGAAGCCCATCGTCTCCGAGTAGTAGTCGACGAACTTATTCATGTCGCCGAGGTGGACGTTCCCCACGCAGTGGTCGACGTACTTCAGCCCGACCGGGCCGGGCCGCCAATGCGGGTTCTCGTACGGCTCGAAGCCGGGGAGGAACGTGCCGTTGTAGTCCTTCCGCTCGACGAACGTGTGGACCGTGTCGCCGTAGGTGCCCATCGCGGCCACGACGACCCGGCCGTGCTCGTCCTCCAGGACCTCGGGCTCGCGGACCGGGACGGCCCCGCGCTGGGTCGTCTCCTCGAACGCGCTCCGGGCGTCGTCTACCCAGAGGGCGATGTCCTTGACGCCGTCGCCGTGCTGGTGGATGTGTCGGGCGATCTCGCTGTCGGACGAGAGCGGCGTCGTGAGGACGAACCGGACCTTGTCCTGGACGAGCAGGTAGCTGGCGGCCTCGCGGTGGCCCGTCTCCGGCCCACGGTAGGCCGTGATCTGGAACCCGAAGGCGCCGGCGTAGAAGTAGGCCGCCTGCTTCGCGTTGCCGACGTAGAACTCGACGTAGTCGGTCCCGTTGATCGGGAGGAAGTCGTCCTCGACGTGGTCGGGCGCGCCCTTCAGGCTGAGGCCGGCCTTCTCGGCCGTGTCAGCGCCGACTAGAGGCGCGGCCGGCTCGGTCGCCACGGCGTCGACGGAGGCGCCGTCGCCTGTGAGGTTGGGGGTGTCGGTCGGGGTGCTCATGGCGTCTGGAAAAGCGCTTCCGGGAACGGTCGTCCGGGGTTTGACGGGCGGCCCCCCCGACCGTTCCGGCCAGCGGACGAGGCCGGTGCGAAGTTAGCGGCCCCGCCCGCCGCCCCTGCCGTGCCCCAGTTCGAGGTCGCCCCCGCCGACGCCCCGACCCAGACCCTCCGCGCGCGCTCGGCCGAGGCCGCCGTCCGCCAGTCGGCCCCCGCGGGCGGCGCCGACGTGGCGCTGGGGGAGCCGGAGCCCGGGAGCGGGTGGCGGAGCGTGACG
>CAZDFV010000299.1:0-4243 GCA_964504495.1 uncultured Rhodothermales bacterium
ACCGCGCCGTCCCCCGGGCCGGCGAACACGAGGGCCTCGGGGCGGACGGCGAGGGCGTGCCCGGCCGGCGCGGGCTCGCCCGCCAGCCGCTCGGCGAGGGCCCGGTCGCGGACGACGTTCGCGCCGCCGAGGAACCGGGCGGCGTAGGCCGTCGGCGGGTCGGCGTAGAGGGCCTCGGGCGCCCCCTCCCCGACGAGCCGCCCGGCGCGCATGAGGGCGATCCGGTCGCTGAGGGCGAGGGCCTCCCCCTGATCGTGCGTGACGTAGAGGCTCGTCGTGCCCAGCTCGCGCTGGAGCCCCTTGAGCTCGGCCCGGGTCGCCTCGCGGAGCTCGGCGTCGAGGTTCGAGAGCGGCTCGTCGAACAGGAGCACGTCGGGCTCGACGGCGAGCGCGCGGGCGAGGGCCACGCGCTGCTGCTGCCCGCCCGAGAGGGCCGCGACGGACCGGTCTTCCAGGCCGGCCAGGTCGACGCGGGCGAGCGCGCGCGCGACCCGCTGGCGGACGTCGCCGCGCGACGCGCCGCGCGTGCGGAGGCCGTACCCCACGTTCTCCCCGACCGTCATCGTCGGGAAGAGGGCGTAGCTCTGGAACACCATGGCCGTCGGCCGCTTCTGGGGCGGCCGGGCCGTCACGTCCGCCCCGCCGATGCGGACGACCCCGGCGTCCGGCGTCTCGAACCCGCCGACGAGCCGGAGCAGCGTCGTCTTCCCGCACCCGGACGGGCCCAGGAGGGAGACGAACGCGCCCGGCGGCACGTCGAGCGAGACGCCGTCGACGGCCGCCACGCTGCCGTAGCGCTTGGAGACGGCCTCTACTTCGACGCCCTGCGGGGGCGAGGGGGACGGGGCAGGGGGCAAGGGGCGCCTCGTCGCTACGTGTGGGCCGCGCCCCTTCCCCCTCCCCTCATGCCCCCTGCCCCAAGGCGGCCGTCACCTTGTCGGCGGCCTCCTGGAGGCGGATGGCGCTCTCGATCGGCAGGCCCGACTCCTCCAAGATCTGCATCCCCTCCTCCGCGTTCGTCCCCTGGAGGCGGACGATGAGGGGGACGGTGAGGTCGATGTTCGACGCCGCCTCGACGACGCCCTTCGCGACCCGGTCGCACCGGACGATCCCGCCGAAGATGTTGACCAGGATGGCCTTCACGTTCGGGTCCGAGAGGATGATCCGAAAGCCCGCCTCGACGGTCTCGGGCGAGGCCGTCCCCCCCACGTCGAGGAAGTTCGCGGGCTCGCCGCCCGCCAGCTTGATGAGGTCCATCGTCCCCATCGCCAGGCCGGCGCCGTTGACCATGCACCCGACGTTCCCGTCGAGCTTGATGTAGCTCAGGTTGTGCTTGCCGGCCTCGACCTCGAGCGGGTCCTCCTCGGCCTCGTCGCGCATGGCGGCGAGGTCGGGGTGGCGGTAGAGCGCGTTGTCGTCGAGGTTGATCTTGGCGTCGAGCGCGACCACGCGGCCGTCGTCGGTCTTGACGAGCGGGTTGATCTCGGCGATCGTCGCGTCCGACTGGCGGTACGCCGTGTAGAGCGCCGAGACGAACTTGCGGGCGTCCTTGAGCGCCTGGCCCTCGAACCCGAGGCGCGTGGCGATCTCATTCGCCTGGTATGGGCGGAGGCCGACGGCCGGGTCCACCCAGACCTTGACGATCTTGTCGGGCGTGGCCTCGGCGACCTCCTCGATCTCGACGCCGCCCTCGGTCGAGGCCATGATCACGTCCTGGCCCTTTGCCCGGTCGAGCGTGACGCCGACGTAGTACTCGTGGGCGATGTCCTCGGCGGCCGTGACGAGGATCTTCTTGACCTCCTGGCCCTCGGGCCCCGTCTGCGGCGTCTTGAGCTGCATCCCGAGGATCGCCTCGGCGTTCTCGCGCACGCTGTCGACGGTCTCGGAGAACTTGACGCCGCCGCCCTTCCCGCGCCCGCCGGCGTGGATCTGCGCCTTGACCACGAACTGGTCGACGCCGTCCTGGGCCATCGTCTCGGCCGCCTGGACGGCCTCATCGACGGTGTCGGCGACGATGCCGCGCTGGACGGCGACGCCGTAGCGGTCGAGGATCTCTTTGGCCTGGTACTCGTGGACTTTCATCGGGGCGTTGCCGGACGTGGGGTGAGAGGGGGAGGCCGCGGAGCTGCGGCCCAGGGGCACGCGAAGCTACCGCCGCCCGTTCCGACGCCGCCGCCCGGGACGGCCGCCAGCGGCCCGGCGTGCACGATCTTCAACGCCCCGCCCCCGATCCGCCCCATGACGAGGTTCGACTGGCACGTCCTCCGCCGCTTCGGGGCGGCCGCGGCGCTCTTGGTGGTCCTGCTGGCGGCCACGTTCGTCACGCTCGACTTCTCCGAGCGGGTCGACGACTTCCTCGACCGGGGCGCGACGACGGGCCAGATCTTCGGGAGCTACTACCTCTACTACCTCGCCGACATCGTCCGGCTGACGAGCCCGCTCGCGCTCTTCCTCGCGGCCGTCTACGTGACCGCCCGGCTCGCGCAGTCGATGGAGCTCACGGCGCTCCACATGGCCGGCGTCTCGCTCGGGCGCTACATGCGCCCGCTCGTCGGGGCGGCGGCCGCGTTCACCGTGCTCATGGTGGGGTTCAACGGGTGGGCCGTGCCGCGCGCGAACGCCGTCGTCCACGCCTTCCAGAACGAGTACTACCGGGACGCGCCGGAGGACGAGGGCGGCGGCGAGATCGTCCGCCAAGTGGCGCCGGGCGTGGTCCTCTCGGCCCGGTACTTCGACCGGCGGGAGAGCCGGGCGTTCGGGGTCAGCGTGGTGACGGTCGAGGACACGGCGGAGGGCGGGGCCTCGGGCGGGATCGGCGCCCGCTTCGACGCCGACGAGATCGTCTGGGTCGACTCGCTGGGCGTCTGGCGCGCGCGCGACGCCCGGGTCCGCCAGTTCGGGCCGGACGGGGCCGAGCGGTTCACGGAGGCCGCCGAGCTCGACACGTCGCTCGCCCTCCTCCCCCGCGACCTCGCCCAGTCCGAGCGCGACGTGGACCGGCTGACGCTCCCCGAGGCCCGCGACTTCGTCCGCCAGCTCGAGCGGGCCGGGGTGACCGAGCGCGGGCGGCCGCTCGTGTCGTACCACGCGAAGCTGGCGTATCCGGTGGCGAACCTGATCCTGGTGCTCCTGGCCGTCCCGCTGGCGGCGCGGCGGCGGCGGGGCGGGCAGGCCGTCCACCTGGCGGTCGGGCTGGGCGTGGCGTTCCTCTACCTCGCGCTGCAGAAGACGATGGAGCCGCTGGGGTACGTCCAGACGGTCGCGCCGGTGGCGGCGGCGTGGCTCCCGCACGTCGTCTTCGCCGGCGTCGCGGGCGTCCTGTTCTGGCGAGCGAACCGCTAGCGGTGGGCAGGTGGCAGAAGGCAGGTGGCAGAAGGTGCCCCGCTGGCGGACGGCGCCAGCGGGGCGGGCCCGGACGCCTGCGCTAGGCGCCGTAGTCCGGGCGGACCAGGGCGCCGCGCCCCGGGGCTGCTAGGTTGGGCCCATGCAGGTCCCCCCCGACGCCCTCCCGCCCCGCCCCGGCCCCGCCGAGGCCGTGCTCGGCGCCGTCCGTGTGGCGGCCGTCCTCGTCCTCATCGTCGTGGGGACGGTCGTGCTCCTCGCGGCGGCGCTCCTCCCCGTCCGCGTGGGCGGGGCGCGGCCGGCCCAGCACGTCGCGGCGGCCGTCTGCCGGGCGTTCCTCTGGGCGACCGGGACGCGCCTCGTCGTCGAAGGGCGGGGCGCGCTCCGGGCGCACCGGGGGTTCGTCTTTTTCAACCACCTCTCGTTCCTCGACCCGGTCGTCCTCGTCGCCGCGCGGCCGCTCCGGTTCCTGTCCACGCAGGGCGTCCGGTCGATCCCGTTTGTCGGGTGGATGGCGACGGCGCTGGGGACGATCTACGTCCATCGGGGGCGCGAGGCCAGCCGGGACGCCGCGCGCCAGAAGCTCCGCGCGGCCGTGGCTCGGTCGCGGACACCCGTGGCCCTGGCACCCGAGGGCGAGATCGGGCCGGGCCCGGGCGTCCTCCCGTTCCGGCGCGGCGCGTTCGAAGTGGCCGCCGACGCCGACGCCCCGGTCCTCCTCGTGGCGCTCCGCTTCGAGCCGCACGCCTACGCGCTGTGGCGCGACGGCGAGTGGCTCGTGGGCCCGCTGTGGCGGCTCTGCGCGCGCCGCCGACCGTTCACAGCCACGGTCACGGCCCTCCCCCCTGCCCTCCCCGTCGACGCCGACCCGGCCGGCGCGGCGGCCGAGGCCGAGCGGAGG
>CAZDFV010000300.1:0-4238 GCA_964504495.1 uncultured Rhodothermales bacterium
CCCCGACGCCGAGCGCCCACGCGACCGGCCCGACGCTCGGGAGCGCGTCCGCGAGCGCGATGCCGGCCCCGAACGCCGCGGCGACGGCGACGAGCGGGCGGGTCGAGAGCCGGAGCGGGGGCGGCGGAGGCGCGAGAGGCAACGGACGGAGTCGGGACCGAACCGGGCGGAAGGTATCAGGGAACCCCCGCCCGCCCCGCTGGCGGGGAGCCCCGCTGGCGGGCCGCGCCGGCGGACCGTTCTCGGCCCCCGCCCTTCTCCCCCTCTTGACTCGGGCGCGAGCGGGCCGTCCGGTATCTTCGACCCTCCCCCGCTCTCTGGTCGTCTCCCCGTGCCCCAGCCGCCCCGCCTGAGCAAGCGCCGCCAGGTCCGCGAGCGCGTCTTGCAGGCCCTCTACGCCTTCGAGGCCAGCGAGGACAGCGTGGAGCACGTCCTCGCGACGCTCATCCGGCCGCCGTTCGAGGACGACCGGACCTACCTCCGGTTCGCCGAGCGCCTGTTCCTCAAGGCCGCCGACGCCCGCCACGAGGCCGACGTCCTCGTCGACCGCCACGTCGAGAACTGGGACCTCTCGCGGCTCGCGCGGACCGACCGGCTCGTCCTGTGGATGGCGATTGCCGAGCTCCTCTACTTCGAGGACATCCCCCCCAAGGTGACGCTGAACGAGGCCGTCGAGGTGGCCCGGGCGTTCGGGACCGACAAGAGCGCGTCGTTCGTCAACGGCGTGCTCGACGCCGTCCTCCGCGAGCTCCGCGACACGGGCCGGATGAAGAAGTCCGGCCGCGGTCTCGTCAACACGAGCCCGGCGAAGCGGACGTAAGCGGTGGCCCTCTACGCGATTGGCGACGTCCACGGGTGCGCCCGCACGCTCGACGCCCTCCTCGACCGGCTCGACGTCGACGCCGGCCGGCCGCTCGGCCCCGACGACACGGTCGTGTTCGTCGGCGACTACGTGGACCGGGGGCCGGACAGCCCCGGCGTGCTCGACCGGGCGATCCGGCTGGAGGCCGCCTCCGAGGCCGGCGAGGGGCCCCGGTGCGTGTTCCTCCGGGGGAACCACGACCAGATGATGCTCGACTACGCCTCGGGCGTCGGCGACACCGAGGTCTGGTGGGTGAACGGGGGCCGCACGACGCTGGCGGCCTACCAGGAGCGCGGCGACCTCGTCCTCCCGCAGGACCACCTCGCGTTCCTCCACCGGACCCCGCTCGTGGCCGAGATCGACGGGTTCGCCTTCGTCCACGCCGGGCTCGACACGCGGCGCACGGTCGCGGAGAACCTCGCCGACCCCAAGCCGAGCATCGCGCTCTGGACACGCGAGCACCTGTCGAGCGACCTCAGCCGGTGGGAGATGCCCGTCGTCTGCGGGCACACGCCGGTCCCGGAGCCGATCAACACGCCCCGGCTGATCGGGATCGACACGGGCGCCGTGTTCGCGGGGCGGCCCGGGTTCGGCCGGCTCACGGCCGTCGCGCTCCCCGAGCGCCGGTTCGTCGCCGTGGCCTCGGCCGAGCGGTAGCGGCGCCCTAGCGGCGGATCGTGGTCGAGAGGCCCGCGCGGAGGCTCGGCCCCTGCGTCCCGACCTCGGCGAAGAACACGCGCCCCCCGCGGCGGACCGTGGCCCGCGCGAACGGGTCGAGCATGACGGCGAAGGCGCGCGACCGGCTCCGCGCACTCTGCTCGAAGAACGCTGTGTAGAACGACGGCCCGACCCGGAGGCCGAGGTCGACGTCGAGCGGCCCGGGGTCCCGGTTCCGAACGACGTTGACGGCGCGGAGCGCGCGCACGCCCCCGCCCACGCCGACGGCCGTGAGGAGCCGCCCGCTCCCGCCCGTCACGCGCGGGACGTAGTCGGCGTAGAGGACGACCTCGCGGGTGAACACCCCGACCACGGGGTCCGCCCCGACCACGACGCCCCCGAAGCCCGGGCCGAACCCGCCCCCGACGTAGACGCGCGTCCGGTCGCCGAGGGGGGCGTCCGCCTGCGCCGCGGCGGGGAGCGCGAGGGCGAGGAGGAGGGCGGGGAGGAGCCGGCGCATGGCCGAAGCTACGGGGCCGGGCGCCCGCGGGAGGAGGTCCGGGCGGAGCGCGGGCCGGCGGCGGCCGCCAGCGGGGCGCCTGGTCTGGCCCCCACCCCAGTCCCCTCCTCCGTGGAGCGCGGGCGCGTATGGGTGAGAAGCGGCGCCGTGGAGAACACCGAGACAACCCGGGCCCGCCCGACTGGCGGCGCCCGGCGCCAGCGGGGCGGCTTCTCACCGCGAACCGCGAACCGCGCCCCCTTTTCGCACCCCCTCCGCCCCGGCGGCGGGCCACCGCACTAGACTCCGCGCTCCCCACGCCCCCCCTCCGCTCCGTACCCCCTCATGGCCCTCCGCGTCGGCATCGTCGGGCTCCCCAACGTCGGCAAGAGCACGCTGTTCAACGCGCTCAGCGAGGCCGGCGCCGAGGCGGCAAACTACCCGTTCTGCACCATCGAGCCGAACGTCGGCGTCGTGCCCGTGCCGGACGCCCGGCTGCACCGGCTGGCCGACCTCGCCGGCTCGGCCCAGACGCTCCCCGCCGTCATCGAGTTCGTCGACATCGCCGGGCTCGTCGCGGGCGCCTCGAAGGGGGAGGGGCTGGGGAACCAGTTCCTCGCCCACATCCGCGAGGTCGACGCCGTCGTCCACGTCGTCCGGTGTTTCGAAGACGAGAACGTGGTCCACGTCGAGGGCTCCGTCGACCCGCTCCGCGACATCGAGACGATCGAGACCGAGCTGCTGTTGAAGGACCTCGACACGGTCTCGAAGCGGCGCGAGCGCGTCGCCAAGTCCGTCAAGACGGGCGACAAGGCGGCCAAGCTGGAGGCCGACGTTCTCGAGCGCCTCGAAGCGCACCTCGGCGACGGCCAGCCCGCCCGGACGCTCAGCGTCTCGGACGCCGAGGCGCCCGTCCTCCGCGACCAGTTCCTGCTGACGGCCAAGCCCGTCCTCTACGCCGCGAACGTGGGCGAGGGCGACCTGCCGGACGGGAACGAGTATGTCGAGACCGTCCGCCAGCGGGCCGAGGCGGAGGGGGCCGGCGTCGTCGTCGTCTCGGCCGAGTTCGAGGCCCAACTCGCGGACCTCCCCACCGAGGACCGCGCCGAGTTCCTCGAGGCCGCCGGCGTCGCGGAGAGCGGGCTCGACCGGCTGGCGCAGGCCGCGTACAGTCTCCTCGGGCTCATCACCTACTTTACGGCCGGGCCGAAAGAGTCGCGCGCGTGGCAGATCCGGCGGGGCACGAAGGCGCCCCAGGCCGCCGGCGTCATCCACACCGACTTCGAGAAGGGCTTTATCCGTGCCGAGACGATCAAGTTCGCCGACTACGACCGGCTCGGGTCGGAGGCCGCCGCCCGCGACGCCGGCGCCATGCGGAGCGAGGGGAAGGAGTACGTCGTCGCCGACGGGGACGTGATGCTGTTCCGGTTCAACGTCTGACAACGCGGAGGGGCCGGTCTACACGCTCGGGATCGGGGCGGGCGTCCCGTTCGCCGTCTGGCTCGCGCTCTGGGGAGCCTCGGCCCCGCCGCCGGTCGAGGACGACGCGCTCGGCCTCCGCTACCCGCGCGCGGCGGAGGTCGTGGGGTGGGGCCTCCTCGCCACCGGCGGCCTCTTCCTCGGGTGGACGGTCTCCGCCCTCAGCGTCCAGACGACGGGCGACGTCGTCGCCGTGCTTGGCTTGGCCCTCTTTGTCGGGGAGGCGGCGGCCCCTTTCTCGTCGCCTACCGCCGCGAGTGGGTCCACGTCACGGCCGGCGGGGTCGAGGGGCAGGGGGCCTTCCACCGCGCCCCGACGCGGACCGCCCAGACGGAGGTCGAGCGGGTGACGTTCTCGAAGCTCTCCGGTGCCCTCCCGCTCTGGGGGCCGGACGGGCCGCCGTCGAGGCCGTCCGCGAGTTCGTGACCTGCCGGGCGGGGTACGGGATCCGGTAGCGCCACCGGGCGCCCGCCGGGCCGAGACGGGGCGGGTTCAGGGTCGGACGGCGGAACGCGGGAGCGTCGGTCTCGGGCGATAACGTCTCCCAGGCG
The DNA here is from genome assembly GCA_964504495.1 of uncultured Rhodothermales bacterium. Classification (GTDB taxonomy): domain Bacteria; phylum Bacteroidota; class Rhodothermia; order Rhodothermales; family Rubricoccaceae; genus Rubrivirga. The sequence continues at coordinate 4,049 of CAZDFV010000300.1, forward strand.
AGTTCAGGCCGACGGGTGGGAAGGGGAAGGGCGTCCCTCACCGCCGCCCCGTGTCCGCCCTCCACTCGATCTACGGCCTCCGCGTCCAGTCCGAGCTGCCGCTCGGGCCGCTCCCGCCGGCGGCCGGCACGCCCGACGTCGTCGTCCGGCTCGGCCCGGCCCGGGCGCTCGCCGTCCGGCCGCCGCGGCC
>CAZDFV010000301.1:0-1376 GCA_964504495.1 uncultured Rhodothermales bacterium
GGGGACGTGGCGGCGCGCGGCGGCGGGGCGGCGGCCCGGCGTCCGCTGGCTCGAGTACCCCGTCTGGGCCTGGACCCGGCCCGACGACCCCGCGTGCGCCCCGTGCGAGGGGGAGGCGACGGCGTGGCGGCTCGACGTCTCGGACGTCCTCTCGACGAAGGCCCGGGCCGTCGCCGCCCACCGCTCGCAGACCTCGGACCTCATCGCCGACGACCCCGACGGGTTCCGGCTCGGGCCGGACGCGCTCGCCCACTTCCAGCGGCCCTGGGAGCTGTTCCTCGAACCCCACGAGGCGTAGCGCCCCGTGCCCACCCCGCCCCCCACGGCCGGCCGCCGGACGCCCGCCGGGTCGGTCTCGTCCGACTACTTCGCCCGGGCCTACGCCGAGGACCCCGACCCGTGGCGGTTCGCGTCGAGCCTGTACGAGGCGGCGAAGTACCAGGCCACGCTCGACGCCCTCCCCCGGTCGCGCTACGCCCGGGCTTTCGAGGTCGGCTGCGCGATCGGCGTGCTCACGCGGCGGCTGGCGGACCGCGCGGACCGGCTCCTCGCCGTCGACGTGGCCCCGGCCGCGCTCGCCCAGGCCCGGGCCCGCCTCGCGGACCGGGGGCACGTCGAGGTCCGCCGGATGGCCGTCCCCGGCGAATGGCCGGGCGGGCGGTTCGACCTCGTCGTCGTCTCCGAGGTCGGCTACTACCTCGGCGCGCCGGATCTCGCCCGGCTCCGCGAGCGGTGCGCCGACGCCGTCGGGCCCGGCGGGCACCTCGTCCTCGTCCACTGGACGGGCGAGACGGACTACCCACAGACCGGCGACGCCGTCCACGAGGCGTTCCGCGCGGACGGCCGCTGGCGCCCCGCCCGCGCCGCCCGCCGGCCGGCGTACCGGCTCGACGTGTTGGAGCGGGCGGCGTAGCCCCCGGCGGCGCTACTCGACCGTCGCCTGATCGGCGAACCCCTCGAGCTTTTTCGGGCCGATCCCGCGGACGGCCTGGACGTCTTCGAGCCGCCGGAACGGCCCGTTGGCCGCCCGGTACGCCACGATCCGCGCCGCCAGCGCCGGGCCGATCCCGTGGAGCGCCTCGAGCTCGGCCGCGCTCGCCGTGTTCAGGTTGACCCGGCCCTCGGCCGGGACCGGCGCCGGGCCAGCGCTCGCGGGCTCGGCCGGGACCCCGCCCCCCGCCCGGACCACGACCGACCCGCCCCCGACGGTGAGGTGCGGCCCCAGCCGCTCGACGGACCCCGCGGACTCCGTCACCACGTCCGCGATGGCCCGGATCTTCTCCACCGTCTCGCCCACGATGGCGCCGCCGTCCGTGGCGAGGGTGCCGCTGTGCTCGGCCGTCTGGGAGGCGACCCCGGCACTGCGCGCGTTCTCC
>CAZDFV010000301.1:1386-4230 GCA_964504495.1 uncultured Rhodothermales bacterium
GACGGACCGCGGGCCGATCCCCCGGACCGCGACGAGATCCTCGAGCCGCCCGAACGGGCCGTTGGCCGCCCGGTACGCCACGATCCGGCCGGCGAGGACGGGGCCGATCCCCGGGACCGCCTCGAGGTCGGCGGCGGTGCCCGTGTTCACGCTGACCCGGCCGGGCCGCCCCGGGGCCTCGGGCCCCGCCAGCGGCCGGGGGGGGACCGGCTCCAGGGCCCGGCGCTCCGCCGCCGCGTCCACGCGGAGCTGGTCCTTGACGGAGCCGACGAGGGCGACGTAGGCCGGCGGGTCCTGCGCCGGGTCCGGCTCGTAACCGTAGTCGGTCCCCAGGAGCTTGACGACGGCGAGCTGCGCGTCGACGAGCTGCTCTTGGCGGAGGAAGCCGAGCGCGAGGAGCCGGTACCCCCGCCGGAGGTGGTCGGCCCCGGCGTCCGGCCGGTACACGCAGTCGAGGACGAGGGCCTCGACCGACCCGTAGTCGCCCTCGACGTAGCGCTGTTCGGCCAGGGCGAGGACCGACTCGCACGGGTCGAGCCCGGTGGCCGGCTCCGTCTGCGCAGCGGCGGGGCCAGCCCCGAGGAGAAACCCGAGGGCGACCAGGAGCAGCGGGCGGGAACGCGGATGCCGAGTCATAGGGCGGGCCGGGGGTCGGGGGCGGGAAAGGTAGAACGCACGCCCCTTTACCGTGGTGCGTCCCGGGCCCCTCCGATCTCGTCGTCCCCGGCTCGGCGCGGGCGGGCGCGCCGGTCGGACCGGCGCCAGCCCCGGCCGTTCTGTCCTCCCTGGCCGCCAGTGTCGCCCGACCGTGACCTCCGTCCGCGTCCCCCGTCCAGCGCGCTCCGCGAGGGCGTCGGGGCGGACGCGCTCGACGTGTCGCCTGGGGCCACCGGCGCCGACCGCCTCGACCGGCTGGCGGAGGCCCGCGCTTCGGCAGGCCGTGAACCGCCGGTACGCCCCGACCCGACGGCAGCGCACAGCCGACGGCGGGCCGGGGTGCTCCTAGGCGCCGGCGCGCCGGCTACAGGCCGAGGTCGTCACAGGTGGCGTCGGCCGCGTCGTCGAAGCCGCCGCTGTCGCTAGCCCCGTCGACGAACTCGGCACGGGTGAGGAGGTCGTCGTCGTCGTCGTCCCAGTCGTCGAACTCGCCGTCCCAGGCGGCCGTGACCCGGCCGCGCGCGACGCCCGAGGTGAACTCGCCCCGCGCCAAGACGCCGTCGTCGTCGGTGTCGTACGCGTTGAAGAGGCCCGAGGCGGCCTCGTCGCTGGTGACGGCGTCGTCGTTGTCCGTGTCGAGGAGGGAGCAGCCGCCGACGACGGCGCCGGCCGCGCCGGCCGCGACAGCGAGTTCGTCGGTGGCCCCGCAGCCGGCGAGGAGGCCGAAGGCGAGCGTGAGGGGGAGGAAGGGGCGCATGGGTGGGTGGGGAGAGGTCCGGGGCATGACCGCCCGGCCCGGCGGCGGTTCCAAGCGGGCCGCGTCCTCAGCCCGGCTCGGTCGCAGGGCCCAGGGTTCCCCCTGCCCTCTCGTGGGGAGGGCCCGGCTACCGGGCCACGGAGACGGCGCGGACCTCGCGGATCACGGTCACGGTGATCTGGCCCGGGTAGTCCATCTCGCGCTCGATCCGCTGGGCGATGTCGCGGGCCAGCATCTCGGCGAGGGCGTCCGACACCCGCTCCGTGTCGACGACGACGCGGACCTCGCGGCCGGCCTGGATGGCGTACGCCTGCTCGACGCCCTCGAAGTCGGCGGCGACCTCCTCGAGGTGCCGCAGCCGCTGGACGTAGCGCTCGAGCGCCTCGCGGCGGGCGCCCGGGCGGGCCCCGCTCGCCGCGTCGGCGGCCTGGACGAGCGGGGCGATGGGCGTCGCCATCGGGACCTCGTCGTGGTGGGCCCCGATGGCGTTCGCCACGTCGGGGTGCTCGTGGTAGCGGCGCGCCAGGGTCATGCCGGCGATGGCGTGCGGGCTCTCGAGGTCGCCCTCGACGGCCTTCCCGATGTCGTGGAGGAGCCCGGCCCGCTTGGCCTTCCGGGCGTCGAGGCCCAGCTCGGCGGCCATGAGCCCGGCCAGCTTGGCGACCTCGACCGAGTGCTGGAGGAGGTTCTGGCCGTAGCTCGTCCGGTACTTCATCCGCCCGACGAGCCGGACGAGCTCGGGGTGGAGCCCGTGGACCTGGAGCTCGAGCGCGGCCCCCTCGCCGGCCGCGACGACCTCGGCCTCGACGTCCTCCCTCGTCGCCGCGACGACCTCCTCGATCCGGGCCGGGTGGACGCGGCCGTCCTCGAGGAGCCGCACCAGCGCGAGCCGGGCCGTCTCGCGGCGGACCGGGTCGAACCCGGAGACGAGCACGGCGTCGGGCGTGTCGTCGACGATGACCTCGACGCCGGTGGCGGCCTCGAAGGCCCGGATGTTCCGGCCCTCGCGCCCGATCACGCGGCCCTTCATGTCCTCCGAGGCCAGGGGCACGGCCGCGACCGTGTGCTCGATCGTCGCGCTCGCCGCCAGCCGCTGGATCGCCTTCAGCACGGTCTGCCGCGCCTCGCGCTGGGCCGTCCGCCGGGCCTCGTCCCGGGCGTCCTTGATCGACGCGGCGGCTTCAAGCTTGGCCTCCCGCGTCATCTCGCGGACGAGCCCGGCCCGGGCCCCCTCCCGCGAGAGGCCGGCCGCTTCCTCGAGCCTTTCGACGTACTCGGCCACGAGCCGGTCGAGCCGGTCGGCCTGGGCGCGGAGGCGGGCCCCGAGCGCCTCGACCTCCCCCTCGCGCTCGGCCAGGTCCTGCTGGCGGCGGGCGTGGGCGGTGGCGAGGGCCTGGACCCGGTCCGCGAGCGCGGCCGCCTCGGCGCGG
>CAZDFV010000302.1:0-4206 GCA_964504495.1 uncultured Rhodothermales bacterium
GACCGCGGCGACGGCGGCGACGGGCGCGCCCTCGACCCCGGCCCCGAGCGCCGCGAGGAAGCCGGCGGCGCCCTCCGCCAGCCGGCCGGAGAGCGCGAGGGCGACGGTCAGGAGCACGACCGCCAGCACGGCCAGATCCACCAGTCGCTCGACGACGACGGTCCCGAGCACGCCGCCGAACCGGAGCCCCTCCCGGGCCGCCAGGTTCGCCGTCCGGGCGAGCTCGCCGAGGCGGGGGACCGCGTTGTTCACCATGTACCCGATCATGACCGAGTAGAACGCCGTCTTCAGCGACACGCGCCGGGGCGCCCCCGAGGGCAGCGCCTCGAGGAGGATGTGCCACCGCCACGCCCGGAGCGCGTGGCTGACGAGCGCGACGGCGACGAGCGGGGCGAGCCAGCCGAGGTCGGTCCGGCCGAGCGTCTGCGCCAGGGCCTCGGCGTCCAGGCCCCGGAGGGCGAGCCAGAGGAGGACCCCGGCGAGCACGAGGCCGCCGACTTGGAAGAGGAGGTGTCGGAGACGGGCGGGCACGGGCCAGGGGTGAGAGGGGCGCTCGGGCGGGGGCGGCGCCTCCGGCCGAGGGCCGGTCCGCCAGCGGGGCGGCGAGCTACGGGCCGGCGACCCGGTACAGGGTGAAGTCGCCGGCGGAGAAGACCTCCCGGAACGCCCCCCCCCCGAGGTCCGCCCCGGCCCTCACGAGGTCCCGGTCCCGGGCGGCGAGGTACGTCGCGCCGACGCGCCGGGCGTAGGCCGGCCACTCGGCCGGCGGCCCGGAGACGACGGAGGCGGCCCGCCGGGTGTGGAACGGGACGTAGCGCGGGTCGAACGTCGTCGCGACCACGGCGTCGGGCGGCGCGTGGGTGCGGACGTAGGCGTAGAGCGCGCGGGCGTCGGCGACGTCGGCGTTGTACCGGGGCGCCTCGCGGCCGGCCGCCGCGTACGCGCTCGCGTAGACGACGGCGAGCGCGGCGCTGACGGCGAGTGTCGCGTACCGGACGCGCGGACCGACCCGCGCCTCCAGCGTGCGGAGCCCCATGAACAAGTAGGCGAAGTAGAACGGGACGAGCGGGATGAGGTACCGCTGCCACCCGAACGACCACGGGAGCAGGCCGAGGGCGTAGAGCACGCAGAACGCCTCGGCCGCCCCGCCCCCGCGGCGGGCCCGCCCGACGAGGCCGAGGCCGACGAGCGGCAGCGTCAGCAGGAGGGCGAACTGGTACACCTGGAACCTCCACCCGTGCCCGTCGAGGAGCGGCGTCGACCAGAGGGCGTAGCTGTGCGACCCGTACTCGACGGCCCGGTCGCGGACGCGGGCCGGGACTTCCGCCAGGTCGTCGACGATGTCGTGGACGAAGAGGGCGGCGTAGTCGCTCCGGTCCCCCAGGGGCGACGGGGCCACGCGCGCGCCCTCGCCGACGCCGACGGCGGACGCCAGGGCGAGGTAGACCGCGACGGCCACGGCGGAGGTCACCAGGGACCGGAGGCCGGGCCGGCCGCGCCGGAGCACGTCGTGGGCCACGAGGGCCGGGAGGAGCACGAGGGCCAGGGCCCGCGTCGCGAGGGCGTACCCGACGGCCGCCCCCGCCCCGAGCACCCAGCCGACGGGGGGCCGTCGGCCCGGCCCGCGCGCCGCCCCCCCGTGCACCTTCTCCTCGTACAGGAGGAGGCCGAGGGCCGCCGCGAGGAGGAACAGGAACGCCGGGAAGCCGGAGTCCTTGGCCTCCCACAGGTACGGGTGGAGCCCGGCGGCGAGCGCGAACGCCCACAGGTACAGGCCCGGGAGGTCCCGGCGGAACAGACGCGCCAGCGCCCCGACCGCCCCGACGAGGAAGACCGCCGTCGCCACCTTCAGGGCCGTCGAGCTGAACCCGAAGGCGGCGACGAGCGCGGCCAGCGCGATGGGGAGGCCGGGCGGGTAGCTCACGGGGGCCCAGTAGTTCTCGGGGTTCTGGACGTACCCCGTCGCCGCGTAGGGGGCCCCCTCGGCCAGGTTCCGCGCGTGGAGGAGGTACTGCACAACGTCGCCCGCCCAGACGTCCCCCGCGCGGAGCGCCGCGAGGTGGAACGCCATGAGCACCCCCGCGATGAGGAGCGGCGACCGCGCCCAGGCCGGCGCCCGCCCGCGTCCTGGCGGGGCCGTCTCGGGCGGGGTGGCGTCTGCGGAGACCGGCATAGGCGGGACGTGGGCGCTGCCGCGCTGGCGGCTCGCGCGGCGGCGGAGTCTACTCCGGCTTCGGGCCGCCCGCGGCGGTCTGGCGGGGCCGCCACGCACGCCGACGGACAACCCCGGGACCCGTCGCACCGAGTCCGGCTGCGCGGTGGCGGTCCGGCCCCCGCTCCTCCACCCCCGCGCAGGCGGGGGGGGCTCGAGGGGAGAGGCGTCAGCCGGACCTAGTATCGCCACACGCCGAGGCGAGCGGCAGGAGGACGTAGGGGCGTTCTCGCTCGGTGGGGACGGCCGCATTCGCTCCTCCCTCACACCGCTAGCGCGGCTCTGCATGGTGGGTCGGGAGCGTGCGGTCCAGGGCCCGCCCGTCCGCCCGGCCGCCGCGCCCGTCGACGACGAAGTCCTCGTGGTACGACCGCTCGACGTTGACGTCCCACAGCTCGTGGGGGCGGTCGCCGTCGAGGTCGCCGAGGACGTTCCGGGCGGCGAGGAGGGCCGTGAGCATCGAGTGGTCCTGGTTGTTGTACCGGTGCATCCCGGCCCGCCCCGTCGTCTGGAGGTTCTCGAACCCGGCGAGGTAGTCGCGGACGACGGCCAGGTTCTCCTTGTACGTCCCGTCGTAGACCGGGTAGGCCATCGGCTCGCGGATCACCGTCCCCCCGACGACGGCGGCGCCGCCCGCCAGCCCGATCTGCGCGAGCTCGCGCCGGGCGAGGTCGATGAGGTCCTCGTCCCCCGCCGTCCAGAGGCCGTCGCCGCGCGTGCAGAAGTACTCCATCCCGAGGCACGTCTTGGACGGGTCCGGGACCATCGCGGGGCTCCAGTTCTTGAAGTTCTGGATCCGCCCGACCTGGACCTCCGGGCTGTGGATGTAGATCCAGTTGTCGGGGAACAGGTCCGGCGCGTCGACGACGAGCGTGACGATGAGGAAGTCCCGGTACTTGAGCCGGCTGGCGGCCTCCACGACCGCGTCCGGCGGGGCCGGGCGGAGCCGGCGGACGAGGTGCGTGATCGGCATCGAGTTCACGACGTGCTCCGGCCGGACCGCCTCCGTCGAGCCGTCGGCGCCCCGGACCTCGACGGCCACGACGCGCCGGCCCTCGGCGCCGGCCTCGTGGCGGAGCCGGACGACCTCCGTCTCCATCCGCACGTCCCCGCCCAGCGCTTCGACGTGCTCGGCGCACCGCTCCCACATCATGCCCGGCCCGAGCCGGGGGTACTGGAACGACCCGATGAGCGACGTGTCGCTCCCCTTCCCGCGGAGCGCGTGGAGGACGGCCCGCTTGAGCGAGAGCTCCTTGATCCGCTGCGCGGCCCAGTCCGCCCGGATCTCGGTGCACGGGATGCCCCAGACCTTCTCGGTGTACGTCTTGAAGAACGTCCGGTAGAGGCGCGGGCCGAACCGGTTCGTCACCCACTCCTCGAGGTTCTGGGCGTCGTCGTAGGGGACGAGGACGCGCGTGCGGAGGTAGCTCCACAGGATCCGCGCGCTCTCGACGGGCCCGAGGTTCCGGAGCGTCTGCCAGAGCTCGAGGGGGTACGGGTAGAACTTCCCCTCGTAGTAGATCCGCGAGAGCCGGGGCGTCTCGACAAAGTCGTCGCCGAGGATCTCGTGCCACAGCGCCTCCACCTCGCCGACCTTGGTGAAAAAGCGGTGGCCCCCGATGTCGAACCGGTACCCGTCGTGGACCTCGGTCCGCGAGATCCCGCCGACCCGGTCCGACTTCTCGAACGCGACGGGCCGGACGCCCTCCTTGGCGAGGACGTAGGCGGCGGTCAGCCCGGCCGGCCCCGCTCCGACGACGGCGACGTCCACCTCAGGCATGTTGCTCCACCGCGGGGCTGGCGGCGCGGCCCGCCAGGGCCTCGGACACGTGCTGCGCCAGGCCGAGGGCGGCCCCGGCCCCGCTGCACGCGAAGTAGACGAGGTGCCACGGGACGGCCCGGGCCGCGAAGGCCGCCCCCCGCTCGCGCCGGAGGAAGGCGTAGAACGGGGCGTTCACGGCGAGCGTCGCCGCCAGCGCCCCGGCCGCGCCGCC
>CAZDFV010000303.1:0-4200 GCA_964504495.1 uncultured Rhodothermales bacterium
GGCCGCGGCCTGGGCGAGGTCGGCGCGGGCCTGGGCCACGGCCTGCTCGGTCTCGGCCACGGCGGCGCGGGCCTCGCCCACCCCGCTCTGGGCGCCGGCCACCTGGGCCTGGGCCTGCTCGGCGCGCGAGGCGTAGAAGTCGGGGCGGACGCGGAGGAGGAGGTCGCCGGCCGAGACCCGGTCGCCCTCCTCGACGGCCAGGAAGACGACCTCGCCCGAGACGTCGGACGAGATGGGCACCTCGACCTCGCTCTGGACCGTCCCCGAGGCCGTGACCGTCTGCGTGATCGTGCGGACCTGGGCCTCGGCCGTCTCGACCTCGACGCCGTCCTCCCCGCCCCCGAGCACGAGGGCCAGGGCGACGAGCAGGACGGCGAGGACGCCGACGCCGATCAGGATTTTCTTCGTGGGGGACATGGGGGGCTTGGGCGGCTGGCGGTCGCGGTGCGCAGACTACAGGAGTGCGTGGACGGATACGTGATGCGTGATACGTGAGGGTGCCGCGAGGAATCACACATCACGTATCACGCATCGAGGCCCGACGCTACTCCCCGCCGAGCACGTCCGCCAGCCGGTCGACGTCGAGGTCGCCGACGGCGAGGCGGAGGAGCGCGGTGCGGAAGGCGAGCCCGTAGACGGCCTGGGCGCGGGCGGCCTCGGCCTCGGCGAGCCGGGCCTGGGCCAGGGCCACGTCGTAGAGCGTGCCGGCCCCGAGCTCGTACCGGTCGCGCTCGACGCGGAGGGCCTCGGCGGCGGCCTCGACCTGGACGGCGGCGGCGGCGGCCCGGGCCCGGGCGGTCTCGGCCTGGACGGCCGCCTGCTGCACCTCGGCGGCCAGCTGGCGGTCGAGGTCGTCGAGGGCGATCCGCGCGTTCACGGCCGCCACCTGGGCCTCGACCACGCCGCGGCGCGCGGCGAACCGGTCGAAGATCGGGACGGCGAGGGTGAGCCCGATCGCCCCGCTCCGGTTGTCGGCGAACTGGTCGAAAAAGGGCGTCGTCTGGAGGGCCGGGCTCCCGACCGGCAGCGCCAGCGGCTGGCCGCCGACGAACACCCGCGTCCCGTCCTCCAGCGTCACCGGCTGGGGCGGCTGGATGGCGCCGGGGTCGGCGAGCTGCTGCTGGAGGCTCGAGTACCCGGTCCCGACCGAGGCGTTGAGGTCCACGCTGGGCCGCCCGGCCGCGCGGGCGACGCCGACGGCCGCCTCGGCCGCGCGGACGCGGAGCTCCTGCGCCTGGCGGTCGACGCGCGCGGCGAGGGCCGCAGCGACGAGGTCGGCGTCCGGGTCGAGCGCGACGGCCGCGACGATGCCGTCGAGCGCGTCGAGGTCGGGCCCGACGAACGTGTAGTCGCCGCCGGGGTCCAGCCCGATGGACTGGACGAGGAGGACGCGGTCGAGGGCCACCTGGCCCCGCGCCTCGACGAGCGCCGTCCGCCGCTCGGCGACGACGGCCTCCTGGGCGATCACGTCGGCGCGCGGCCGGGCCCCGGCCTCGACCAGTTCGGTCACGCGCGCGAGCGTGGCGAGCGCGGCCTCGAGCTGGCCCTCCTGGATGGCGACGAGCTCGCGGTCGAGGAGGAGCTGGAGGAACCCCTGGGCTACGTCGAGCGCCACGAGCTGGCGGGACCGGTCGAGCCCGACGGCCGCGGCCTCGCGCTCGAGCCGGGCCTGCCGGGCGAGCGCCCCCGTCCGCCCCCCGTCGTAGAGCGGGAGCGACGCGCCGACCCCGACGTTCATCGTCTCGACCGTCTGCGAGACGGCCTGGCCCGTCGTCTGGTCGAACCCGAGGCCGTACCGCTGCTGCGGGGTCACCTGCGCCGTGACCGTCGGGAGCCGCCCGAGCCGCGCCGTGCGGACGGCCAGCACGAGCGCCCGGTCGGCGGCCTCGCCCCGGCGGACCTCCGGGCTCCGCTCGATGGCGATCGCGACGGCCTCGTCGAGCGTGATCCTCTCGGCCGCAACTTGGGCGCTGGCGGCGGCCGCCAGCGGGCCGGCGAGGGCGCAGAGGAGGACGGCGGAGACGGTCAGGCGGCGCATCGGTCACGGGGGGACAGCGGACCTAGACGGCGCGGGCGCCGCGGGGTTACGGGTCGGCGCGCCGGGTTTCGGAGGGCCGCCCCTCAACCTGCCCCGCCCCTCGCGGGGGAGCGGACACGTCGGGCTGCCGGCCGGCACCGGGGCGGGCGGCGGAGAGGGAGGGATTCGAACCCCCGGTACCCGTGAGGGCACTCCGGTTTTCAAGACCGGCGCATTCGACCGCTCTGCCACCTCTCCGGGCGGCCGGAAACTACGAGCCCACCGGCCCCGGGCGTCAGGACCCCTCCGCCTCGCTCGCCGACGTGTCGAGGACGACGACCGCCGAGGCGCGGGCGCCGAGGAGGTACTTCCGGAACGTCCCGAAGTCGAGCTGGCCCGCCTCCAGGCCCTCGCCGGCGATCTCCTGGTAGAACGGGCCGCGGTCGGTGTCGATGCGGAAGTAGACCTCGTAGCGGGCCAGGTCCACGTCACCCCGGTTGAGGGCCCGGTACTCGACGGTCACGAACGTGCTGTCGGCCCCGGACCGGGCCGCGAACGCCTCGTTGGCGAAGCCCAGGACCTCCGCCCCGAACTCGACCGCGGGCTCGCCGGCGCCCTCGGCTTCGAGGAAGAACTCGGCCGTCGTCGTCTGCCCGTCGCGGACGGCGACGGTCACCGTGTTCGGGTCGTACCCGCGCCGGCTCGCGGCGATCGTGTAGCTCCCGGTGAGGACGTCGTCGACGCGGAACGTGCCGTCGTCGTCGGTGAGGAAGGCCCCGGTCGCCGGGCTCGTCGTCACCGACGCCCCCGCCACGGGCGCCGACGTCTCGCGGTCGAGGACGCGGCCCTGGATCGACCCGTACCGCTCGGGCTCGACGAGCCCGTCTTTGCACGCGGACAGGGGCAGGGCGAGGAGGACGACGGCGAGGAGGCGCGCGGGCACCATGAGGACGGGGGGGAGGGAGGACCGGTAGCCGGCCTGGAGTCTCGGCCTCCCCGCCCCCCGCCTTAACCGCGCCGCGCACGACTGGCCGCGCACGCGCCCGACTGGCGGAGCCGTCCGCCGGCGGGCCGCTACCGCCGCTCGACGCGGACCTCGATCCCCCGCCCCCGCTGCTCGATGTCGACCGGCGTCGCGCCCGGCGCGACGAGCTGGACCGCCACGTTCCCGCCGCCGACCTGGAGGACGGAGTGGTCCGTCCCGTTCCCCGCCAGGACCAGGCTGTACACGTTGTCCCCGTCGGCCTGGACCGCGTCGACGGCGTTCCCGGCGCCGACGACGACGGCGAGGAACAGGTTGTCGTCGCCCGTCTGGTCGAGGCCGACCGCGTTGCCGGCCCCGGTCTGCGAGACGACGACGGCGTTGTCGCGCCCGGTCTGCCGGACGTCCACCCCGTTCCCGACGCCGCGCTGGTCGAGGACGACCGCGTTCGTCCCCGGGGCCAGGAGCGGGAGGGCCGCCAGCGCCTCGGCCGGCCCGACCTCCGCCCCCGCCGCGCCCCGGACGGCCGTGGGGACGGCCTGCTCGACGAACACCTCGGCCGACTGGGCGGAGGCGGCCGCCGGGACGACGAGGGCGAGGACGGCGAGAAGGGCGGAGCGCATGGGGGGGAAAGCTACGGGGGCGGGCCGGCAGCCGCGACGACCGCCGGCCCGGGTCGGGCGGCGCGGGGGGCTAGTTCTGGACGACGACGGCCGCGTTCGAAGCCCCGTCCTGGACGAGCGTGACGGCGCTCCCGGCCGACTGGTCGAGGAACAGGGCGTTCCCGTCGCCGAGCTGGGTCGCGTCGAGCGCGCTCCCGCCCGCCGAGAGGGCCGAGAGCCGGGCCCCGTCGAGGTCGCTCCCGACGCCGACGACGGCGTTCCCGCTCCCGTCCTGGAGGACCGTCGCCGACGACCCGCCCGTCTGGCCGAGGAGGACCGCGTTCGCCGCCCCGCCGGCCTGGTCGACGCGCGCCGAGGAGCCGTCGGCCTGGCTGATCGTGGCGACGCTCGCGAGCCCCTCCTGCGAGACCACGGCCGTCGAGCCGTCGGCCTGGCTCAGCGTGACGACGTTGGCGACGGCGCCGGCACCGCCGAGGACGGCGACGGCCGCCCCCTGCGTGACCGCCGCCGCGTTCCCGTCGCCCGCCTGGTCGACCGTGGCCGTGTTCGCCACGCCGCCGACGAGCGCGCCGACGCCC
>CAZDFV010000304.1:0-4180 GCA_964504495.1 uncultured Rhodothermales bacterium
CAACGCGCGGGGAGCGCGCGCGGGGTAGACTAGGGGCTCCGTCTTCCCAGAGCCGGCCCCGCGCCGCTCCGAGGCGGGGCTCACGGTCCCCCCGGGAGCGGCCGCGCGGCGGCCACACCGCCACCCCCCCGGGTCCATGACCTACCCCAGCGCCCCCGCGCGCGCCCTCCCCTCGTCCGACGCCTTCGGCCGGCAGCCGTGGCGGGCCCACGGCGTCGAGCGCGTCCCCGTCCTCGTCTTCGACGACCCGGCCGGGCTGGCCCGCCAGGCGGCCCGCCAGGTCCGCACGCTCGTCGAGGCGAGGCAGGCCGCCGGCGACCGGGCCGTGCTCGGCCTCCCGACCGGGTCGACGCCCATCGGCGTGTACCAGGAGCTGATCCGGATGCACCGCGAGGAGGGGCTCGACCTCTCCGACGTGGTCACGTTCAACCTGGACGAGTACTACCCCATGAGCCCGGAGAGCCTGCAGAGCTACCACCGGTTTATGCGGGAGAACTTTTTCGACCACGTCAACATCCCGGCCGAGCACGTCCACATCCCGCGCGGCGACGTCGCGCGCGACGAGGTCGAGGCCCACGTGGCCGAGTACGAGCGGCTGATCGGGCGGGCCGGCGGGATCGACCTCCTGCTCCTCGGGATCGGGCGGAGCGGGCACATCGGCTTCAACGAGCCCGGCTCGACGCCCGACGACCGGACGCGGCTCATCGTCCTCGACGAGATCACGCGGAAGGACGCCGCGTCGGACTTTTTCGAGGAGCGCTACGTCCCCCGCGAAGCCATCACGATGGGCGTGGGGACGATCCTCGACGCCCGCGAGATCATCCTGATCGCGACCGGCGAGCACAAGGCGCCGATCGTCCGGCAGGCCGTCGAGGAGGAGCCGAACGCCCAGGTCTCGGCCACCTATCTCCAGCTCCACCCGAACGCGACCGTCTACACCGACCGCGCTGCGGCGAGCGAGCTCACGCGCGAGAAGACCCCGTGGCTCGTCCGCCGGGTCGAGTGGGACGCCGCGGCCTCGAAGCGGGCCGTGATCTGGCTCTCGCGCGAGACCGGCAAGGCCATCCTCCGGCTCGATGAGGGCGACTTCCACCGGAACGGGCTCCACGACCTCGTCTACTCGGCCCACGCCTTGGGCGGCGTGGACGACCTCTGCCAGCGGGTGTTCGAGGACCTCCGGCGGCGCGTGGTCTACCGGAGCGGGATCCCGAAGAAGAGCCGGGCCGTCGTGTTCAGCCCGCACCCCGACGACGACGTGATCTCGATGGGCGGGATGCTCCGGGCCCTCGTCGAGAACGGGTGTGACGTGACGGTCGCCTACATGACGAACGGGTCCGTCGCCGTGTTCGACCAGGACGTCCGGCGGCACCTCCAGTTCGTCGAGATGGCCCACGACGTGCTCGTGCCCGGGGTCGACGACGGCGTCCGCGAGCGGGTCGGGGCCGTCCTCGCCGACCTCGACGCGAAGGAGCCGGCCGAGGTCGACACCGAGGACGTCCAGAAGCTCAAGGCGACCATCCGCTACACCGAGGCCATCGCCGCCATCGAGGTCATCGGGCTGGGCGCGGAGCACGCCCGCTTTCTCGACATGCCGTTCTACAAGACGGGCCGGGTGAGAAAGGACCCGATCGGCGAGGCCGACGTCCAGATCGTCCTCGACCTCCTGGAGGAGACCCGCCCGGCCCACCTGTTCGTGGCCGGCGACCTCTCGGACCCGCACGGGACCCACCGGATGTGCTACTCGGCGATTGACCGGGCCGTCCGCCGGTACAACGACGCGCTGGCGGAGGCGGCCGCCAGCGGGGCCGGCGGGGACGGGGCCCCGGCCAAGAAGCCCAAGGCGAAGGACGCCCGCCCGACCGTCTGGCTCTACCGGGGCGCGTGGCAGGAGTGGGAGATCGACCGGGCCGACGTGTTCCTCCCGCTCTCGAAGGCCGACCTCGACGTCAAGATCGAGGCCATCTACAAGCACGAGAGCCAGAAGGACCGGGCCCTCTTCCCCGGGGCCTACGACGACCGCGAGTTCTGGGAGCGGGCCCGCGACCGGAACACGCAGACGGCCCGGGCCCTCGACGCGCTCGGGCTCCCGGAGTGCTACGCGGCCGAGGCGTTCGTGACCGTCCGCGAGATGCCGTAGCGTAGAGCGCGGGGCGCCGGACGGCCCCGCTACGGTCCCCCCGCCTCTAACTCCGCGCTGCTGCCCCGTCCGGCCGGCGGCGCCCGCCGCCGGCACGCTGGCTACGCCCCCTCCAGCTCCTCCTCGAGCTGCTGCTTCCGCACCATCGCCGCGTACCGGCCGCCGGCCGCGACCAGCTCGGCGTGCGTCCCGCGCTCGGCGACGCGGCCCTCGTCGAGGACCACGATCTGGTCGGCGTCCTGGACGGCCGAGACCCGGTGGCTCACGACGACGACCGTCCGCTGGCCGAACTGGGCCCGGAGGTTCTCGAGGATCGTCGCCTCCGTCCGCGTGTCGACGGCCGAGAGCGCGTCGTCGAAGAGCAGGATCGGCGGGCGGCGGATGAGGGCCCGGGCGATCGCCGCCCGCTGCTTCTGGCCGCCCGAGAGCGTGATCCCGCGCTCGCCGACGCGGGTCTCGAACCCGCGCGGGAAGTCCTCGACGTTCGCGAGCAGGTCGGCCTCGCGGGCCGCCGCGCGGACCTCGGCGGCGTCGGCGTCGGGCACGCCGAAGGCGATGTTGTTGCCGACGGTGTCCGAAAACAAGAAGACCTCCTGGGGCACGTACCCGACGGCGCCCCGGAGCGTCTGGAGCGGGATCCGGCGGGCGTCTCGGCCGTCGACGAGGACGCGGCCCTCGGTCGGGTCCACGAGGCGGGGGACGAGCTCGACGAGCGTCGACTTGCCCGCGCCCGTCCGCCCGACGACCCCGACCGACGTGCCGGCGGGGACCGTGAACGAGACGTCGTCGAGGACGGGCGGGCCGTCCGGGGCGTAGCGGAACGTGACGTGCTCGAACGCGAGGGCGCCCTCTATCTCGTCCACGGCCTCGACGTCGGGGCCGTCGGCCACGGCCGGCTGGGTGTCGAAGATCTCGGCGATCCGGCCCATCGACGCGCCAGCCTGCTGGACCATCGACACGACGTACCCGAACGAGGCCACGGGCCACGTCAGGATCGTCACGTAGATGATGAACTCGGCGATGTTCCCCAGCGTGAGCTGCCCCTCGATCACGAGCCGCCCGCCGACCCCGACGACGAGAACCGTCGAGGCCCCGATAAGGGTCGTGAGGACGGGCCGGAAGGCGGCGTCGACGCGCGCGAGGTCGAGGGCCCGGTCCTGGTAGGCCGCGCTGGCCGCGTCGATCCGGCGGCCCCACGTCTCCTCCTGGGCGTACGCCTTGACCACGCGGATGCCCGAGAGCGCCTCCTGGACCCGGCTCGTGAGGGCCGAGTACGCCGCCTGCTGGCGGTCCGTGCGGACGTGGACGAGCCGGCTCACGACGAACACGGCCACGGCTAGGATCGGCATGGGGAGGACGGCCCAGAACGTGAGCGTGGGCGAGATCGCCAGCATGACCGCCAGGGCCGTGACGATCGCGGCCACGGCCCGGGCGAGGTACATCAGCGCCGGGCCCACGTAGCGCCGGACCTTCTCGACGTCGCTCGTGGCGCGCGTCATCACGTCGCCCGTCGGGTGGCGGTGGTAGAAGTCGCCGGAGAGCCGCTGGAGGTGGGCGTAGAGCCGGTTCCGCAGGTCGAACTCGATGTGCCGGCTCGCCACGACGACGAGCCGGCGCATGAGGAACACGAACAGCCCGGAGACGAGGCTCAGGCCCAGGATGAACAGCCCGAGCAGGACGAGCGCGTCGCGGAACGCGTCGTAGAGCGGCCCGGCCGCCGCCGTCCCGCCCGCGTAGCCGTGGACGGCCACCATCCGCGGAATCGCGTCGATCGCCTCGCGAACGACGCCCGGGATGACGAGCGCGAACAGTGACGAGACGAACGCGCACAGGAGGCCCGGCCCCATGTACCGGCGGTACCGCCAGAGGTCGGCGTTGAGACGGCGGAGCGGGGAGGCCATGCGGGAGGGGGCGGCCGTCCCCCAACGCGACCGGGCGGGCCGGGGTCCCCCGTCGGAGGCCCGGACCTCGAGCGGCCCGGCGCTACGCCGCCCGCGCCAGGCCGCCCGCCAGCAGGGCGAGGGCCCGCTCGGTCTCGGCGAG
>CAZDFV010000305.1:0-4180 GCA_964504495.1 uncultured Rhodothermales bacterium
CCGTCCAGGCCGCCCTCGGCGACGCCCTCGATGCGCTCCGTACGATGCGCCAGACGGAGGGGGCCGCCCTCGCCGCCGACCTCGCCGCCCGCGCCGACGCCATCGACCGGCTCCGCGAGGCCGTCGAGCGACGGGCGCCCGAGCGCATCGCCGAGGCCCGCGAGCGGCTCGAAGGCCGGCTGGCGGACCTCCTCGACGGCACCGACGCCCGCCTCGACCCCGCCCGCCTCGAAGCTGAGGTCGCGCTCCTCGCCGACAAGCTCGACGTGACCGAGGAGACGGTCCGGTTAGAGAGCCACCTCGACCAGTTCCGCGCGGCGCTGGAGGCCGAGGGGCCGGTCGGCCGGCGGCTCAACTTTCTGGCGCAGGAGCTCGGCCGCGAGGTGAACACGATCGGGTCGAAGGCGAACGACGCCGAGACCACGCGGCTGGCGGTTTCCATGAAAGAGGAGGTCGAGAAGATCCGCGAGCAGGTGCAGAACGTTGTCTAGGGCACGGGGCACGAGGGAAGAGGCACGGGGCGGATGCGCCCCCTTCCCCCTTGCCCTCTGCCCCTTGCCGCCCCCCCATGAAGCTCCTCGTCCTCACGGCGCCCAGCGGGGCGGGCAAGACGACGATCGCGCGGCGGCTGATGGGGGCCGTCCCCGGCCTCCGGTTCTCGATCTCGGCCACGACGCGCGAGCCCCGGCCCGCCGAGACGCACGGGGTCGACTACTTTTTCCTCTCCCCCGACGAGTTCCGCCGGCGCGTCGACGCCGCCGACTTCGTCGAGCACGAGGAGGTCTACCCCGGCCGGTTCTACGGGACGCTCCGCGAGGAGATCGAGCGGATCGCGGGCCTCGACGACGTCCGCGCCGTCGTCCTCGACGTGGACGTCAAGGGCGCCCTGAACGTGAAGCGGCTCTACGGCGACCGCGCGCTCACCCTGTTCGTCCAGCCGCCGAGCCTGGCGGCGCTCGCCGACCGCCTCCACGCACGGGGAACGGAGACCGAGGACCGCGTGGCCGTCCGCCTGGAGCGGGCCCGGATGGAGATGTCGACGGCCGGGGAGTTCGACGCCGTCGTCGTCAACGACGACCTGGAGACGGCCGTGGGCGAGGCCGTCCACCTCGTCGAGGGGTTCCTGGATGCCGCGCCGGCGGAGACCGCGAGCCCGGCATCCCCCGATTCTTAGCGGTCGGCGCCCGGCGCCCGGCCGTACCCTAACCCGTTCTGTGCTCCACCCTCCGACACTCATGGCGATCCGAACCCTCGACACGACGAAGCTGGCCGGCGAGACCGGCAACCTCTACGAGACCGTCGTCGTGCTCTCCAAGCGGGCCCGCCAGCTCTCGTCGAAGACGAAGGCCGAGCTCGACCAGCGGCTGAGCTACTTCGAGGACCTCTCGCTCGACCCGACCGAGGAGCTCCGCTCGAACGAGGAGCAGCTCCGGATCTCGCTCGAGTACGAGCGCCAGCCGAAGCCGAGCCGGGCGTCCGTGGACGAGCTCCAGGAGGGCGAGCTCTACTTCCGGAACCCGACGGCGGCCGAGGAGGAGGGCGCCTAGCGCAGGGGTACCGGGTACGAGGTCCCCCCCCGTCGCAGATCCAGGTACCCCGTACCGGGTACCCCGTGCCCGTCGCCCGTGTCCCTCGCCGGCAAGAAGGTCGTCCTCGGCGTCACGGGGAGCATCGCGGCCTACAAGGCGGCCGAGCTCACGCGCCAGCTCGTCAAAGCGGGCGCCGAGGTCCAGCCCGTGATGACGGCGGCGGCGGCCCGGTTTATCCCGCCGCTCACGGTCGCCACGCTCGCCAAGCGCGAGGTCTTGACGGAGGTCTTCCCCGAGGCCGGGGCCGACGTCTGGACGAAGCACGTCGAGCTCGGGCTCTGGGCCGACGGGATCGTCGTCGCCCCGGCGACGGCGCAGACGCTGGCGAAGCTCGCCGGCGGGTTCTGCGACTCGATGCTGACGGCCGTCGTGCTCTCGGCCCGGTGCCCGGTGATGGTCGCGCCGGCCATGGACCACGACATGTGGAACCATCCGGCGACGCGCCGGAACGTCCGTCGGCTCGAGGCCGACGGGGTGACCGTCGTCTCGCCCGCCCACGGCGAGCTGGCGTCCGGGCTCGTCGGGGACGGCCGGCTGCCCGAGCCCGAGGTCCTCGTCCGGCACGTCGACGCCTGGCTGGCGGAGCACGAGGGCGAGCGCCGCCAGCGGGACGGCTCCCTCCGCGGCACGCACGTCCTCGTCACGGCCGGGCCGACGCGCGAGGCCATCGACCCGGTCCGCCACCTCTCGAACGGGTCGACGGGGACGATGGGGTTCGAGGTCGCCCGGGCCGCCGCGGCGCGGGGCGCGCGCGTGACGCTCGTCGCCGGGCCCGTCGCGCTCGACACGCCGCCGGGCGTCGAGCGCGTCGACGTGGTCTCGGCCGACGACATGCTCGCGGCCGCCCTCGAACACGCCGACGCCGACCTCGTCGTCGCCGCCGCGGCCGTCAGCGACTACGCGCCCGCCGAGACCGCCAGCCGGAAGCTGAAGAAGGGCGAGGACGACCTCGTGCTACGGCTCCGCCGGACGCCCGACGTGCTGGCGGCGCTCGGCGAGCGGAAGCGAAACGGGCAGACGCTCGTCGGGTTCGCCCTCGAGACGCACGACGGCGAGGCGAGCGCCCGCGCCAAGCTGGAGCGGAAGCGGCTCGACTGGATCGCCCTCAACAGCGCGGCCGAGCCGGGCGCCGGGTTCGGCCCGGGCACGAACCGCGTGACGCTCCTCGCCGCCGACGGCCGCCGCGTCGAGGTCCCGACCGCGCCGAAGGCGGACGTAGCCGAGGCGATCCTTGGTGCGGTCGTTGAGGGCGCCTAGCGGTCCGCCCCCGACCGCACATGCACACCGCCCTCGCCGCCCTCCTCATCGCCTCTGCGGCCTGCCAGCCGGACCCGGCGCCGCCGCCAGCGGCCCCGGCCGCCGGGACCGCCCCGGACGACTCGGTCTTCGCCGACCGGCTCGCGCAGTACGCGACGGTCCGGCTTGCCCCCGACCTCTCTGAACTGAACGACTCGACGCGGACGGCCGTCGCCCACCTCGTGGCCGCCGCCCGGCTCATGGACGGCCCGTTCTGGGTGCAGACCGCCGGCCCGCGCGACTCGGTCCTGGCGAGCGCGCCGACGGAGGCCGCCCGGCGCTACGCGGCCGTCAACTACGGCCCGTACGACCGGCTCGACGGCGACGCCCCGTTCCTCCCCGGCGCCAGCGCGCGGCCGCCCGGGGCGAACCTCTACCCCGCCGACCTCGACGCCGACGCCCTCCTCCAGACGGCCGACCTCTACCCCGAGCGCCGGCTCGCGAGCCCGTACACGCTCGTCCGCCGCGACGAGGACGGCCGGCTCGTCGGCGTCCCGTACCGGAAGGCGTTTGCTGAGGCCCACGGCCGGGCCGCCGCCCACCTCCGCCAAGCCGCGGGTCTCGTGTCCGACTCGGCGCTCGCGGGGTACCTCCGCCTCCGCGCCGACGGCCTGCTGGAAGACCGCTACGCGCCGAGCGACCGGGCGTGGGCCGCCCTCCGCGACAACGCGCTCGACGTCGTGATCGGCCCGGTCGAGACCTACGCGGACGGGCTGGCGGGGCTGAAGGCCACGCACGGCGCGCTCGTCCTCGTCCGCGACTCGGCGGCGACGGCCCGGCTCCGGCGGCTGGCCGCGCGGCTCCCCGACCTCCGCCTGTCGCTCCCCCTCCCGGCCGACGCCCCGCCCGCGGCGCCCGCGACCCTGGGCGTGTTCGGCGCCGCATTTCTCGCGGGCGAGGCGAACGCGGGACCGAAGCCGGTCGCCCTCGACCTCCCCACTAACCCGGCCGTGCGCGCGGAGGGGACGCGGCGGCTCCACCTGCGGAACGTGACTCGGGCCAAGTTCGACCGCGTCCTCGCCCCGATCGCCGACGCCGTGCTCGCGCCGGAGCAGCGCGCGCTCGTGACCTCCAGCGTGGCGTTCGACCACGCGCTCCTCCACGACCTCGCCCACGTCCTGGCCGGCGTCCCGGAGGGCGGGGCCGACGCGCTGGCGGAGGCGACGGCCGAGGCGCTGGGGCTCTGGCTCGTCGGCGCCCTCGGTGCGCGCGGGGCGTGGGATGGGGCTGCGCCCGAGGCCCACACCGCGACGTTCGTGGCCCGGGCCGTGCGCACGGTCCGGTTCGGGGCGGCC
>CAZDFV010000306.1:0-4174 GCA_964504495.1 uncultured Rhodothermales bacterium
GCCCGCCAGCGGCGCGCCCGTCCGCCCGTCGAGCACGCGGCCGACGAGGGCGGCCGCGCCCGGGGCCGCGTCCACGACGACGACCGACGAGACCGTCGCGTCCGGGACGAGGTCGGGGGCGAGCCAGCCCGGCGCGAGCCCGTACGGGACGACCGTGCCGCAGCCGGCGAGGAGGACGGCGAGGGCGGGGAGGAGGCGCATCGGCGGGGGCTCGGGGTGCGGGGGTTCGACGGGGCGGCGGGGGAAAGTTCCGCAGAGCGCCCGGCCGACTGGCGCCGACGGTCGCCGTCCGTCCATCTTGCGCGCCCCTCGTCTCGCGCCCGCAATGTCCGCTCCCCTCTTCGTCACGATCATCCTCGACGGCGCCGGCGTCGGCGACGCGCCCGACGCGGCGGCCTACGGCGACGCCGGGGCCGACACGTTGGGCCACGTCGTCCGCCAGGAACGTCCCGCGCTCCCGAACCTCGCGCGCTGGGGCCTCGGCCGCCTCGTCGACGGCGTGCCGGACGTCGAGCGCCCCGCGGCCTCGTGGGGGCGGATGACCGAGCGGGCCGCCGGCAAGGACTCGACGACGGGCCACTGGGCCCTGGCCGGGCTCGTCCTCAGCGACCCGTTCCCGACCTACCCCGATGGCTTCCCGCCGGACGTGGTCGCCGCGTTCTGCGAGCGGGCCGGCGTCGACGGCGTCCTGGGCAACCGCGCCGCCAGCGGGACGGCCATCGTCGCCGACCTCGGCGAGGAGCACGAGCGGACGGGCCGGCCCATCGTCTATACCTCGGCCGACAGCGTCTTCCAGGTCGCCGCGCACACCGACGTGATCCCGCTGGACGACCTCTACCGGATGTGCAAGGTGGTGCGTGACGAGGTGTGCGTCGGCGAGCACGCCGTCGGGCGCGTGATCGCCCGGCCGTTCCACGGGGCGGCGGGCGCCTACGAGCGGATCTCCGAGAAGCGGAAGGACTACTCGCTCGCGCCGCCCGCCCCGACGCTCCTCGATGCTCTTCAGGACGCCGGCGTGCGGACCGTCTGCGTGGGCAAGATCGCCAGCCTGTTCGCCGGATCCGGCGTGGACGAGGAGACCAAGACGGCCGGGAACGCGGACGGCGTCGAGAAGACGCTCGCCGCGATCCACGAGGCCGCCGCGGGCGGCGCGCCCACGTTCGTCTGGACCAACCTCGTCGACTTCGACGAGCAGTACGGCCACCGGAACGACGCGGCCGGCTACGCCCGGGCGCTCGAAGCCTTCGACGCCGCGCTCCCCGACCTGGAGGCCGCGCTCCCCGACGGCGCCGCTCTTCTTCTTACGGCCGACCACGGCAACGACCCGACGCATCCGGGGACGGACCACACGCGCGAGCGCGTTCCCGTCCTCCTGTTCGAGAAGGGGTCCCCGCTGGCGGCCGACGTGGGGACGCGGTCGACGTTCGCCGACCACGCGGCGACGGTGGCCCGGGCCCTCGGGGCGCCGTGGGCCGGGCCGGGCTCGGCGTCCGGGGCCGGCGCTCCGTAGCGCTGGCGGACGCCGCCAGCGCCAGAGGTCTACCGGATCGAAGCGTGCCAGCCCTGCTCGCGGGCCGTCTTCCGCTTGTGGCAGTTCGCGCACCGGACCTCGCACTTGGCGATCTCGGCGTCCAGCTTAGCGAGACTGAACTGGCGCTTCGCCATGTCGGAGAGCGCGGCGACCTTCTCGCCGCGGACGTGGTCGAACTCGAGGACGACCGGGTCGACCTCACCGCAATCCACGCAGGGGTGCGTCAGGAGGTAGTCCCAGAGGTGCTGCGCGTTGCGCGTTTTGTAGCCGTCGTTCCGCACCCTCTGGGTGGAACCTCGGCGCCTGTACCACTCACGCTGTACGTTCGCCGTGCACGTCCGGCAATACGTCTGGAGTCCGTCGCGGCGTCGACGGTTGCGACCGAACGCGGAGCTCGCAAGCGTGCGCTCGCAGCGAGCACATCGTTTGGAGTCTGGTACCCGGGTCACGTCTGGAGAAACAAATAGAGCCTCCGGCAACAACGCCAGAGGCTCGGTTTGTGCCCCCACCAGGACTCGAACCTGGGACACGCGATTTAAGAGACCGCTGCTCTAACCAACTGAGCTATAGGGGCACGGCCAAACTACCGACCCCCCGGACCCCCGACAAGCGGAGCCGGAGTGAAACCGCCCCGCTGGCGACCGTCGCCGGCACTGCCCGCCAGCGGCGCGCTAGGCCGCGACCTCGTGCTCCAGACACGCCCGGAGCGCCAGCATCGTCTTTCCGAGGATCTGCGAGACGCGGGCCTCGCTCACGCGGAAGACCTCGCCGATCTCGCGGAGCGTGAGCCCCTCGTCGTAGTAGAGCCCGAGCATGGCCCGCTGTCGCGACGGGAGCCGCTCGACGGCCTTCCGCACGAGCGACAGCGTGTGGGACCGCTCGTGGACGGCGAATCCCTCCTCGCCGTCCCCGCTAGCGACAGCGTCGTAGAGCGGGCCGGTCTCCTCGCCGCCGGCCGGGGCGTCGAGCGAGAGGGCGAACCGGTACTGGGCCTCGGCCATGAGCCCGTCGTAGTCCTCGAGCGAGATCCCGAGCCGGTCGGCCACGTCGCGGTCGTGGGGCTCGGCCCCGCGCTCCTGGCGGAGCGCCTCGGCGGCGGCCCCGGCCTCGGCCACGCGCCGCCGCTTGTCGAGCGAGAGGACGTCGAGCGACCGGAGGTAGTCGATGACCGCGCCCCGGACGCGGAGGTAGGCGAACGTCATGAACCGGACGCCCCGGGCCGGGTCGTACCCGTCGAGCGCCTCGACGAGCCCGACGAGCCCGGCGCCCTCCAGGTCCTCGGCGCGCGCGAGCGGGTGGTCGGGCACGCTCACCTTGCCCAGGATGGACCGGACGAGCGGGACGCCCGCCAGCACGGCGGCCTCGCGGTGGACGGGCGTGGGGTCGGCGTGGTAGCGCTCGACGAGCGCCTGGAGGTCGAGGTCGGACACGGGTCGCGTCACCCGTCAGCGGGCGGAGGATCGGGCGGGGTATCGGCGGGTGGGGGCGCCGCGTTGAGCAGCCGGCGCAGAATCGGCCGGCCGAGCGCGAGCGCCCCGAACACGGCCAGCCCGGCGACCCCGGCCGCCGCCAGCGAGGCCGGGGCCGGCGCCTCGCCGCGGACGAGGAGGGCGAGGAGCGCGACGAGCGCGCCGGTGAGCCGGGCCGTCTCCACAGCGCTAGGCCGCCAGGGCGGGGAGGAGCGGGTCGAGCCCGCCGGCGATCCCCGCGAACGCCGACCGGAGCGGCCCCGAGAGCCGGATGGCCGGCGTCTGCTGCCGGACCGCCGCCCGGACGTGGGCGTCGTACGGGACCCACCCGAACGGCGTCGCCGCCCGGCCCACGAACTGCGTCGTCAGCTCCGCGAACCGGGCCGCCGTCTGGTCGGCGTCGGCGTCGGTGTCGGCCGCGTTGACGACGGCGAGGAACGGGTAGTCCGGGACGGCCTGCCAGACGGTCTTGACGAGCGTGTAGGCCCCCGTGATCGACGTCGGCTCGCCGACGAGGACGAGGACCCCGGCGTCGGCCCGGTCGAGGGCCCACCGGACCGGCCCGTCGACGCCGGCCGGCGCGTCGATGAGGACCACGTCGTGCCGGCGGGCGGCCGCGTCGACCACGGCGTCGAGCGCCTCGTAGATGGTCTCGGGGAGCCCGCCCGGCCGCGAGGCCGAGCCCCCGCACACGAGCGTCATCCCCGTCCGCGTCGTGTGGAACACGCGGTCGAGCGGGACGGCCCCGGCGGCGAAGGCGACGACGCTCGCGGCCGGCTCCTCGTTCAGGAGCGTCGAGCACGACGACTGGCAGAGGTCCACGTCGACGAGCGCCACGCGGCGGCCTGCGGCGACGAGCGTCTCGGCCAGGTTCACGGCGAGCGTGCTCTTGCCGGCCCCGCCCTTCCCACTGACGACGGCGAGGACGAGGGCGTTGGCGGGTTCGGTCATGGCGGCGCTAGGCGAGGGTGAGGTCCGCGGCGTCCGCGTCGGGGGCGAACCGGCACGCGGGCGGGCCGAGGGGGGCCTCGACGAACGTAGGAGCGAACGGGGAGGCGGCCGGGACCTCCGCCGGCGCGCTGGCGCCGCGCCCGGGCGACGCGTCGCGCGCGACGAGGTCTGCGTCGGGCCGCACGCGGTCGGCCGCGTCATCGCCCGGCCGTTCCACGGCGCG
>CAZDFV010000307.1:0-4160 GCA_964504495.1 uncultured Rhodothermales bacterium
CTGAGCACCGAGACGGCGGCGTTGCTCGTCAGCTCGCCGAGACCGGCGTCGTCGCGGACGGGTGGGCGCGGCGGCACCTCCACGCCCTCCGCGCGGCGTACGGGATGTCGCCGTACTACGACCACGTCGCGCCCGAGCTGGCGGCCCTCCTCACCCGCGACTACGCGAGCCTCGCCGGCCTCACGTGCGCGACGGTCGCGTGGACGGCCCGCTGGCTGGGCGCGACGGCCGGTGTCGTCCGCGCCTCGGCGCTCCCCGGCGCCCCCAACACGCTGGCGGACGTGTGGGACGTGGCCGGCCGCGGCCCGCTCCTCACGCTCCCCGAGTCCGCTCGTCGTGACCGCCAGTCGCTCCCCGGCGTGCCCGCCCGCGTGCTGACGTTCGCCGAGCGCGAGCGGCGGCAGGCGTTCCCCGGGTTCCGGTCCGGCCTCGGCGTCCTCGACCTCGTGTTCAACTACGGCCCGGCCGCGGGCGAGGTGCTCCGCGAGGGCTCGGAGGTCGGACCGCTATTGGCCCCCTAGGTCGTACCACTCCTCCAACACGCGGACGTGGTGCCGCTCGTGGCCCGCAACGACCCAGAACGCCGCCCGCGCGCTCATCGGCCCACCGCTGACCGTCCCGACGCGGTCGAGCGCGTCGTCCGGGAGCGAGCGGAACAGGTCGAGGGTGGAGGCCCGGAGCCGGTCGAGCTCGTCCGCCAGCGCGGCGAGGGGGCGGGGCGGGAGGGTCGCCACAAAGGCGTCCTGGTCGTACCCAGGGAGCGGCGCCCCGTCGCCCCGGGCGAGGCGGAGGGCGCGGCCGCCGAAAATCCGCTCGGTGTCGATCACGTGGCCGGCCACCTCGGCGACCGTCCACTTGCCCGGCGCGTAGCGACTGGCGGTGGCGTCGGCCGGGAGCCTGCGGAGGAGGCCGACGAGCGGGCGGGCGTCGAGCGCCCCGTCGAGCGGCCCCTCGACGGCGTCGACGTAGCGGCGGTAGTACGGGGCGAGCGCGCCGTCGCCGGGTCGCACGCCGGCCGAGCGCACCGTCACGGCGCGACGACGGCCGGGGCGGGGCGGACGCGGGCGAGCCAGTCGGGCGCGCCGGCGTCCTCGACGAGGGCCGTGAGCCCGCCGGCCCGGTACGTCTCGAGCAGGGCCCGGACCTCTGCCCGCGTCTCGTCGAGCATGTTCCGGACGAGGTCGGCCTGGTAGCCCCGCTCGCCCAGCTCGATCGTCATCTCCATCGTCACGATCCGCGAGATGGCCCGGCCGAGGTCGACGAGCTTCCGCTGCGGCATCGACCAGTCGACGTCGAACGAGAGGGCGTCGCCGAACGTGGCGGCGGCCCGGGAGGTCAGCGGCTCGTCGCGGAGGTACGTCCCGAGGTCGGTCTCCTTCAGCCGGCGCATGGCCTTGACGACGGACTCCGTGACCTGCTGGTAGAGGATGTCGTTCGAGCCCTCGAAGATCTGGTACGGGCGGCTGTCCACGAGCGCGCGGCCCGCCGGGTGATCGTCGCGGTAGCCCTGGGCGCCCGAGAGCTGCAGAAAGGACTGGGCCGCCTCCTGCATCCAGTCGGTCACGACCGTCTTGAACGCGTTGGCCTTGAGCCCGTCGGCGAACAGGTCGCGCTCGACGCCGGCCGACTCGGCCGTCTCGAGGCACATGGCGGCCGTCCCCGTCACGAACGACTGGATCCGCGCGAGCCGGGCCCGGACCTGGTCGTAGTCGAGGAGCGACTGGCCGCCGACGAACCGCTCGCGGCAGTGGTCGCGGGCGTCGTCGAAGATCCGCCGGAGGTAGCCCATCCCCATGCCGGGCATCTGGAGCCGGCTCCGGTGGAGCACGTCGAGCATCATCTTGACGCCGGTCGACTGCGGCTGGAGCCGGGCCTCCTCGGGGAGCTCGACGTCGATCCGGTTCCGCCCGTACGGGATCATCTTGAGCCCGAGGTTCGGGTAGAGCTCCTCGACCTCGACGGCCTGCCCGCGCGCGTTCGAGTCGGCGATAAAGAAGTCGACGTCGCGGCGGAGGTTGCCGTCCGACGACCGGGGGCGGGCGGTGAGGAGCCAGTAGTCGGCCCAGCCCGTAAGGCCGGCCCAGTGCTTCGTCCCCTCCAGGCGGTACGTGTCGCGGTCGGTCTTTTCCCAGGCCGTCTCCATGCGGAGGGCCTCGGAGCCGTAGTCGGGCTCGGTGATCATGAGCCCGCCCATCTTCTTCCCGTGGAGGTACGACGGGAGCACCCGCTGCCGGGCCGCCTCGCACCCGTACTTCACGACCGGCTGGAGGAACAGCCCGCCGTTGATCCCGACGACGAGGGAGAGCGGGAGCGAGTGGTAGCTGGTCTCCTCCAGGACCGTCAGGCTGTGCCCGATCGTTCCGCCTCGCCCGCCGTACGTCTCGGGCACGTAGACCGAGAGCGGGTCGACGTCGCGGAACCGCTGCATGACGAACGGGGGGAGCCCGCGCTCCCGGTTCATCCGGTCGACGTCGGCGCGGACGCCGAAGAGGTGGGCGAGGCGC
Organism: uncultured Rhodothermales bacterium; assembly: GCA_964504495.1. Lineage (GTDB taxonomy): Bacteria > Bacteroidota > Rhodothermia > Rhodothermales > Rubricoccaceae > Rubrivirga. Next base: position 2,505 of record CAZDFV010000307.1, read on the forward strand.
GTCCGGTACGCCTCGACAAACTCGGCGAACGACTCGCGGGCGCGGGACAGGCCCTGCGGCACGGCCGGCTTGGAGAGGGGGAGGGCGCTCATGGGACCAGACAAAGGGAGGGGAGAAGCTACCGCGGCCGGAACGCGGCGGGGGCTAGGGCAGGTACGTCCGGCCGGTCCCTCCGGTCCCGACCGGGGCAATTCCTGAATGACGCCCCCCGCCGGCTGGCGGCCCCCCCGGGCGCCGACGTAACCTCTCGAGCAGGACTCCGACACGGCGCAGTACGGGGGCTTCGCCGGCTGGGGAGGCCGCCAGTGGGCCGCCAGCTAGGAGAAGCACACGGCGTAGTCGCCGCTCCGGTAGCCGCGGAGGAACGCGCCGACGCGCTGGCGGCTCGACCCGTGCGTGAACGTCTCCGGCCGGACGGCCCCGCCCGACCGCTGCTGGATCGCGTCGTCGCCGACGGCGGCGGCGGCCGAGAGCCCCTCCTCGATGTCGGCCTCGTCGAGCTCGATCCGGCCCCCGGCGTCGGCCGCGTGGTGCGTCCAGACGCCGGCGAGGCAGTCGGCCTGGAGCTCGGTCTGGACCGAGAGCGCGTTCGAGCGGCTCCACGAGAGGACGCCCTCGACGTTCTGGACGTGGTGGGCCACCTCGTGGGCGATGACGTACGCCACGGGGAAGTCGCCGCGCGCGCCCATCGCGCGGAGCTGGCGGAAAAAGGAGAAGTCGATGTAGACGGTCTGGTCGGGCGGGCAGTAAAACGGGCCCATCGCCGCCTGGCCGTAGCCGCAGCCCGTCCGCGTGCCGCCGTCGTAGAGAACGAGGGTCGGCTCGGGGTAGTCGTCGCCGGCCTGGCGGTAGAGCTCGCTCCAGACGTCCTCGGTCTCGACGAGGATGGCGTCGACGGTCCGGCGGATCGCGTCGTCCTCGCCCGGCCCGGCGGCCTCGACGCTCGCCTGGGGCCCGGCCCCGCCACCGCCGAAGAGCGGCCGCAGGTCGAGCCCGAAAAAGGCGCCGACGAGGAGGACGAGGAGCCCCCCGATCCCCAGTCCGACCTTCCCACCGCGTCCCCCACGGCGGTCGACGAGGTTGCCGCTGGAGCGGCCGGGGCGGATGAGCATGGGCGGGCGGGGGAGGGGGGCGAGCCAACGCCCCGGGCCCCGGTCAGATCCGGCCGGCCCTCGGCGCGCGTCCCGAGCTCCGGTGTTCAAAACGGTGGTGGGAGGACCGGGCCCCGTGGAGGCGGGGCGTCCCGGCCGCCAGCGGCTACGCCGCCGGCGCCCCGTCCAGGACGAACCGGTTGTCGCGGAGGACCGGGAGGGCCGGGACCGCGTCGGTCCGGGCGCAGAAGGCGACGTCGTCGCTGTAGCCGAGGGCGACCAGCCGCTGCGTGTGCTCGGCCCCGAACAGGGCCCGGGCGAGGTGGTCCCGGCTCCCGCGCCAGAGCGCGAACGCCATCTGGAGGGCGTCGCCGAGGCGGGCCACGTCGGCCTCCGTCGCCACGCCCTCGACGAGGCGGCCGGCGCAGAGCGTGTCCTCGAGCGAGACGCGCCCGCCGGACCCCGCGCACAGGACGGTCGCCGGCCGGCCGGCCTCGACGGCGCGCTTGAGGAAGGCCGCCGCCGCCGAGGCGTTGAGGAGGCACCCGACGGCCGCGGCGTCGGC
>CAZDFV010000308.1:0-4133 GCA_964504495.1 uncultured Rhodothermales bacterium
CGCGTAGCCTGTCGCTGGCGGACGCGCGCCGCCAGCCGGAGGCGAGCGCGGCCTCAGGCCCCGGCCGCCGCGGCGACCCCGGGCGGCGTCTCGCCGCCGGCCTGCTTGACGTAGACCGTCCGGCGTGGGAACGGGATCTCGACGCCGCGCTCGTCGAACCGCCGCTTGACGAGCGTGCGGATGGCCCGGTCAGCCGCGAACTGCTCGCCGGGCCGGACCTGGACGATGATCCGGGCCGTGACCGACGAGTCGGCGAGGTCGAGGAGGCCCTGGACCTGCGGGGCCTCCTCGACCATGACGGCCCGGGCCTCGTCCGTCGCCGCCCACTCCTCGGCGACCTCCTCGAGGGCCCGGAGCGCCGACGTCACGTCCTGCTCGTAGCTCAGCCCCACGTTGACGATCACGCGCGAGAACCCGACCGACTGGTTCCCGAACGTCCGGAGCTCGCCGGCCGGGACCATCAGGAGCTCGCCGTTGAACTTCCGCACCTTGATCAGCCGGAGGCCGACGTACTCGACCGTCCCGACGTCGTCGCCGATCCGGATGAGGTCGCCGTTGCCGAGCGTGTCGTCGAAGAGGAGGAAAAAGCCCGAGATCACGTCCTTGACGAGCGTCTGCGCCCCGAACCCGATGGCGAGCCCGGCGATGCCCGCGCCGGCCAGGAGCGCCCGGATGTCGAACCCGACGACCGAGAGGACGGTGATCCCCGCGACGGCCCAGATGGCGTAGCGGGCGACGGAGCCGAGGAGGTCGGCCGTGGTCAGGACGCGCTGGCGGCGCTTGTCGGTGGCCGGGTCGTCCACGACGGAGGCGACCCACCGCCGCTTGATCCGGGTCACGGCCCAGATCGCGACGAGCGCCAGGACGACGACGAGGACGGCCTTCGTGGCCGTCCACCCGATCCCGATCCAGAACGCCTCGTCGAAGAGGGTGTCCCGGGCCGCGCGGGCGGCCTCGGCGAGTTGGGCGGGCGCCTCGGCCGGGTCCCGGATGGCGGCCAGGAACGTCGTGTCGGCCGTCACGGTGTCGGCGGCCGCGGTCGTGTCCGCGGCGGGGAGCCCGGGGAACGTCTGCATCAGGCGTCGAGCGCGGCGAGGCCGGGGAGCGCCTTCCCCTCCATGAACTCGAGCATGGCGCCGCCCCCGGTCGAGACGTGCGTGACGGACTCGGCGAGCCCGGCCTGGTTGACGGCCGCGACCGAGTCGCCCCCGCCGACGACCGTGAGCGCGCCGCCGCGCGTGGCCTCCGCCAGCGCCTCGGCCACGGCGACGGTCCCGGCCGCGAACGGGGCCATCTCGAACACGCCCATCGGCCCGTTCCAGATCACCGTCCGCGCCCGGCGCACGGTGCTCGCGTACTGCTCGCGCGTGGCCGGGCCGATGTCGAGCCCCATCCACCCGTCGGGGATCTCGCCGGTCACGACGCGGGTCGGCGCGTCGGCCGCGAACCGCTCGGCGACGACGTGGTCCTGGGGCAGCTTGATCGTGTCGCCGAACCGCTCCGTCAGGCGGAAGGCGTCGTCCGTGCGGTCGGCCTCGACGCGCGAGTCGCCCGTCTTGTGGCCGAGCCCGGCGAGGAACGTGTACGCCATGGCCCCGCCGACGAGGAGCGCGTCGACCTTGGGCGCGAGCGCCTCGATCACGCCGATCTTGTCGGACACCTTCGCCCCGCCGAGGACGGCCACGAACGGCCGGTCGGGGTCGTCGAGCGCGCGCGTGAGGAAGTCGACCTCGCGGTGGAGGAGGAGCCCGGCCGCCGTCTCCGGGACGTGCCGCGCCACGCCCTCGGTCGAGGCGTGCGCGCGGTGGACCGACCCGAAGGCGTCCGACACGAACACGTCCGCGAGCCCGGCGAGCTGGCGGGCGAGGCCGTCGTCGCCCTGGGTCTCGCCCGGGAGGAACCGCGTGTTCTCCAAGAGCACGACCGAGCCCGGCGCCGCGCCCTCCACGCACGCCCGGGCCGCGTCGCCGACGGTCTCGTCGCAGAACACGACGGGCGCGTCGATCAGGCCGTCGAGGTGCTCGGCGACGGGGCGGAGCGAGAGGGCCGGGTCGGGGCTGCCTTTGGGCCGGCCGAGGTGGCTCATCAGGACCGGCGTCCCGCCCGCGTCCAGGATCGCCCGGATCGTCGGGAGCGCGGCCTGGACGCGCGTGTCGTCCGTCACGCGGCGGGCGCCCGAGGCGTCCGCGTCCATCGGCACGTTAAAGTCCACGCGGACGAGGGCGCGGCGGCCGTCGAGCCGGAGGTCGGAGAGGGTGTTCATCGTTCGTAGGGCGTGGAGCGTGGGGGAGGGCGTAGGAGACCCCACGCCCTACTGCGCCATCAGGCGCTGGACGAGGTCGACGGTCCGGCAGGCGTAGCCCCACTCGTTGTCGTACCACCCGATGACCTTGACGAGGCGGCCCGAGGCCATCGTCGAGGGCGAGTCGACGATGCACGAGTGCGAGTTGCCCACGATGTCGATCGAGACGAGCGGGTCCTCGCTGTACTGGAGGATGCCTTCGAGCGCGCCGCCAGCGGCCTCGCGGAAGGCGCCGTTGACGGCCTCCACGCTGGCCTCCGTCTTCAGGACCGCCGTGAGGTCCGTCATCGACCCGTCGGGCGTGGGCACGCGGACGGCGAACCCGTCGAGCTTGCCCTTGAGGTTGGGGAGGACGAGGCCGACGGCCTTGGCCGCGCCCGTCGTCGTCGGGATCATGGAGAGCGCGGCGGCCCGGGCCCGGCGGAGGTCCTTGTGCGGGGCGTCCTGGAGCCGCTGGTCGGCCGTGTAGGCATGGATCGTGGTCATGAACCCCTGCTCCACGCCGAACGTGTCGTCGAGGACCTTGACGAGGGGGGCCAGGCAGTTCGTCGTGCAGCTCGCGTTCGAGACGACCTCCTCGTCGCCGGTCAGCTGGTCGTCGTTGACGCCGAGCACGACGGTCGCGTCGACCTCGCCTGAGGCCGGGGCCGAGATCACGACCTTCTTGGCTCCACCCTGGAGGTGGAGCGCCGCCTTCTCCCGCGTCCGGAACACGCCCGTCGACTCGACGACGACGTCGCAGCCGAGGTCGCCCCAGGGGAGCGCCGTCGGGTCCTTCTCCGAGAACACCTTGAACCGGTCGCCCGCGACGACGAGCGCGTCGCCCTCGGCCTTGACCTCGCCGGGGTAGATGCCGTGGACCGAGTCGTACTTGAAGAGGTGCGCAAGCGTCTCGGCGTCGGTCAGGTCGTTGACGGCGACGACGTCGAACCGGTCGGCGCCCTCGGCCTCGCGCTCGAGGATGGAGCGGAAGACGAGCCGGCCGATCCGGCCGAAGCCGTTGATCCCAATCTTGATGGACATGGGGGAGGGGGTGTGGGGGGAAGGGAGGGGAGAACGCGCTCGGTGAGGTTAGAGGTCCGTCCAGGACCCCGCCGGCGGGGTTCGGTGAAGACCCCCGAAAAAGCCCCCGTGCGGCCCCCTGGACACCCCAGTCGGGGCCCCGCCGCGTTGCCGCCCGGCCGGGGCGCTCCCTACCTTCCCCGGATCCGCGCCCGACGACCACCCGACCCCCGAGACGGCCGCCCCTGGCGCCCGCCCCGCCCGCCCGCATGGCCCAGATCAACCCGCCCAAGCCGCTCACCGCGTCGCGCCCCGACGACCTCCGGGAGGACCACCTGACCGACGCCTACGTCCGGTCGTCGTCGTTCTTCGACGAGCACCGGACGCTCATCGTCGCCGCCGTCGTCGGGGTCGTCGCCCTCGCCCTCGCCGTCATCGGCTGGCGGGCGTGGCTGGCGGGGCAGCAGGAGGAGGCCAGCCTCTTCCTCGGCACGATCCTCACCGAGTACGAGACGGGCAACTGGCGCGTGGCCCTCGACGGGACCGACACGACGCCGGGCCTCCTCGAGATCGCCGACGAGTACGGCGCGACGGCGGCCGGCGAGCAGGCCACGTTCTTCGCCGCCGACGCGCTCTACCAGCTCGGCGAGTACGCCGAGGCCGCCGCCCTCTTCGAGGACTACGACGGCGACGGCCTCCTCGGCGCGAGCGCGACCGCCGGCCGCGCCGCGATCGCCGAGCAGCAGGGCGACGCGGCCGCCGCGGCCGCGCTCTACGAGGAGGCCGCCGAGGCGTTCCCCGGCGGGTTCATCGGGGCCGAGGTCGAGAC
>CAZDFV010000309.1:0-4112 GCA_964504495.1 uncultured Rhodothermales bacterium
TCCTGAGCTGCGGCCGGGGCGCTGGCGGCCGCCGCCAGCAGGGCGAGGACGGCCGCCCGTACGGCGGCGAGGGTCGAGCGGGGCACGGGCGGACGGTCGGTGAGACGCCAGCCTACCGCCCGCCCCCGCCGCCCGCCTGGTGCGGACGGACTACGCCGGCGCCCCGTCCCCCGCGACGACCGACCGGATCGTGTCGACGAGCGTCGTCGGGAGCGTCCGCTTGGAGAGGAACCCGACGGCGCCGGCCTCGCGGGCGCGCCGGGCCTGCAGCTCCTCCTCGTGGGCCGAGACGACGAGGACCGGGAGCCCGGGCCGGGCCTCGTGCAGCCGCGCGACGAGGTCGATCCCGTTCATCCCCGGGAGCCGGAGGTCGGTCACGACGAGGTCGCAGGCCGTCTCCCCGTTCAGGGCCCCGAGCGCCTCCTCGGCGCTCTCCGCGACGCCGCACAGCTCGAGGTCGGGCTCGGCGCCCAGGACGCTGACGTAGGCCTCCCGCATGACGGGGTGGTCCTCGACGAGGAAGATGTGGTACGACACTGTGTGGGCCAAGGGGGGGAGGCCGCTCACCCCACCCGCGCCAGGCCGTTCCCTCCGCCGGCCCATTCGGGGATCCGTCGGGGCGGCCGTAGCGGATCGCCGGAGCGGCGGGTCAGGGCTCCTCCGAGGCATAGACGCGCCGGGGGACCCACACCGTCACGCGCGTGCCCCGGCCCGGGGCCGCGTCGACGCGCACCCGGCCGCCGACGAGGTCGAGGCGGCCCTGCGCGCTCGCGAGTCCGAGCCCGGTGCCGGCGGCGTCGTCGAGGACGGCCGGGTCGAACCCGACCCCCTCGTCCTCGACGGTCACGGCGACGGCGTCGTCCGCGGGCCGGACCCGGACGCGGGCCCGCCCGGTCCCGGCGTGCTTGACCACGTTGAACAGGAGCTCGCGGAGGATCTGGTAGAGCACGACGCGGGCGTCCCGGTCGGCGACCCCGGAGCCGGGCGCGACGGCGACCTCGACGTCGAGGCCGTACTGGGCCCGGGCGTGCTCGGCGAGCCACTCGAGGGTCTCGTCGAGGTCTGCGGCGTTGAGGACGGCCGGGGCCAGCTCGGTCGAGAGCGTCCGCGTGAGGGCGGCGGCCTCGGCGAGCGTGGCCTCGGCCCGGTCGAGCACGGCCGGGTCGGGGGCGCCGGCGTCCGACTGGCGGCGGACGAGGGCGAGCGTCATCGAGAGCCCGTAGAGCCGCTGCTGGAGGTCGTCGTGGAGGACCTGGGCGATCCGCTTCCGCTCCTCCTCCTCGGCCGTCGTCAGCCGCGCGAGCAGCCGCCGGGCCAGGGCCGTCCGCTGCCGGACGCGGCGCTCGAGCGTGGCGTTGAGCGACTGGACCTCCTCCTCGGCCCGGACCATCCGGTCGATGTCGGTCGACGTCCCGTACCACGCCTCGACCCGGCCCCCGGCGTCGAGGACGGGCTGGGCGCGCGTGAGGTGCCAGCGGTACGACCCGTCGGCCGTGCGGAGCCGGTGGCGGAGCTCGTACGGCCCGGGCGCCGCCCCGCCCGGGCCGGCCGGCGCCCGGTCCTCGGGGTGGACGATCTCCGCCCACAGGTCGGCCCCGACGGCGTCCTCGGCGGGGACGCCGGTGACCTCCTCGAACCGCGGGTTCACGTAGCGGAGCCGGCCGTCGCCCGCGGCGATGAACAGGACGTCGGGGACGGTCTCGGCCGTCCGCCGGAACCGCTCCTCGCTCTCGCGGAGCGCCGCCTCGCCCGCCCGCTGCTCCGTCACGTCGAGGACGACGCCGACGGCCCGGACGGGCCGCCGCCCCGGCCCCTCGCCCTCGAAAAAGGCCCGGGCCTGGCCCCGCACCCACCGGACCTCGCCGTCCGGGCGGACGACCCGGTGCGTCTCGGCGAACGTGTCCGGCGTGTCGGGCGCGAGGGCCCGGTCGCGGGCGGCGGCGAACGCGGCCAGGTCATCGGGGTGGACGAGGGCCACGACGGCGTCGGACGGGAGCGCCTCGGCCCCGACCCCGAAGATCTCGCGGGCGCGGGCGTCGAAGTGCGTGAGCTCCTCGCCCACGTCGTACGACCACGTCCCGAGCCCGGCCGCGTCGACGGCCTGGCGGAACCGCTCCTCCGACTGGCGGAGCGCGTCGGCGGCCGCGGCCCGCTCGGTCACGTCGGCGAAGAGGAGCCCGACGCGGCCGCCCTCCCCGCCGACGCGGAACGCCTCGACCTCGAACAGGCGGCCCATCGCGGCCGAGCCCTGCTCGAACCGCTCCGGCTCGCCCGTCTCGGCGACCCGGGCGTAGGTCTCGACCCAGTGGTCCTCGAGGCCCGGGATCAGGTCGCGGGCCGTCCGCCCGACGGGGTCCTCCAGGCCGGTGTGGCGCTCGAACGCCGGGTTGGCCTCGACAAAGCGGTAGTCCACGGCGCGGCCGGCCTCGTCGTAGACCATCTCAAGGACGCAGAACCCCTCGGTCATCGACGCGAACAGGGTCCGGTAGCGGGCCTCCGACTCGCGGAGGGCGGCCTCGGCCCGGGTCCGCTCGACGGCCTCCCACGTCCGCTCGGCCGTCTCCTCGACGAGCGCGACCTCGGCCGGGCTCCAGGCGTGGGGGGCCGCGTGGTGGACGGCGAGGGCGGCGACGAACCGGGCACGGCGGACGACCGGGGCCACGACGAGCGCGGCCACGGGGAGCCCGGCAAAGACCGCCTTCTCCTCGGGGCTCAGCCCGTCCTCGGCCTGGACGTCCGCGACGACGAACGTGCGGCCGGCCCGGGCCTCGTCGTGGAGCGTGAGGAAGTCGGCGAGGGCGTGGCGGCCGGCCCGGTCGGGCACGCCCCGGGCGTAGTCGCACACGACGACGGCGTGCTCGCCGTCGGGCTCGACCTCGGCGTAGTGGGCGCGGCTGGCCCCGAGGTGCTCGCCGAGCGCCTGGGCCGCCGCTCGCTGGACCTCGGCGGGGTCGGTGAGGGCGCGGAACCGCTCGGCGAGGGCGGCCCGGAACCGGGCGCGCGCCTCCGACTGGCGGAGGGTCTCCTCGGCCACCCGCCGCTCGGTCACGTCCGTGTTCATCCCGACGTACCCGCGGACGGCCCCGGCGTCGTCGCGGAGCGGGACGGCCCGGACGTGCGTCCACCGCCACGTGCGCGTGGCCGTGTGCCACAGCCGGAGGTCGTGCTCGAACCGCTCGCCGGCCTCGACGGCCGCGCCGTACGCCGCGCGCGCCTCGTCGCGGTCGTCGGGGTGGACCACGTCGAACCCGCCCTCGCCCTTCCACTCGTCGTAGGTCTGGCCCGTGAACGCCCGCCACGTCGGCGAGTCCTCGACGAGGCGGCCCTCGGCGTCGGCCGTCCAGACGATCTCGGCCGAGGCCGTGACGAGCGCCCGGAACTGCTCCTCCGACTCGTGGAGGGCCTCCTCGCCCCCGCGCCGCTCGGTGATGTCGACGAACGTGACCACGACGCCCTCGATCCGGTCGGTGACGGACCGGTACGGGCGGACGTGGACGAGGTACCACCGGCCGTCGTCGCCGCGGACCTCGCGCTCGGTCACCTGGAGCCGGTCGAGGACGGCCTCGGCGTCCTCGACGAGCGGGCCGCCGCCGAACCGCGGCGCGAGGTCGGCGAGCGGCCGGCCGAGGTCGGAGTCGCGGATGCGGAAGTGGCGCCGGACGTGGGGCGTGAACCACTTGATCCGGAGCTCGCGGTCGAGGAAGAGCGTGGCGATCTCGGTCGAGACCACGAGGTTCTCGAGGTCGCCCGTGGCCTCCGCCAGCGCGTCGACCTTGGCCTTGAGCTCGTCGTTGGCCGTCTGGAGCTCCTCGGCCATCGACTGCGCCTCCTCCTTGGCCGTCTCGAGCTCCTCGGCCGTACTCCGCAGCTCCTCGTTCACCGACTGGAGCTCCTCGTTCTGGGCCTTGAGCTCCTCGCGGCTCGTCTCGAACTCCTCGAGCGAGAGCTGGAGCTGCTCCTGGGTCTTCTGCAGCTCGGCCCCGAGCGCGTCGGCGGCCTCGCCGGGCGGCCTGGCCGGCGCGGGCAGGGCGGCGGACTCGAACGCGACGGCGAACAGGTCGGACTCGCCGACCGGCACCGCGCGGACGGTCACGGCCCGGGCCTCGCCCTCG
>CAZDFV010000310.1:0-4089 GCA_964504495.1 uncultured Rhodothermales bacterium
GCCGGTCGCCGGAGCGGAGCCCGGCGGCGGCGAGGTCCCCGCGCGGCTCGACGTCGAGGACGAGCAGGCTGTCGGGCCCGAGGTCCCACCCGCCGCGCACGTACTCCGCCGGCGGCGTCGCGCTGTAGGCGTAGGTCCCGACCGCGACGACCGCCAGCATGGCGGCGAACGTGAGCACGCGGGCCGACCGCCGGAGCGGGCGGACGATCCGGTGGAGGCGGCGGCGGGGCCGCCACGTCCGGCGGCGGAGCCAGCGGAGCGGTCGGGGCACAGGCAAGAGATGTGTGCACCCGATGCTACCGCCGCGAGGCCGGCCCGCGCCATTGGCGGCCGGCGCGGCCGGCGTGCGCTACCGGCTCTTGAGAATCCGGTCGAGCTTCCGCTTCGACTCCCGCTCGGCGATCGTCTGCCGCTTGTCGACCGTCTTCTTCCCCTTCCCCAAGGCGATCTCGACCTTGGCCCGGCCGTTCTTGAAGTAGAGCCGCGTCGGGACGATCGTGAACCCCTTCTGCTCCGTCCCCTTCCGGAGCTTGTCGATCTCCGCCTTGTGGAGGAGGAGCCGGCGCGGCCGGGTCGGCTCGTGGTTCGTCCGCGCCGCCATCTCGTAGGGCGCGATGTAGGCGTTCATCAGGTCCACGCCGTCCGTGCGGAGCATGACGAAGGCGTCCTGGAGGTTGGCCTTGGCGGCCCGGAGCGACTTGACCTCCGAGCCGGTCAGCACCATGCCCGCCTCGAACCGGTCGCCGAGGGCGAAGTCGTACCGCGCGCGGCGGTTCGTGACGATCGTCTGCGTGCCGTCAGCCATCGGTCGGTCTGTCCTCTACGTCGACGAAGGGGAGGTCGGGGATCTCGCTCAGGGTGCCCGTCGCGAACAGGTGCTCGGCGAGCTGGCTGAGCCCCTCAGCGGCGTACCCGTCGAGCGTGAGCTGGTAGACGCCCACGCCGTCCTGGAACAAGTCGCCCGAGGGCGGCGCGGCCCGGACAGCGTCGCGGAGGCGGCGGGCGTCGTCCGGGGCGAGCGCGCCGGCCGGCGCCGCCAGCAGGGCCCACGGCATCGGCCGGAGCGTGAGGTCGGTCCACTCCTGCCCGAGGTCGAGGGCGACGGCGCCGTCGGGTGTGGGCTCGTCGGGCGCCGCGAGGGCGGCCGAGGCCGCCGCGAGGGCGTCGGCGAGCGGCGTCCCGGGCGGGCGGAGCGTGAACGTCGGGGCCACCCCGTAGTGCTCGCGGAGGACGAGCTGCGCAAGGAGGGCCTCCTGGGCGTCGCGCGGGTCGAACGCGACCGTCTCGACGGCGTCCAGCGACGCCCCGACCACGAGCCTCCGCCGTGGCCCCCGCTCCCCAACGAGCCCGACGCCCGGCACAAGCGCCAGCCCGTCGTGCGCCCTCAGCACCTCCAGCGTGGGGACGAGGGCGAGGTCGGCGCGGCCCTCGTCGAGCGCGGCGCGGGCCTCGTACGGCTCCACCTCGGACACGTCCGCCACCTCGCCGCGGAGCGCGTTCGCGAGCGCGCGGGCGGACGGGACGGGCCAGACAGCGAGGCGCATGGGGTGCGAGAGGGATACGGGATGGACAAGGGGTTGAGGGATGGGCCCCTCATCCCTCCATGCCCCATCCCTCGGATCCCTCCCCTCTAAGTCGTCCGCCGCCGCTCCTGGATCCGGGCCGCCTTGCCGCGGAGGCCGCGGAGGTAGTACAGCTTGGCCCGGCGGACGCGCCCGTACCGGACGACCTCCACCTTCGCGATCCGGGGCGAGGCGTACGGGAACACGCGCTCGACGCCGACCCCGTTCGAGATCTTCCGCACCGTGAACGTCTTCGAGACGCCCCCGTGTTGGATGGCGATCACGACGCCCTCGAAGATCTGAACGCGCTCCTTGTCCCCCTCGATCACGCGGACGTGGACGCGGACGGTGTCGCCGGCGGCGAAGTCGGGGTGGTCGTCGCGGAGCTGGGTGCCCTCGACGAGAGCCATGAGGTCGGTTGCCATCGGAGTGCGGTCTAGGTGGGAGCCGGGCGCGAGCGCGAAGCGGGCAAACTACAGGCCCGGACCCCGCAACCCGGCCCGCCAGAACAGTCTACGGGGATTCTTCGCCGGCCCCGGCCGCGCCCTCCGGGCTGCCGGCGGCGTTCGGGGCGTCCGCCAGCAGGTCGGGGCGGCGGGCCCGCGTCCGCGCCAGCCGCTGCTCCTCGCGCCAGGCGAGGATCGCGTCGTGATCGCCCGAGCGGAGGACGTCGGGGACCGCCGCGCCCCGGAACTCGGCCGGGCGCGTGTACGCCGGCGCGTCGAGGAGGCCGTCCTGGAAGCTGTCGCTCAGCGCCGAGCCGGCGTCGCCGAGCACGCCGGGCACGAGCCGGGCCACGGCGTCGATGACGACGAGCGCGGGGAGCTCGCCGCCCGAGAGCACGTAGTCGCCGACGGACACCTCGCGCGTGACGAGCGCGTCGCGCACCCGCTGGTCCACGTTCTTGTAGTGCCCGGCGATGAGGAGCAGGCGCTCCTTCAGCGAGAACGCATTCGCCATCGGCTGGCCGAACGGCTCGCCGTCGGGCGTGAGGAAGACGACCTCGTCGTACGGCCCGTGCTTTTCGCTCAGCGCCTCGACACACGCGAACAGGGGCTCCGGGCGGAGGACCATGCCCCCCATCCCCCCGTACGGCGGCGCGTCGACCTGGCGGTAGCGCCCGAGCCCCCACTCGCGGAGGTCATGGACGGCCACCTCGACGAGTCCCTTGTCCTGCGCCCGCTTCAGGATCGAGTGCTCCAGCGGGCTCTGCACGAGCCCGGGCACCGCGGTGACGAGGTCGAAGCGGATCATAGGGCAAGGGGCAAGGGGCACGGGGCAGGAGGAGGGATCGCCCCTTGCCTCTTGCCCCATCTCTCCTGCCCTAAAAAAGCCCCTCCGGCGGGCGGACGTAGAGGCGCCGGGCCTCCAGGTCGAGGCGGGCGACGAACTCCTCGACGTCGGGGAGGAGTACCTCGGTCCCGTTCGGGCGGGCGATGGCGAAGAGGAGTTGGGCCCCGTCGTAGAGGTCGCGGACGGTCCCGAGCGGGCCGACCTCGGCGCCGGCCTCGTCCACCTCGATCACGTCGAGGCCGACGAGGTCGTGGAGGTACGCCTCGCCGTCTTCGAGCGCGGGGAGGTCGTCGGGGTCGGCCCAGAGGCTCTGGCCGGCGAGCGCGCCGGCGTCCTCGGGCGACTCGACGCCCGCAAGGCGGAGGAGGACGACGGTCCGCCCCTTGGGGTACTGGAACCGGACGCCCTCGACCGTGCGCTCGACGGCATCGCCAGCGGTCGGCCCGACGAACACGCGGGCGAGGCGGGCGAACCGCTGGGCGTCGTCGGTCTCGGGCACGGCCTTCATCTCGCCGCGGACGCCGTGCGGCCGGCCGACGCGGCCCATGAGGAGGAGACGATCCGGGTCCATCGGTTCAGCGGACGGTGAGTCGGCAGTGGCGGGCGGATTCAGGTCCAGCCCTAGCCTGGACAGGGGGGCTGCTACGTTCTGATCCGGCTACGTGAATACATGTCGTCATCCCCGCGCAGGCGGGAATCCAGGGCTCGCGCGGCACCATGCTCGCCCGTCCTAGATTCCCGCCTGCGCGGGAATGACTTGTTGTGTTTGCTCATCAATCTGAAGCAGCGGCCAGAGAACGCAGTGACCCCGCCTGGGCCGGGGCGGGGGGTGGTCGAACGTCCAACGCACCGCCGTCACCCGACTGGCGGCGGGCCCCGCCAGCCGGGCAGATCGTGGCCGCGCTGGTCTACCCCCTCCCCCTTCGGGGACTCCCCCCGTCTAGGGGGAGGACTCCGTCGGGGGCGCCGAGGCGGACCGCTACGCCTTCTCCTCGGCCGTGTCGAGGCCCTCGGCCCGCTCGGCGGGGACGTCCTGGGCGGCCCCGGCGGCGGCCTGGTCCGCGACCTCGGCGCCGGCCTCGGCGGCGACCTCCTCCGACTCGGTGTCGGTAGCGGCCGGCTGCTCCTCGGCGGCGTCGGGCGCGGCTTCGGCGACGGCGTCCTCGGTGGCCTCCGCGGCGGCGGCGTCACCGCCCTCGGCGAGGACAACGACGGGTCGACCGCCGCGCTCATG
>CAZDFV010000311.1:0-4068 GCA_964504495.1 uncultured Rhodothermales bacterium
GCGTGCGGGCCGTCCTCATTTGATCATCAGGATGTAACGGGGTGAGGGGTTTGCGCGAGCCCCCCCAATACCGTAGCCTCCACGCTCTTCACCCAGCCCGCTCCGCCCGATGCCGCAGTCCCCCACCGCTCACCTGCGCCGCCTGCTCTCCCTCCTCGCCGTCGTCGGCCTGCTCGCCGCCCTCCCCGCCTGCGACAGCGGCGAGGACGACCCGGACGATGAGGTCCCAGACTTCAACCCCTCGTTCTCCGTTTCGTCCACTGGAGTCACGCTCGACGGCAACCGGGACGGACTCCAGTTCTTCGCAACGCCCGACGTCAACGTCGAGATCACAGAGGTCCTGATCCGGAACCCCGTCGGCAATCAGGAGCAGTTCAACGGAAACAACGACGTGTTCCTCGCTAACCGCGCCTTCGCTCTTCAGAACGCCAACGAAGGGTACTTCCGGTTCAGCGGGGACTGGTCGTTCGAGTTCCGGGGCCGGAGCGCTGAAGACGCAAGTCGGCAGTTCAACGTGACCGTCATCGAGGACGTGTCGAATTTCGCTCCGGGCGACCCGGTCGAGACCGAGTAGCGCGCCGCCCGGACCCGTGCCCCGCTGGCGACGGCCGCCAGCGGGGCGTCAGAACAGGCGCGCGAGGCCGACCCCGACCACGACGCCGGGGCCGTCGGTCAGCCGGTAGGTCACGTCGAGGCGGAGGGGGACGGTGTAGCCCAGCCCCAGCGACGCGCCCACCTCGTGGTGGACGACGGACGGCTCGACGTGGAGCGCGCCGGGCGCCCCGTCGGCCCAGGCGTGGGCGCCGTGGACCTGGACCGAGAGCCCGCGCGGGGCCGCGCCCCGCCAGCCGAGCGCCTCGAACGGGACGCTCCGGAAGTCGTGCTCCCACGCGACGAGCGCGTAGCGCCGGGCCAACGCCAGCCGGCCGGTCCGCGCGCGGAGGGCGCCGAACGGGGCGACGCCGGCGAACTGCCCGTCGACCCCGAACGACCGCTGGAGCGGGAGGTCGGCGGTGGCCGTCCCAGCCGCGAGCCGGAGGTGGAGCGTGGGCGGCAGGAGCCGCCGCCGGAGGGCGGTCGGGGCGGACCACCAGACGTCGCCCTCGACGCGCGCGTAGACCGCGGCCGGGGCCTCCGGGGCGATCTCTGACCGCTCGCCGACCTCGGCCCGGAGCGCCGCCGCCCGCTGCCCCGTCAGCCCGCGCCGGAGCCCGTCGGCGCGGGGGCCGAGCCGGACCTCGGCCTCGACGCGGGCGAGGGCGGCGTCGACGGCCCGGGCGTTCTCGGCCGGGAGTTGGGCGTCGAGGAGGGCGTACCGGGTCTCGACGGCGGCCGCGTCGTACTCGTCGTACGAGGCGCGGACGAGGGCGTGCGGGAACGGCGCCTCCTGCCCCCACCAGCCGGCCCAGACGAAGCCGCCCTGGCGGCGGGCGTAGTCGAAGTAGTCCTCCCCGGCGACGAGCGCGGCGAGCCCGTTCGTCACGGACGTGACCCAGTCGGAGGCCGCCAGCGGGACGGTCTCGCGGCGGACGCCGCCCCCGGCCCACACAAAGCGCCCCAGCCCGACCGACGCCGACGCCCGGCCCGTGACGCGCTCGGCCGCCGTCTCGTAGCCGCCCCGGAGCGAGGCGGTGAGCGGTCCGGTCCGGGCCGTCGCCTCGGCGCCGAGGTGGGCGCCCGCGACCCGGTTGTACCACGCCTCCGGCTCGGCGCCCAGCCGGAGCGCCCCGCTCCCCTCCCCCGCTGGCGGCCCGCCCGCCCCGACCTGGACGTTGAAGAACCGCGCGAGCGGGCCGCTCGGCCGGAGCGCCTCGGCCAGCGTCTGCGTCGAGTCGATCTCGGCGAGCGCCCGCTCCTCCTCGGCCGAGAGCGGGACGACGCCGGCCTCGGGGAGCGCCGCGAGGACGGAGGCCGAGTCCACGGTCACGGCCTCGCCCTCGAACAGCGAGTCCGGGAGCGCGACGTTGATCGCGTAGTCGGTCAGCCGGCTGCTGACGGCGAACCCGATGCGGGGGAACCGGAGGAGCGCGTTCCCCGGCTGCCCCTCGCTGTCCAGCCGGAAGTCGACGGGGAGCCAGACGGGGCCGCCCTCGACGCCCTCCCCGAACGGCGAGAACTGCTGCTCGAACCGGACCTCGAACCCGTCGACGAGCGGGAACTGGACGGCCCCGCTCGGGCGGGCCGAGACGGACACGACGGCGTCGGCGTCGGAGAGGACCGCGAGCGTCCCCTCGAACCCGGGCTGGAGCGGGTTCCTCGGCCGGAAGGCGAGGTCGTAGACGGTCTGCTCGCCGAGGGCCCGGCGGCCGGTGATCTCGAAGCGGTAGAACGAGAGGGCGCGCGGGTGCGTCGGCCCCATCAGGTCGTAGCCGCCGAAGGCGACGTCGTCGTCGTACAGGTTGAGCGTCTCCTCGGCGGCGGTGAAGGCGTCGAGCGGGAGGGCGCCGAGGTTCCCCGTCCGCCGCGTGGCCGTGACGACCTCGCGGAGCCCGCGCTCGCGGTCCCAGAAGGCGTCGGTCTGGGCCTCGGTGAGGGCGGCGACCTCGCCGTCGGCCCGGATCGTGGTCCGCGAGTAGACCTCGGCCCGCCACGTCTCGAGCCCGGCCCGCCACGCCGCCTTCCGGGCGATCACGCGGCGCATGACGGCCTCGGCCCGGTTCCCGGCCGTCACGACGGCCTCGCCGAGCGTGGCGACGGCCGGCGCCAGCGCCACGTCGAGCCGCCCGCCGCCGTCCGGGACCGCCCGCCGCGCCGTCTCGAACCCGAGAAAGCGGACGGCGAGCGTGTCGCCGCCCGGCGGGACCGCCAGCCGGTACTCGCCCTCGCGGTTGGTGACGGTCCCGCGCGTCGTCCCTTCCACCTGGACCGTCGCGGCCGGGAGCCCCCCGCCGGTCTCGGCGTCCGTCACGCGGCCCTCGACGACCGTCTGCGCGCGGGCCGTCGCCAGGCTGGCGGCGGCGAGGAGGGCGAGGAGGAGCAGGCGCATCGGGGCGAAGAGAGCGGGAGGACGTGTGGGGGAATCTCCTCTCATCCCCCTCCCCCCACACACCCATACGCACTACCCCGCCGCCGCCTCACGCCGCGCGGTCACGACGAGGGGCGGCAGGCGCGTCCCCGTCGCCTCCAGGCGGTCGCCGTCGGCCACGGGCCCGACGCCCTCGGGCGTCCCGGTGTAGACGAGGTCGCCCGGTTCGAGCGTGAACACGGACGAGAGGAACGCGACGGTCCGGGCGACGGAGAAGACCATGTGGTCCGTCGTCCCCCGCTGGCGCTCCTCGCCGTTGACGGTCAGGACGATGTCGAGCGCCTGCGGGTCGCCCACGTCGGCGGCGTCCGCCAGCGGGCCGAGCGGGGCGAACGTGTCGAACCCCTTGGCGATGCTCCACGGCCCCTTTTTGGCTTTGGCCTGGGCCTGGAGGTCGCGGGCCGTCAGGTCCAGCCCGAGCGCGTAGGCCGCCACGTGGCCGAGGGCCTCGGCCTCGGGGATGTGCCGGCCGGCCGTGCCGACCACGGCGACGAGCTCGAGCTCGTGGTGGACCTCGGCCGACTGGCGGGGCAGCACGACCTCCCCCCCGTGTGCGACGAGCGCGGTCGGGGGCTTGAGGAAGACGACGGGGTCGGCCTCGTCCACGTCGCCCATCTCGCGGACGTGGGCGGCGTAGTTCCGGCCGATGCAGAGGACCTTGCCGGGCCGCACCTCGCGGCCGTCGGGGAGGGTGAGGAGCATGGGGAGTCGGGGGGGGGGAAGATGGAAGATGGTCGGCCGGCGCCGCTCGGCGCCAGCAGGGCGAGCGAGAGCCGCGCGGCCCCCCTCTCGCCCCCGCTCCGCAAGCGCGACGTGCTTTACAACCGCGTGAGGCCTTACAACCGCGTGAGGAGGAGCGCGGCGATCCCCGCTACCATCGCCCCCTTGAGCCACGCCCGGGCCCGCCCTGCCGCCGCCCGCACGCCGGGCCGCCCAAGCCCGGCGCCGGCGGCGAGCACCCAGATGGCGACGAGCAGGCAGCCGGCTGCGGCCAGCCCGTAGGCCAGCAGCTCGCTCCCGATCCAGAGCGCGGCGGCGCCGGG
>CAZDFV010000312.1:0-4041 GCA_964504495.1 uncultured Rhodothermales bacterium
GGCCGCGGCCGGCCTCGCCATCGGCCTGTGCGGCGTGGCGACGGCCGCGCTCGCGCCGGCCCTCGCCGCCCTCCTCCGCCTCGCCCTGTAGGGGGACCGCCGACCAGCGCCCCGTCGTTGGACGGGGCCCCTTGCCGCCCCCCCCCGCATGACCGTCTTCGTCACGGGCGCCTCCGCCGGGATCGGCGCCGCCTGCGCCCGCGCCTTCGCCGAGGGCGGCGACCGCGTCGTCGTCTCCGCCCGGTCCAAGGACAAGATCCGCCAGCTGGCGGCCGAGCTGAACGAGCGGCACGGGGCGGGGACCGCGCTCGCCGTCCCGCTCGACGTGACCGACGCCGCCGCCCACCGGCGCGCCGTCGGCGCGCTCCCGGACGACTGGCGGGCCGTCGACGTGGCCGTCCTCAACGCCGGGCTCGCGAAGGGGCTGCGGCCGGTCTGGGAGAACACGGCGGACGAGGTCGACCAGATGGTGGACACGAACGTGAAGGGCGCCCTCAACGGGGTCCGCGCGTTCGTGCCGGGGATGCTCCAGCGCGGGCGCGGCCACGTGGTCACGGTCGGGTCGACGGCCGGGCACGCGGTCTACGGCGGCGGCGTCGTCTACTGCGCCACCAAGCACGCGCTCCTGGCGATCACCGCCGGCCTCAAGGTGGACCTCCACGGGACGCCCGTCCGCGCGACGGCCGTCTCGCCGGGCCTCGTCGAGACCGACTTCTCGCTCGTCCGCTTCGACGGCGACGCCGACCGGGCCGCCGCCGTCTACGCCGACACGACCGCGCTCACACCCGAGGACGTGGCCGACGCCGTCGTCTACTGCGCCCACGCGCCCGAGCGCGTGAACGTGGTCGAGCTCCTGCTCACCCCGCGCGTCCAGTCGGGGTACACCCTCGTCGCGCGGGGCGAGGCCGCGGAGGGGCTGTGACCACGCTCCCCCCGCACGGCCCGCTCGTCGAGCGCGTCCGCCGGCGGCTGGCGGCGCCCTTGCCCGGCCACGCCGCCCACGCCGAGATGGCCCCGTTCCCGGCCCGGGCCACGGTCGAGACGCTCTCGACCGAGCTCAACGACGGCCGCCCGGCCGCCACGCTCGTCCTCCTGTACCCCGGCGCGGACGGCGCCGCGCACCTCGTCCTCACCCTCCGCCAGTCGACGCTGCGGGCGCACAGCGGGCAGATCTCGCTGCCGGGCGGGTCCCTCGACGCCGGCGAGACGCCCGAGGCCGCCGCGCGGCGCGAGGCGTGGGAGGAGGTCGGCGTGGACCCCGACGCGCCCGACGTGCTCGGGCGGCTGACCCCGCTCTACATCCCCCCGTCGCGCTATTCGGTCTGGCCCGTCGTCGCGGCCGTCGGCGAGCGGCCGCCGTTCACGCCGCAGGAGGCCGAGGTCGCCGCGCTCATCGAGGTGCCGGCCGCGGCCCTCCTCGACCGGACCCTCCGCCGGCGGAGCGAGCGGGCCGCCCCGCTCGGGCGGTTCGAGGTCCCCTTTTTCGCCCTCGACGGCCGCGAGGTGTGGGGGGCGACCGCCATGATGCTCGCCGAGTTCGCCGCCGTCCTGGCGGACGCCGTCGCGCCCGTCTCCGCTACAGGCTGACCGGCTCGACCACCCGCTGACCTTTCGGCCCGTCCGCGACGAACGCGGCCGGCGTGCTCGTGGAGTGGTAGAACAGGAGGAGCCGGCCGTGCTCGGCGGCCTCGTCGGTGAGCCGGTCGCGCCAGCGCTGCGAGGCCGCCCCGTCCACGTCGTACTTGGCCTGGAACCGGCGGGTCGTCTGGCCCGGCGTGCCGAGCACGTCCCCCCCGTAGATCGCCTCGAGCGCGCCGGACCGGAGGCGGACGATCTGGTGCGCGCCCGTGTGCCCGCCGGTCACCTCGAGCGCGGCCGGGCCCACCTCGGCGCCGTCGCCGACGAGGACGAGCTGGCCCTCGCGGTCGAGCGTCTCGACGACGACCTCGCGGACCCGCGCCGACTCGCCCTCGTACCCCGCCGCCTCCGTCTCCGCCCGCTGCACGACGTAGTCGGCGCGCGGGAACGTCGGCCGCCAGTCGCCGGCGACCGACGCGACGGCCCCGCCCGCGTGGTCCAGGTGGAGGTGCGACAGGACCACGTGGTCGACGGCCTCGGGCGCCACGCCGAGCCGGCCGAGCCCGTCCAGCAGGAACTCCGTGCCCCGCCCCTCGGCCCACTCGCCCAGCCCGGCGTCGAGGAGGAGCACGCCCCCGGGCGCGCGGACGAGGAACGGCGTGACCGAGACGAACAGCGTCCCGGGCCGGGCCGGGTCGCCCTCGGCGTGGGGGACGAACCGCTTGTCCGCCCCGACGGTGAACCACCCCTCGGGGAGCGCGTCGATCTCGAGGTCGCCGTAGGTCAAAGGAGGGGGACGGGAAAAAGTGGGGGACGGCTCGGACCCGGTCGACTGGCGGAGGGCGCCGCCAGCGGGGCCGCCCCCTCGCCGCGACCCGCCTACTCCTCGCCGGCCCGCTCGTACGCCTCGATGATGTCCTTGACCAGCTTGTGCCGGACGACGTCCTCCCGGCCGAAGTCGATGAACGAGATGCCGTCGACGGGCTCGAGGATCTGGCGGGCCTGGACGAGGCCGGAGAGCGTCCGCGCGGGGAGGTCCGTCTGCGTCGCGTCGCCGGTGACGATCGCGCGGCTCCCGGCGCCGAGCCGGGTCAGGAACATCTTCATCTGGCCGGCCGTCGCGTTCTGGGCCTCGTCGAGGATGACGAACGACGTGTTGAGGGTCCGGCCGCGCATGTACGCGAGGGGCACGATCTCGACGATGTTCCGCTCGAGGTAGCTCTGGAGCTTGTCCCGCTCGATCATGTCCTCGAGCGCGTCGTAGAGCGGGCGGAGGTACGGGTCCACCTTGTCGCGGAACCCGCCGGGCAGGAACCCGAGGCTCTCGCCGGCCTCGACGGCCGGGCGCGCGAGGACGATCTTCTTGACCTGGCGGCTCTTGAGCGCGCTCACCGCCAGCGCGACGGCCGTGTACGTCTTGCCCGTCCCGGCCGGGCCGACCGCGAACACGATGTCCGACTGGCGGGCCGCCTCGACGAGCCGCGTCTGGCCCGGCGTCTTGGCCGTGATCGTGCCGCCGGTCGGCGTGAACAGGATGGCGTCGTGGCCGCCGCGCCGCGGGAGCCCCGTCCCGACGCGCGCGAGGTCGAGGACGGTGTCGACGTCGTTCTCCGTCAGGTTCCCGTTCCGGTTGAGGATGACCGTGAGCTCGGCCACGACCCGCTCGATCCGGTCGACCTGGGCGCGCGGGCCCCGCAGCCGGAGCTTGTCGCCGCGCGCGACGACCCGGGTCTCGGCAAAGGCCGAGTCGATCTTGCGGAGGTAGACGTCGTTGAACCCGAACAGGAGGAGCGGCTCGGCGCCGTCCACGGTCACGGTCCGCTCGACGAGGTCGGGGGCGGTCTCGGCCAACGGGGCGGGGGGGTGGGCAGGGGAAGCTAGACGAGGGGGCGGCCGGGGTGTGTCAAGGTCCCACGACCTCGGGGCCCCGCGCGGCCGCGGACGGGGATCGCACGGCGACCGCCGGCGTACCGACGCCATGACCCCGCGCGCCCCCCTCGTCGTCCCGTTCGCCAAGATGGACGGGGCGGGCAACGACTTCGTCGTCCTCGACAACCGGTTCCTCCGGTTCTCCGACGACGAGCTGGCGGCGCTCGCCCGGCGCGTGTGCCCGCGCCGGACCGGCGTCGGCGCCGACGGGCTCCTCGCCCTCGACGAGGGCTCCGGCGGGGCCCACTTCCGCATGCGCTACCGGAACGCCGACGGCTCGCTCGCGACGATGTGCGGGAACGGGGCCCGGTGCCTCGCCCGGTTCGCCGCCCGCGCCGGCCTCGGCGACCGCGTGGACGACGGGTCCGCGGCGCTCACGTTCGACACCGACGGCGGGCGCTACCGCGCCGACGTGCCGGACCCCGCGTCCGCCTCCGGCCCGGTCACGCTCCACGTCCCGCCCCCGCGAGACTTCGCGCCGACCGGCCTCCGCGACGCCCCGACGCCCAAGTCGAGCCGCGTCTACCGCATCTG
>CAZDFV010000313.1:0-4036 GCA_964504495.1 uncultured Rhodothermales bacterium
CGCGCCCCGCTGCCGCCGGTCCCTGGCGCTCGCGGCCGGGCTCCTCGTCCTGATCGCCGGCGCCGCCAGCGCCCAGGACGGGCCCCTCGCGCCCCGCCTCGACGGGCTGGGCACGCACACCCGCCCGGCCGACACCGAGAGCGCCGAGGCCCAGCGCTTTTTCGATCAGGGCCTCGTCCTCTCGTTCGCCTTCAACCACGCCGAGGCCGTCCGCGCCTTTCAGGAGGCCCAGCGGCTCGACCCGTCCTGCGCGATGTGCGCCTGGGGCGAGGCGCTCGCGCGGGGGCCCCACGTCAACGCGCCGATGAACGCCGAAGACGTGGGGCCGGCCTGGGCCGCGCTCGGCCGCGCCCGCGCCGGGCTCGACCGGCTCGGACCCGCCGACCGGGCCCTCGTCGAGGCCCTCGGCGTCCGCTACGCCGAGAGCCCGCCGGAGGACCGCTCGGCCCTCGACCGGGCCTACGCCGACGCCATGCGCGACGTGGCCGCCCGGTTCCCCGGCGACGCCGACGTCCAGAGCCTCTACGCCGAGGCCCTCATGGACACGATGCCGTGGGACTACTGGACCGAGGACGGCGTGCCCAAACCTGCGACCGAAGAGACGCTGGCGGCGCTCGAACGGGCCCTCGACGCCGACCCCGACCACCCGCTCGCGCTCCACCTCTGGATCCACGCCGTCGAGAAGGAGCGGCCGGAGGAGGGCGTCGACGCCGCCGAGCGGCTCGGGCACCTCGTCCCCGCGGCCGGGCACCTCGTCCACATGCCGGGCCACATCTGGATCCGCGTCGGGCGCTACCACGACGCCGTCGTCGCTAACGAGAAGGCGGTCCTGGCGGACGACGACTACCTCGCCCAGTGCCACGCGCAGGGGCTCTACCCGCTCGGGTACGTCCCCCACAACCACCACTTCCTGTGGGTGGCCGCCCTCCTCAGCGGCGAGACGGCGACGGCCCTGGCCTCGGCCGACCACATGGGCCGCCACACCGAGCACATGGCGACGCCGGGCATGGAGTTCGTCCAGCACTTCGCCATGAGCCCGCTCTACGCCCGCGCCGCGCTCGGCCGGTGGGATGAGGTCCTGGCCGCCCCCGTGCCGCCCGGTAGCCTAACGTACCCGACGGCCGTGTGGCACTTCGCGCGGGGCCTCGCCTACGCCCGGACGGGCCGCCCCGACGCCGCGCAGGGCGAGCACGACCGGCTGGCGGCGCTCGCGGCCGAGCCCGCACTCGGCGAGCAGTTCGGCGGGCTCAACACGTACGGGGACATCCTCGGCGTGGCCGTCCCGTACCTCGCGGGCGAGATCGCCGCGGCACGCGGCGATGCCGACGGGGCCGTCCGCCAGCTCGAGGAGGCCGTCCGGCGCGAGGACGCCCTGACGTACGACGAGCCGCCGCCGTGGGCGCTCCCGTCGCGCTGGGCGCTCGGTCGCGTGCTCCTCGACGCGGGCCGGGCCGCGGACGCCGAGGCCGTCTACCGGGCCGACCTCGCGGTCTACCCCGAGAACGGCCGGGCGCTCGCCGGCCTCCAGCGGGCGCTCCGCCTCCAGGACCGCCCCGCCGAGGCCGACGCGCTCGCGCCCCGGATCGAGGCCGCGTGGCAGCACGCCGACATCGACCTTGTCGCCTCCCGCTAGAGCGTGTTATGGACTTCGTTAGGTATCAACCTCCCGAGCCCGAACGTCCTCTGCGGTTCAGAAACGGGCGTTCCGGCCGACTGCCCACCGCTGCGGCGCCTCCGAAATCGGCCGGGCGCCGGGGCGGGGACGGGGGAGGAACGGCGCCTGAGGGGCGACGCCTGCGATTCCAGCCCGTTTTGAGCGTTCGAGTCCATAACAAGCTCTAGGCGTCTATCGGCCGTGGCTGGTCACCGCATCGTCCTCCTCGGGAACGCCGGGTCAGGCAAGACCACCTCGGCCCGGGCGCTCTGCGAGCGGCACGGACTGGCGCACCTCGACCTCGACGACGTCGCGTGGACCACGCCCGGCGTGCGCCGGCCGCTGGCGGAGAGCGTCGCCGAGGTCGAGGCGTTCGCGCAGGCACACGACGACTGGGTGATCGAGGGGAGCTACGCGACGCTCGCCGCCGCGGCGCTCCCGTTCTGCACCGAGCTCCGGTTCCTCAACCCCGGCGTCGAGGCGTGCGTGGCGAACTGCGAGTCGCGGCCGTGGGAGCCGGAGAAGTACGCGAGCCCCGACGAGCAAGACGCTCGGCTGTCGTTCCTCCTCGACTGGGTCCGCGAGTACGAGACGCGGGACGACGAATACGGACTCCGGGCGCACCGGGCCGTCTTCGACGGATTCGACGGGCCGAAGCGGGAGGTGCAGGGCCCGGGTGGGGGCGGGGCCGCTCGGGAGTGAGCACGGAGACCGCGCCGCAAGAGACGGGGCCGGACTCCACGATCCCCGCCCCCAGCAGTCACGAAAAGCGACACCCCCAGATGAGCGATCTCACGTACTACGTCGCCGCCAGCCTCGACGGCTTCATCGCCCACGCCGACGGCTCGTTCGACGGGTTCGCCTGGGACGACGAGGTGGTCGCCGACTTCTTCGCCGACCTGGAGGCGTTCGGGACCGTCCTCATGGGGCGGAAGACGTACGAGGTCGGGCTGCGGGAGGGGAAGACGAGCCCGTACCCCCGGATGCGCCAGGTCGTCTTCTCTCGGACGATGCGGGCGAGCCCGGACCCGGCCGTCGAGTTCGTGCGCGGGGACCTCGTCCCGTTCGTCCGCGGCGTGAAGGCGGAGGCCGAGGCTCCGGTCTGGCTCTGCGGCGGTGCAAACGTGGCTACGCAGCTCCTGCGGGCCGGGCTGATCGACCGCGTGGTCGTCAAGCTGAACCCGGTCGTGTTCGGGGCGGGGGTCCCCCTCTTCGGCGACGGCGTCGAGCGGGCCGCGCTGGACCTGGAGGGGACGACGGTGTACGACTGCGGCATCGTCTTCCTCCGCTACGCCGTGCGTGGACGGGACGCGCCGACGCCCCCCCAGGCTGCGTGAACGTCCCGCGGAGACACGCACTCCGGTTGGGACGACGGCTCGGCGCTGCGTCATGGCAGGCACGACAACCCCCGATGCCATGTACCGCGACCGCCTCCCCCAGCTCGACGCCGACCGCCCGTTCCTCGCCGACGCCGGCCTCGAAACCGAGCTCGTCTTCCACCACGGGTTCGACCTCCCCGCCTTCGCCTCGTTCGTCCTCCTCGACACCGACCGGGGCCGCGACCGGCTCCAGACCTACTACCGCTCGTTCGTCGACCTCGCCCGCCGCCACCAGACGGGCGTCGTCCTCGAAGCGACGACGTGGCGGGCGAACGTGGGCTGGATCGAGGCGACAGGCTACGCCCTCCGAGACCTCGAGCGCGTCAACCACCAGTCGATCGAGCTCCTGGCGGCGCTCCGCGACGAGGCCGACGTGCCCGTCGTCGTGAGCGGGTGCATCGGGCCGATGGACGACGGCTACTCGCCCGCCGAGCGGCTGGCGGCGGCCGAGGCCGAGGTCCGCCACCGCGTTCAGATCGACGTCCTGGCCGACACCGAGGCCGACTGCGTGACGGCTATGACCATGACGTACGCCGACGAGGCCATCGGCGTGGCGCGTGCCGCGGCGGCGGCGGGCGTCCCGTCCGTCATCTCGTTCACGGTCGAGACCGATGGACGCCTGCCCTCCGGCGAGACGCTGGGCGAGGCCGTCCGGGCGGTTGACGACGCGACGGGCGCGGCCCCGGCCTACTACATGATCAACTGCGCGCACCCCACGCACGTTCTCGGCGCCCTCGACGGCGGGTGGACGGCGCGCGTGCGGGGCCTCCGCGCGAACGCCTCGACGTGCAGCCACGCCGAGCTGGACGAGGCCGAGACGCTCGACGAGGGCGACCCCGACGACCTCGCCGCCCGCTACGGCCGCCTCGCCGACCGGCTCGACCTCGCCGTCGTCGGCGGGTGCTGCGGGACCGACCTCCGCCACGTCGCCGCGATCGCCGACGTGCTCCTCCCCGTGCCCGCCTAGCGGTGCCCGCCCGCCTCCGCCGGGCGGGCGGGGAGG
>CAZDFV010000314.1:0-4024 GCA_964504495.1 uncultured Rhodothermales bacterium
CGGCCGACCTCGACCGCCCCCGCGCCTTCACGCCGGCGAGCCGGGCCGAGCTCGCCGGCGAGTTGGCCGACGTGGCCGACCCCCGCCTCGAGGAGCGCTCGGCCGCCCGCCGGCTCTCCGACGCCGCCTTCACCGCCCGGGCCCTCTGGCACGGCCGGGCCGACGTCGCCGACGCCGTGGTCCAGACCCGCCCCTGGCTGTTCCCGTTCCAGCTCTCGAAGCTCACGACGGCCGCGTTCTCGACCCTCGTCGTCCTCGTCATCACGGCCGAGGCCTGGGACCTCGGGACGCGCCAGCCGCCGGCGCTCGTCGCCGCGCTCGGGCTCGCGGCCCTCCTCGGGACGAGCGCCTACCTCGTCCGCAAGCAGCGGCTCCTGGCCCGCCGCCACCGCCGCGGGCGGACCGAGCAGCAGGCGGTCACGGCCGCCTCCGTCCTCCTCGCCCTGGCCCTCGGCATGGCGACGACCTACGCGCTCCTGTTCGGGACCACGCTCGTCCTCGGGGCCCTCCTCTTCGACGCCCAGATCCTGGCCGGGTGGGCCGCCACGCTCGGCGAGCCGGTCGGGCCCGGCCACCTCCTCACGTTCGCCGGGTTCGTCGCCGCGCTCGGGATCGGCGTCGGCGCGCTCGGGGCCTCGTTCGAGGAGCAGACCTACTTCCGCTGGGTGGCCTACGTGGACGAGGAGACGTAGCGGGCGGTGTGGGACGGGGGATGCGTGAGGGGGCCCATAGAGCGTCACGGATCACAGCCCCCTCACCCCAGGCCGATCTGGCTGAGGAACACGCCGAGCGACCACGGCGCGAGCGCGAGCGTGAGGAGGAGCCCGCCGACCGCCCCGCCGAGGTGGGCCTCGTGGGCCACGCGGCCGAGCTCCCGCTTCGAGGCGTAGATCGAGAGCACCACGTACAGGACCGCGAAGACGATCGCCGGCATCGGCACGATGAACATGATCCCGAGCATGGCGAACGGCTGGAACAGGCAGAACGAGAACAGCACGCCCGAGATCGCCCCGGACGCCCCGACCGCCGAGTACGCCGGGTTCTCGCGGTGCCGCCAGTAGGTCAGCGCGTTGGCCGCCAGCTCCGAGCCGAGGTAGACGGCCAGGAAGCGGCCCGACCCCAGCGCCGTCTCGATGTACGGGCCGAAGTAGAACAGCGTGATCATGTTGAACAGGAGGTGCATCGCGCCGACGTGCACGAACCCGGCCGTGAGCCACCGGCTCCACTCCCGCTCCCGCACCACGCGGTACGGCTTGAACGCCCACCGGTCGATGATCTCCGGGTTCACGCCCAGCGAGTACAGCCCGATCGCGACGTTCAGCAGGAGGAAGAACGCCGTGACGGGCGGGAGCGTGAGGAGGCCGTCGAGCATGGGGGGACCGGGGGCGGGGCGGCGGTGGACGAAGATCCCCGCCCAACGGATGCGCGCGCCAGGGGGAGTTGCGCCGAACTTTTCCCGAGCCCGCGGGCGATCTTCCGGCCCCGGCCCACCGCTCCGGCTCGCCGCCCCGTGCTCCGACTCGTGCTCCCCGCCCTCGCCGCCCTCGCCCTCGCCGCCTGCCAGGGCGACGCGCGCGGGCCCTACGTGGGCACCTGGCGGCCGGCCGAGGCCGACACGCTCGGGATGCGGTACTCGCTCTTCGCCGACGGGACCGGCCGGATCGTCTCGCGGCCCCCGCTCGGCGAGCCGCAGGCGTTCGACCTCCGCTACGAGGTCGCCGGTGACTCGGCGCTCACGCTCTCCGACGCCCAGGGCGCCGAGCGCTTCCGCGTCCACCTCGACGGCGACACCCTCCGGCTCTGGAGCCCCGCCAGCGGACGGCGGACGGCCTGGGTCCGCGTCGGGGCCCCGTAGCGCCGGCCGGGCCGCCTCAGAAGACGGGGACGGGCATCCCGTCGTAAAAGGCGTCCGTGGGCGGGGGGAGGACGCGCGTGACCCGCCCCGCCGCCCGGTCGACCCATGCCTCGACGACCGGCTCCTTGTCGAGCGCCCCCCGGACGACGGCCGGGGCCGGCGGGGGCGGCCCCGGCGCGAACTCGGCCCGCGTGAAGATCACCTTGTACCGGTCCCGGTCGACGTCCCGCGGGAACGTGTGCCCGGTCACGGCCCCCGCCGGGAGGTGCATCGGGATCTCCGAGACGTATACCTCCGTGGGCAGGACGTAGTTGATGAACCGGGCCCCCTCGCCCTCGGCGCGGAGGGCCGCCGCGACCCGCGGGTCCCGCGTGGCGAGGCCGGCGACGCCGGCGATCTCCGCCTCCGCCAGCGGGCCGACGGAGACGAACGCCGCGTTCGCCGTGTAGTGGGTGTAGAGGCTCCCGACGGCGTGCGACCTCACCGCGAGGGCGAGCAGGGCGGCCACGCCCAGCGCCGCGGCGTAGCCGAGTGCCCAGAGCGCGAGCGCCTGCGCCCGCCCCCGGGGCCGGGGGAGCCGGCGGAACGGGGCCTCGAGCGGACGCGGCACGAACATCCCCGTCCGCTCCCGGTACGCCGCGTACCCGGGGAACTGGCGGAGGCAGGCCCGTTCCTCGGCCCGGGCGAGGGCGACGTAGGCGAAGACGACGGTGACGAACCCGAACAGGACGAGGAACCGGGGCCAGACGAGGACCATCCCGAAGCTCGCCGCCATCAGCGCGAGGTACTGCGGGTGGCGGACCCACCGGTACACCCCGCCCTCAACGGCCTGGCCGGCCGGGCTCCCGCGCTGGCGGAGCTTGGCCGCGTAGATCTGGACGGCCCCGACGACGAACGCGAGGACGCCCCCGACGAACAGGACGGCCCCGACGACCTCGGCCGCGTCCACGAGCGGCGACGTCGTCCGCGCGACGACATGGGGGAGGAAGAAGCCGACGAGCCAGCTCGCGGCCCGGTTGCCAGCGAGCCAGTCGAGGCCAGGCCCATAGACGCCGTAGACGTAGGCCGCAAACGGGCTGACCATGTAGAAGAATTCGAAGGCGACGAGGAGGTAGAACGCCCCGGCGGTCCAGGACGCGCTGCGGGCCCGTCGGAGCCCCCACGGCGTATCGGTAGGGTCGGGAAGATTCGACATGGCGCTGTGGTGACTAACCGGTCGGTTACGTTACGCGCCTACGGCCTCCCCCTCCGCCAGTTGCAGGCGCCGGCCGGACGATTACTCCGGCTCGACGTGGGAGCGGAAGTGGGACCGCTCGAGGGCGTCCAGGAACGCGGTCTCGGCCTCGTCGGCGTCGAGGCCGAAGTGGGCGCAGAACCGGTCGCGGAGGGCCACGAACACGACGACAGGGACGGTGCCCGTAAAAAACTCGTGGACGAGCGCCCGCCGCCGGGCCTCGGACGTCGCTCCGTCTAGACCGGCAGAGGGGAACCCGCGTGCGTCGAGCTCCTCTGCGATCATCCCGCCGGCGATCTCGAACAGGGCGGGCGCCTCGTCCCCCTCCCGGAGCGCTTGCATGAGGAGGAGCGCGAGCGCCCGGCGCCGGTCGGCGAGGAAGGCCACCTCGTCGGCGACCTTCTCCCGGAGGCCCGCGCTGCTGGCCGGCGTCCCGGACCGCTCCCGGACCGCGGCCGCCAGGTCTTCGAAGAGGGAGGCGAGGAGGTCGTCCTTGCCCTCGAAGTAGTAGTAGATGAGCGCCTTGTTGACCCCGGCCGCCTCCGCGACGCTCCCGACGCTCGTGGCGTCGAACCCGTTCTCGGCAAAGAGGGCCTCGGCGGCTCGGAGGATGCGGTCCCGGTTGTCCCCGGCGGTCTCTGGACGTGCCATGCCGAGGCAACGCGCGGGCGGACCGGCCGGTTGCCTACGGCGCGCCCGCCCTACGTCCGGAAGCGCCGGACGAGCGAGGCGATCTGGTCGTCCGGGAGCGGGAGGGCCGAGGCGCGCGGGCGGGCCGCTCCAGACCCGTCCGGTTGGCGGGCGCCGTCGCCAGCGGGCCGCGGGGTCGGGTTGCCGGCGCGGGCCACGAGCCGGGCCTCGATCTCGTCCATCCACGACCCCGCGCGGGCCGGCTGGCTGCGGGACGCGGGGGTCCGCGTGCTCCCCGAGGCGGG
>CAZDFV010000315.1:0-3979 GCA_964504495.1 uncultured Rhodothermales bacterium
GGCCTCGCGCCCGGCGACGGCCAGCCGGCCGGGCACGTTCTCCAGCGCCGGGTCGCGCTCGAGCGCCCGGGCGTAGCGGTCGGCGGCCCCCGCGTAGTCGCCGGAGACCTCGAGGTCCATCGCGTCGCGGTAGACGTCCTTGGCGGAGGTGCAGCCCCACACAAGGGCGGCGACGAGGAGCGCGGCGGCGTAGCGAACGGTCATGGGACGGGCGGCTGGGGAGACCGTGAAGGCAC
Source organism: uncultured Rhodothermales bacterium (assembly GCA_964504495.1). Taxonomy (GTDB): domain Bacteria; phylum Bacteroidota; class Rhodothermia; order Rhodothermales; family Rubricoccaceae; genus Rubrivirga. The sequence goes on from CAZDFV010000315.1 coordinate 237, forward strand.
AGCAAAGGCCGGGCCCACCGACCGCTCCGTCACGCCGCGTGCCCCCTTTCCGCGTGCACCGGCCGCCAGCCCGTCGGAGCGGCCCCTCCGGTGTCTAGCCGGCGCGACGGGCGTGCGCCAGGAGGGCGGCGGCGTGGGGGACGGCCCGGGCCGTGTAGTGGGCCCGGAGGAGGCGCCGCCGGTCCGCGTCGAGGTCGGCGTGAGCGCCCCCCCGCTGGCGGCGGGCGTGGTAGAGGGCGAGGGCCGCCGCGACCGACACGTTGTAGCTCTGGACGAACCCGTCGAGCGGGAGGAGGAGCGCGGCGTCGGCGGCGTCGAGCATGGCGGCGCTCGCGCCCGCGTGCTCGTTCCCCACGACGAGGGCCGTCGGCCGCGAAAAGTCCCACTCCGCGATCGGGAGCGCGTCGTCGCGGAGGGCGGTGACGGCGAGGCGCCCGCCCCGCGCCCGGACCCAGGCGGCGTACTCCGCCGGGTCGGCCCAGGCCCGGACCTCGACCCACTTGTGGGCGCCCTGGCTCGCGCGCCGGGCGGCCCGGCGGTCGACCGTCGTCGGCTCGTCGCCCGCGGCCACGGCGTCCGCCAGCGCGGCGGCCTCGCCCTCGAGCTTGACGAGGTGGGCGGCCCCGTAGCCCAGCCCCTCGGCGCTCCGGAGCACGGCGTTCACGTTCCCCGGATCGACCAGCCCCTCCAGGACCGGGACGACCCCGAACGCCCGGGCCGCGACGACGGCCCCGATCCGCTCGCGGCGGCCGTCGCTGAGGTACGGGTCGAGCACGCGGAGCACGGCCTCGGCCGGGTACTCCGCGCCGCCGACGGGGACGGCGTCGCCGAGGGGGAAGAACGGGGCCGAGCCGGGCACGGGGGGAAGCTAGGGGCGCCCCGTACCTTCCGCGCCGCTCGCCGCCCGCCCATGCGCCTCCCGTTCCTCCTCGCCGCCCTGCTGGCGGCCCCCGTCGCCAGCGCCCAGCCGGCCGGGGCCCCGCTCGACTCGCTCGCCCTCGCCCGCGCCGACTCGCTCCTCCGGGCCCTCCTCGACGTCGAACGCGACCAGCTCGGCGACGCCGAGGTCGTCACGCTCGCCGGCGAGGGCGGCGCCCTCACCCTCCGGCGCGGGCCCGACGGGGCCGTCACGTGCAGCGGCGACCTCCGCGTCGGGGTGTTCGGGGACTTTAGCGAGATGTTCTGCCTCTCGGCCCTCCTCTTCGAGACGCTGGGGGACGGGCCGGAGGGGGACGGCGACTTCGACCCGTCCGCCGTGTCGCTCTCGGAGGCGTCGTGGGAGGGCGGCCCGGCCCACGTGATCCGGCTCGACGACCCGGACGACGAGATCGACCGGATGGAGCTGTGGGTCGCCGACGGCCCGCTCCGGCTCGTCCAGGTGCGCGTCGAGGGGACGGTGGACCCGGGCCTGCCCATGAGCCTCCGGCTCGAGCGCGGGGACTTCCGGGAGGCGAGCGGCGTCGTCGTCCCCCACGCGTTCCGGCTCGTCCTCGACGACCCCGCCGCCCTCCTCGCCGCCGGCGGCGTCGGCCCCCGCGAGCTCCTCGCCGAGGCGCAGCGGCGGGCCCCGAAGCTGCCCCCCCGCGAGGGCGCCTCGCTCCTCACGTTCGCGAAGGCGGCGGCGGCCGGCCGGCCCTACGAGTTCGCCTTCACCGTCGACCGCGGCGAGGTGGACGGGCAACCCGCGGCCGCCGAGGCCGACTAGCTGGCGGCGGCCGCCAGCGGGATCTGCGGGCGGCGGCCGGGCGTGCCCCGCCCCCCAGCCCCGCCGCCATGCCCCGCGCCACGACCCACCTCAAGGACCGGATCGCCGTCGTCTTCGACTTCGACCTCACGCTCGGCGAGGACTCCCTCGACGTCCTCCTCGGCAAGCTCGGCGTGGACCCCGAGGCGTTCCGGCGCGAGCGCGTCGACCCGCTCGACGCGGCCGGCTGGGACCACCTCCTGGCCCGCGTCAAGGCCCTCGTCGACCTCTCGGACGAGCGGGACGGCGCCGTCACGGAGTCGCTCCTCGAGGAGACGGGCCGCGACACGCCGCTCTTCGAGGGCGTCGGGGACCTGTTCGACCGGCTCCGCGACGCGGCCGACGCCGTGGCCCCGGGCGTCCGCGTCGAGTTCTACGTGCTCACGGCCGGGTTCGCCGAGGTCCCGGGGGCGACGCCCATCGCGCACCAGTTCGAGCGGATCTGGGGGGGCGCCGGCCACTTCGCCGACGACGGCCGGCTCGACTTCCCCAAGCGCGTCGTGACCTACCCCGAGAAAGTCCGGTACCTCCTCGCCCTCGCGAAGGGGCTCGGCGAGGGCGGCGACGATGCCCCCTCCGACGTCTACCGCGACGTGCCGGAGGCGGACTGGCACGTCCCGTTCGACCAGATGGTCTACGTCGGCGACGGGTCGAGCGACCTGCCCGCGTTCGACCTCATGAGCAGTCGGGGCGGTGTCGCAGTCGGCGTGGTCGGGCCGGAGGGGGAGGTCTCGCGGTGGGGCTCCGACATGCGGGTCCACGCCGACCGGCGCGTCCAGAACCTCGCCCGCGCCGACTACACCGAGGGCTCGGAGCTGCTCCGGTCGCTGACGCTGGCGGTCGAGAGCGTGGCGAAGCTCGTCGCGCTCCGGCGGCTCGGGGCCGGGCAGTAAGGGGCCGCTGGCGGCGGCCGAGCGCGGGCCGCCGAGCGCGGGCCGCGCCCCCCGTGCGCCCGTCCGGGGGGCGCGGAACAGGACGGGGCCGGCGCCCGGTTAAACGGCCCGCCCCTGCCCCCCGCCCCGTGCCGCCCGACTACTACGCCGTCCTCGGCGTCGACGACGACGCCTCCGCCAAAGAGATCAAGAAGGCGTACCGGACGCTCGCCCACCAGTACCACCCCGACCGGAACGCCGGCGACGCCGCCGCCGAGGAGCGGTTCAAGGAGGTCCAGGAGGCCTACGACACGCTCGGCGACGAGACCAAGCGGAAGGCGTACGACCGGGCCCGGCGCGACCCGTACGGCGGCCGGTTCGAGGGCGACCCGTTCGGGGGCTTCGCCAGCGGGCCGGGCGGCCGGTACTACCGGGCCCCCGACGGCACCTACGTCCGCGTCGACGCGACGGGCGCCGGGCCCGGCGCGACGGACGACGACTTCGTGTTCGGCGGGGGCGGCGGGCTGGGGAGCATCTTCGACCAGTTCTTCGGCGGCGCCGGCGGCAGCGAGACGAGCGCCCGCGGCGGCCGCGACGTCGAGGCCACCCTCCGGCTCACGTTCGAGGAGGCCCTCGAGGGCGGCCCGCGCGAGTTCCAGACGCCGTCCGGCGAGTCCGTCCGGATCACCGTGCCCGAGGGCGTCCGCGACGGGTTCAAGATCAAGATGGGCGGGCGCGGCGAGCCGAGCCCGAGCGGGCGGGGCGGGCCGGGCGACCTGTTCGTCACGTTCCGCGTCACGCCCGACGCCCGGTTCCGCCGCGACGGCGACGACCTCGTCACGACCGAGACGGTCTCGGCCGTCGAGGCCCTGCTCGGGACGACGCGCGAGGTCCAGACGGCCTACGGCCAGACGGTCCGGCTCAAGATCAAGCCCGGGACGCAGCCCGGCGCGCGGCTCCGCGTCGGCGGCCAGGGCGTCCGCACGTCGAGGGGCCGGGGCGACCTCTACGTCGAGGTCGCGGTCGCCGTCAACGCGCTCTCGCCGTCGGCCCGCGACGGGCTCCGCCAGTGGGCCGAGGCCGAGGGGCTCGCGGGCGCCTAGCGCGGCGCCCCTCCACGCCCGCCC
>CAZDFV010000316.1:0-3939 GCA_964504495.1 uncultured Rhodothermales bacterium
CGCGACGGGCCCGACCGCCGAGGCCGCCGCCGCCGCCGCCCGGCGCGCCCTCACGAACGCCGACGCGCTGCGCGAGCGCCGGAGCGAGCGGATGGCCCGGCTCCTCGACAGCGTCGAGTTCCAGACCGAGGACCCGGCCACGAACGCCGCGTTCCACTGGGCCGCCCTCTCGCTCGACGCCCTCGCGCGGCGCGACTCGGCTCGCGTAACGCTGGACGCCGGGCTCCCGGGCGCCGAGCCGGCCACGTTCCCCTCCGCCATGTGGACGCTCGGGGCCTTCCTCGACACCGGCCAGTGGGAGACGGCCCGGGCGCTCCTCTCGACCTACGGCGCGGCCCAGCGGTTCGACCGCCGGATCGACCTGCTCGGTCGGGCCCCCGACCTCGTCCCCGCCGAGGGCGACCCCGTCTTCGCCACGGCCGACGGGACGGCCCTCTTCCTCGACGCCGCCGGCGACTACGTCCGCACGACGGGCGACCGCTCGCTCGTGACGGGCTCGGAGGACTTCTGGTTCAAGACGGTCTTCGCCCTGCGGGGCGTCTACGAGCCGGACAGCCGGAACCAGAACGCGACGGACAATCGCGGCTTCCTCGTCGCCCGTGACACCCGCCCGACGTGGCTTGAGGGCGACCCCGAGCGCGGCGGGGCGGTCCGGCGCGGGGCCCCGGCCGAGGCCCAGGGCGCGCTCTACCAGGCGCTCGGGACGGCCACGCAGTTCGCGCAGATCATGGGCGTCGCCCAGCGGTCGTCGGCGTCGTGGTACGCCGACACGGCCCGCGTCCTCGAGCGCGACGTCCGCCGCCAGTTCGTCGGGCGGAGCGGGCTCTTCGCCGACCGGATCGAACGGGAGGGGCCGGCGGGCGACCTCCGCCCGGGCGGGCTGCTGGCGCTCGCGCTCCTCGACGGCTTGCCGGGCGACGAGCGCGGGTCGCTGGCGCGGCGCCTCGCCGAGCGGCTCGTGTTCCCCTACGGCGTCGCCTCGCTCGCCCAGACCGACTCCCTCTTCCACCCCTACCTGGAGGCGCCGGCCTACTACGACGCCGAGGCCGCCCGCACCGGCGGCGCCGTGTGGACGTGGCTGGCGGGCCCTGTCGCCACGCTCCTGGCCGAGACGGGCGGGGCGGAGCCCGCGGCCGAGCTGATGCAGAACCAGGCGACGCTCCTCCTCGACCGCGGCGTGATCGGGGCCATCCCCGAGCTGGTGTCGGGCCACCCGCCCGCTGAGGGCGTCCCGCCCGTCGTCGGTGGAGCGCCCGTCTCGCCGTGGAGCCTCGCCGGCTTCGTCCGGGGGACGGTCGAGGGCCTCGTCGGCGCGCGCTACGAGGACGGCGCCACGCTCGTCGTCGCGCCGCGGCTGCCCGAGGCGTGGGGGGAGACGACGCTCCGCCTCCGCCTAGGCGGGGGGACGGTCGGGCTCCGCCTGCGGGGCGGCGAGGCCGGCCTGGACGCGGCCGTCGCGCCCGACGGCGATCTCCCCGACGGGGCCCAGGTCGTGTTCGAGGCCGCCGGCCGCCGGCTCGTGCTCCCGCTCGTCGTCGACCAGGGCGACACGCTCGTCGTCGCCCGCGAGCCGTTCGAGGTGGCGCTCACGGCCGAGACCGCCGCTGTCGACGGCGAGCCCGTCGCCGCCGAGTCGCTCCGCCAGCGGGTCGCGGACTGGTCCGGGTTCGCCTTTGCCGAGCCCGACCTCCGCGACGAGTACCCCGTCATGCGAGCCGTCGCCGAGCGGCGAGCGCTGGGCGCCGAGCAGATCCTCCGCGACAACCCGCGCGCCGGCGTCGCCCTCACCCAGACCGACCCCGACGGCGACGACTGGGGCGCGACGAGCACCTACACCTACCCCGAGAACGTCCCCGAGGGCGCGCTCGACGCGACCTACCTCGAAGTCGCCCGCGACGACTCGACGACGTACTTCCGGGCCGAGTTCGCGGACCTCGCGCCCGACCCGCGGACGATCGTCGCGTTCGCGATCGACACCGAGGACGGCGGCACGACGACGGTCGGGCGGGGCGCGGCCTACGAGTTCCCCGAGGACGAGGGGTACGAGTACGTCGTGTTCGTCGGCGACGGGCTCCTCGCCCTCGACGAGGGCGGCCGCGAGATCGGCCAGCTCGCGCCCGGGGCGAGCGTGTTCGACGCCCAGACCGGCTCGCTCCAGTTCGCCCTGCCCACGTTCGTCCTCCCGTCGCTCGGGCGGGGCGCGCGCGTGACGATGCTCGTCGGCGCGCTCGACCCGTCGGGCGGGGTCGGCTCGTTCCGGCGCGTGGCCGAGGAGGCGTCGGAGAGCGCGGGCGGCGGGCGCGTGGCGACCCGCTCGCCCAACGTCTACGACGTCGTCGTGGGGAGCGTCCGCTAGGCCGCCGGCGGCGCGCGCCGCCAGCGGGCCGAGGTCCGGCGCGTAGGTTCCGGGACGCCCCGCCCCGTCCGCCGTGCCTGCGCACCACGCCATCGACTACGTCGAGATCGCCGTCCGCGACCTGGCCGAGGCCAAGCAGTTCTACGCCGACGCCTTCGGCTGGCGGTTCGCCGACTACGGCCCGACGTACGCCGGCATCCAGGGGCCGGACCGGGAGGTCGGCGGGCTGGCGGAGTCGGACGTGCTCCGGCCCGACGGTCCGCTCGTGATCTTGTATTCGGACGACCTCGCGGCGAGCCGGGACGCCGTCGTCGCGGCGGGCGGGACGGTCTCGGCCGAGCCGTTCTCGTTCCCCGGCGGCCGGCGGTTCCATTTCCGCGACCCGAGCGGGAACGAGCTGGCGGTCTGGACCGAGGCGGCGTCCGTCGGCGGGTAAGGGCGACGGGCGCGGCCGTCTCCAGAGCGACACCGCTACGCCGAGCCCGCCCTCGCCTACGGCGGCGCCCCGGGTGACGTCCTCGCCTCCGTCGCAGACCGCCCCTCGCCGCGTGTGCTCTGCCCCGCCGGAGGGCAGGGCCGGAACGCCGTCGCCCTGGCCGAGCGGGGCCACCGCGCCACGGCCGTCGACCTCTCGGCCGTTGGGCTGGAGCGGGCGCGCAGGCTGGCGGAGGCCCGTGGCGTCGAGATCGAGACGGAGGTGGCAGACCTCGACGATTACAACCCAAGCGAGGCGCATGGGGACGCCGTCGTTCCCGTCTCCGCTCACGCCCCGAGGTCCGGCGGCGCCTCGCCGGTGCGTCGTCGCGGCGCCGGGCTGGCGGACGGATTGGCCGGGCTGGAGAGGTCTTCGGGAGATGGAGCGCGGGGTCGTCGAGGGCCCGTACCACCGGGGCGCGGCGGCCGTCGTCCAGGAGCTCGCGTGGAGGCCGGCCTGGACAGGGTCACCACCGTCTCGGCGCCGGAAGCGCGCCGAGCGCCGCCAGCGCGGCGTGGTAGACGCCCGAGACCGCGTCGAGGACCGGCTGCCACACGTGGAGGTCCATCTCCGCGCCGAGCGCGTCGAACGCCGGCAGGAGCACGGCCCGCTGCACGACCAGCTTGACGGCGAGCAGCCCCCACCCGTACGGGAGGCCCGTCGCGAGGTGCAGGACCGGCGCGCCGATCCAGAGCGCGAGGTTCGACGTGTGGAGGACGCCGAGCGCGATGAGGACGCCGAGCGGGTAGTGCGCGCCGGCCCCCGCGTGCCGCCGCTTCTGCCGCCAGAACGCCCGCCAGAACGCCGGCGCCGCCGAGGGCACGGCCGCCGCCGCGTCCCACACGTAGCGGACCGGCGCCGCGCCGCGCCGTGCGACCTCCTGCACGAGCAGGTCGTCGTCGCCCGAGAGCGACCCGGCCGAGTGCTCAAAGCCGCCGAGGCGCGCGAGCAGACTGGCCGGGTACGACAGGTTCCGGCCGACGGCGTGCCACGGCTTGTCCCACCCGACCCCGGCCGCCGCGAGCGCGGCCGTCTGGACCGTCTCGTACCGGGCGAACCGGCCGAGCCACCCCGGCGCCGCCTCCAGCGGCCCGTAGCCGACGAGGAC
>CAZDFV010000317.1:0-3934 GCA_964504495.1 uncultured Rhodothermales bacterium
GGCCGGGCTCGCGCGGCGCGACGGCCGGCCGTAGGCGGCTGGGCGGGCGCCGCCGAGCGGGCGCCGGGAACCGGCCGGCGGGGGGCTCGTTTGGACAGGCGCTTGTTTGAACAAGCATCACCCTCCAACCCCCTACCCCCATGCCCCGCACCCTCCCTCTCGCCGCACTGGCGGCGGCCGTGGCCCTCGCCGGCTGCGGCGACGTCGGCGAGGCCCCCGAGGCCGCGACGACGGCCGTCGAGGCCGACGCCCTCAGCGACGAGCTCACGTTCACCGGCACGCCCGTCCCCATCGCCTCGACCGACAGCACGGTCACCTGGATCGGCGCCAAGCTCACGGGGAACCACCTCGGCGGGTTCTCCGCGACCGACGGCGTGGTCTACGTCGACGGCGGCGAGGTGACCGGTGCCGACGTCCGGATCGACATGACCTCGATCTACAGCGACAACGACGACCTCACCGGCCACCTCATGAGCGAGGACTTCTTCGAGGTCGAGGCCTACCCCGAGGCCCGGTTCCAGACCAACCAGATCCGCCCGATCACGGACGCCGACGGGGTCCAGTCGGAGACGGCCACCCACATGGTCACCGGCCGGCTCACGATGCGCGACCGGACCAACGAGGTCACGTTCCCGGCCTACGTCGCCTCCAGCGCCGCCGGCGCCGCCGTCGAGTCCTCGTTCATCATCGACCGGACGGAGTGGGGGATCACCTACCCCGGGATGCAGGACGACCTCATCAACGACCAGGTCCGCATCGAGCTCGACGTCGCCACGTCGGAGGCGGCGGCCGAGGCCGCCCCGGAGGTCTAGCGCGGGCCGGGGCCGTCGTTTGGCTGTCCGCGGCCGATGGCCTACCTTGCCGGCGCCCCTCACCACATAGGTCCGACGCATGAGCCGCCGCCAGCTCACCCAGAAGCAGCACGCGTTCCTCGAGTTCCTCCGCGAGCACGTCGAGCGGCACAAGGTCTGGCCGACCTACCGCGAGATCGTCGAGCACTTCGAGTACCGCTCGCCCAACTCGGTCACGCAGAACCTCCAGGCCCTCAAGCGGAAGGGGTTCCTCCGGCGCGACCGCGACGGGTACTCCCTCGTCAAGGTGGCGGCGGACGACGGGGTCATCCCGGTCCGCGGGCGCGTCCGCAGCGGGCGCGTCGAGCCCGAGGCCGATCGGTTTTCGCTGACCGCGCTCTTCGACGACGCCGAGAGCCTCTACGCGCTCCGGCTCGACGAGCGGACGGGCCGGCCGGCCGCGCTTGAGGGGGCCGACTACCTGCTCGTCAGCGACGGGGCCGCCGCCGAGGGCGACGTGCTCGCCGTCGTCGGCGGCGGCCGGCTGGCGCTCGCGCCGGCCGGGCCGGGCGGCGAGCCCGAGGGCGACGTCGAGGTGCTCGGACGCTACGTCGGGCACGCCGGCCCGTACGGGGTCGTCCGGGCTCGGGCGGCCGTCGCCGAGACGGCGTAGGGGTTCTGAACGCGGGGGGAGCCCCCTCCGCCCGTCGAGACCAGACCCGGCGGGGGGACCGCCAGGCTTCACCCGTCGGGGCCCTCGAGCGAGTCGATCAGCGTCCACAGCTCGGTCTTGTGGATGGCTCGGGCCCGGTCGGTCCGGTCCATCATCGCGTCGACCTCGTCCTCGGAGGCCTCCCCGTGTGCGCGCTGGATCTGGGCCCCCGTGATCCCCGCCGTGGCGGCGTCGAGGTCCTCGAAAAAGTCGACGGTCCCGAACCGGTAGTCCATGGCCTCGCCCTGCGGAAGGACGAGGCTGTAGAGGGCCCAGCCGCCCATCGAGCCGTCGTCGGCGCGGACCTGGTGGATGGGCGCCCACACCTCCCGCTCCATCGAGAAGTACTCGGCGCCCCCGTCGAGCGGGACGTCCATGAAGTTGACGGCGACGTACCGGCCGACCGGCCCTGGGGCGCCCTCCGGCTGGATGGCCTCGACGAGCGCCCAGATCTCGCTGTGGACCTCCTCGCGGGCCGCCAGCGTCCGCCCCGTCATCGCGTCCACGTCGGCGTCGGGGTGCGCGGCTTGGAAGGCCGCCTCCCGGCCCTCGCCCTCCATCTTCGAGAGGGCGTCGTACACGGTGACGGTGACGTAGTCGTAGCCGGTCCCAGGCGGGGCGTACTCGACGCGGTACAGGCTCCAGCCCTGGATCGCCCCCCGCCGCCGCCGCTCCGCGTGGACGGGCCGCCACACCTCGCGCTCAAGGCTGGCGTAGTCGTCCCCGGCTGCCGGGTCGACCCTCATGTAGCTCACGTGGAGGTACTGGGGCGTGGGAGCCTGAGCGGAGGCGAGCGGGGCGAGGAGCCCGAGAGCGGCAAGGACGGCGGGCAGTCTCATGGTTTCGGCGGACGCGGAGCGGGAGCACGCGCGGGGTGCCGGGCCTCATCGCCCCGTTCTCTAGGTAGGGCCCCCGTCGTTCCCGATCAACCCCGCTACCAAACGGGCCCTACAGCCCGCTGGCGGCCGCCCCCGCCCGGACCGCCGGGCGCGCCGTTCCGCGACGCCCGGTAGAGAGGCCGCCAACCGGCCGGTTTGCCCTGGACGTGCCCCGGCAGAGCTCGGGGCCGCCGGAGCCCGAAACGAGAAGCGGCCCGAAATCCGCGTTTCCGCTTCATTCGGGCCGCCTTTCTTGAGTACGCCGGGGAGGATTCGAACCCCCGACCTTCGCATCCGTAGTGCGACGCTCTATCCAGCTGAGCTACCGGCGCGTCTCGGCAACGCGGGCTGCGCGAGGGCGGCTAAGATAGGCGGGCGGGCGGGCCGCTCTCAAGTGAAGAACCGTCGGGGCCGGCCGGCCGGCCCCGGACGCCGCCAGCGGGGTGAGCCTGGTCGGCCCCGGCCTCCTCGCCCGTGAGGAACCAGAAGTGCCGCGTGGGGCCGTGGCCGCCGCCGAGCGCGAGGCCGCCCTCGATGGCCCGCTGGAGGTACCGGCGGGCCCGGCCGACGGCCTCGACCAGGCCGAGCCCGCGCGCGAGGTTGGCGGCGATCGCGCTCGCGTAGGTGCACCCCGTCCCGTGCGTGTGCGGCGTGTCGATGCGGCGCTCGCGGAAGAGGGTCTCGCCGGCGGCGGTGAGCAGGAGGTCCACGGCGTCGGCCTCGCCGTCGAGGTGGCCGCCCTTGACGAGGACGGCCTGCGGGCCCATGTCGAGGATCGCGCGCGCGGCGCGGCGGGCGTCGTCGAGCGTGCGGACCTCGATGCCCGTCAGCCGGGCGGCCTCGTGGGCGTTCGGCGTGGCGAGCGCGGCGAGCGGGAGCACGTGCTCGCGGACGGCCCCGACGGCATCGGGGTCGAGGAGCGGGTGGCCGCCCTTCGAGACCATCACGGGGTCCACGACGACGGGCCCCAGCCGGTGCCTTGCGATCCCGCCGGCCACCGCGTCGACCGTCTCGACCGAGCCCAGCATCCCCGTCTTGACGGCCCCGACCGGCAGGTCCTCGGCGACCGCGTCGATCTGGGCCGCGATGAACGCGGGCGGGACCGGGTGGACGGCCCGGACCTCGCGGGTGTTCTGGGCCGTCAGCGCCGTGACCACGCTCATCCCGAACACGCCGTGCGCCTCGAACGCCTTGAGGTCAGCCTGGATGCCGGCGCCGCCGCCCGAGTCGGACCCGGCGATCGTGAGGGCGGTGGGGATGCTCTGGGGTTCGGGGTTCACGGTTCAGGGTTCGCAGCGACTGGTCGGAGAAGGTCGGGGTGCACAGGGCGTCGGACCGTGAACCTCACCGCAGTGCGTCGAGGAACTGGCGGGCGGCCTGGGCGGAGTCCGGCGCGTGGAGCAGGGCGGAGATCGCGGCGACGCCCCAGGCGCCGACGGCGCGGGCGTCTCGGGCGCGGGGCGGCGTGAGGCCACCGAGGGCCAGGACCGGGGCGCCAGCACGCTCCACCGCGCGGCGGAGGGCGTCGATGCCGAGCGCCGGCGCCTCGGGGT
>CAZDFV010000318.1:0-3921 GCA_964504495.1 uncultured Rhodothermales bacterium
GGCGAGCCCGCGCGGCGTCGGGCGCCGGCCCGAGGGCTCGGAGAGGATCCGACGCGACATCCAGTAGTGCCGGTTCCAGTAGCCCGAGTCCATCGTCGAGACCGTCACGCCCCGGCTCGACGAGGCGTGGATAAACTCGCCGCCGGAGAGGTACACCCCGACGTGCCGGACGCCCCGGCGCCGGAAGAAGACGAGGTCGCCCGGGCGCAGCTCGCTCCGGTCGATCGAGACGCCCTCGTAGCGCTGGGTCGCCGTCGTACGCGTCAGCCCGATCCCCATCGTCTCGCGGACGAACTGCTGGACGAACGCGGAGCAGTCGATCCCGCGCCGCGTCGTCCCGCCCCACCGGTACGGGATGCCGATCCAGTCGGGGCCGGCGTCGCGGAGCGTCCGCTCGACCATGGCGGACCGGGCGGCGGCGGACTCGCGGAGCGAGGCGGCGCGGACGACGGAGTCGGGCGGGGCCGGGCGGACGGCCTGGGCCTGACGGGCGAGGGTGCGGGGGACCGGGCGGCGCCGGGGGGCGGCCGTCGCGCGAGCGTCCTGGAGGGGCGCTGGCGCGGCGGTCGAACCGGGAGCCGTCCGCGTCGCGGCGGGGCCGCTCTGCGCGGTGGCAGGGGGCGCCCACGCGACCCCGGCGAGCACGGCACAGGCGACGAGGAGCGCCGTGCGGCGGGGGGACGGGAGCATGGAAGCGGTGGGAGGGGGGAAGGTGAGCGCCCCGGAAGGTACCCTCTGGGGTGCCCGTCGGGGAAACCCCGACGCCGAGGCTCCGTGGAGGACGAGTTAGAGCGCTGCGAAGACAACGACTTCGGGGGTCTCGCCCTCCGCGCCCCCTCCCGTAATCGGTCGCCCGGACCGAACGGCTACCGTGCCCGTCTCGGGGCGTAAAGGCCGGTCGGGGTCCGCTGGCGCCGTCCGCCAGCGGCGTCCGCAGCGGGTCCAGCAGGGGAGAGGCCGTGAAGCGGGGGCCCGTCTGGAACGGCCGGTCCACCGTCCGGGTCATACCCCCAAACTCACCCCCCGAAGCCCGATGCCTTACCCCGAGCCCCTCGTGGCCCCCATGCGCGACGAGCTGACCCGCCTCGGCGTCCGCGAACTGCGGACGGCCGACGACGTGGACGCGCTGACCGACGAGGCCCAGAGCGGGACCACGCTCGCCGTCGTCAACTCGGTCTGCGGGTGCGCGGCGGCGAACGCCCGCCCGGCCGTCGCCCTCGTCCAGAGCGTCGAGCCGCGCCCGGACCGGGCCGTGACGGTCTTCGCCGGGCAGGACCTCGAGGCGACGGCCCGGCTCCGCGAGTACCTCGCCGGCATCCAGCCGTCCTCGCCGTCCATGTTCCTCCTCAAGGACGGCGACCCCGTCTTCGCCCTCGAGCGCCGCCACATCGAGGGGCGGAGCGCGAGCGCCATCGCGTCCGACCTCAAGGGCGCCTTCGAGACGTTCTGCGGCCCGGACGGCGCCGACGCCCCCGACGAGCCGCTCCGCCCGGAGGCCGACGTGCCCTCGGCCCGCGGCCTCCCCCCGACGTTCCGCTCGATCCTCTAGGAGCACCGGCCTGCTGGCTAGCGGCGCGCTCCGCCAGCCGGCTACGCGGCGAGGTCGCCGAACGTGATGACCTCGACGCCGGTCTCGTCGAGCACCGCCTGGACGGCCGGCGAGAGGAGGGCGTCCCGCTCCACCCGCCGCTGGTAACCACCCGGCCCGTTCTGGGCGCCGGGGTGGACCATGAGCTCGGTCACGCCGGCGCGCAGGGTCTTGACGAGGCCGAGGAGAGCCCGCTCGCCGAGGCGCCCGCTGAGGCGGAAGCCCGCGAAGTGGTCCGGCACCGCCAGCCCGGCGGCCCGTGCACGCCGGCCGATCCGCGCCCCGAGCACGCTCAGGACGACGGCCTCCGCGTTCGCGCGGAGCCCCCCGACCCCCACGTCACCCGGCTGGCGGACCTCGACCGGCGCCCGGGCCGCCCCCACCCCGTGCTCGACGGCGAGCCGGACGAACAGCTCGTGAAGCGGCGGCGCGAGGGCGACGTGCTGGTGGCTGTCGGCGTGCGACGGCGCCCGCCTCCAGCGGTCGAGAAAGCGCGCGTACTGCGCCCGCCACTCGCGCTCGACGGCGGACGCGGCGCCCGGCGTCGTCACCAGCCAGCGGAGGACGCGGCCGTGACGCGGCGGGAGCCGGCCGTCGGCGTCGAGGAGCGGGCGGAACGGGGCGGGGTCGGACAGGGGCCGGACGCCCGTGAGCGCGAGGTGGAGGCCGACGTCGAGCGAGTCGGGCGCCCGCTGAACCGCGTCGTCGGCGCCGTCGGCGTTCGCGAGCCACGTGGCCGAGCGGAGGAGGCCGCCGGCGTGGGCGTCGAGGACGCCGTCGGTGATCGCGGGCGTCCACCCGAGGTCGTCGGCGTTGACGATCAGGCGCGTCATCCGAGCTCGCCGGCGAGGCGGCGGAGCCCGTCCACCGCGAGGAGCCCGTTGACCGTCGCCCACGGGAGCGGCCGCCCGGCGACCGGCCCGGCAAGCTGGCGGACGACGGGACCGACGACGGAGTGGTCGGCCCGGGCGACGTCGCCCACGCGGAGCCGGAGGGCGCCGAGGGCGGGGCGCGGTCCGAGCCAGATCCCATAGGCGCCGTGGCCGTAGTTCGTCAGCCGGTTCAGCTTCCGCACCGGCAGCGGCGGGGGCCGGAGCGTGTTGGGCAGGTCGAACAGGTCGTCACCCATCAGGCGACGGAGGACGGCGTCGTAGAGCCGGCGGCCCCGGAGGAGGCGGACCGGCACGCGGCCCCAGAAGTCGAACACGTCGGCGTCGGCCCAGAACGGGAGCCGCCAGTCGTACCCGTGGTCCTCATACACGCGGACGCTGTTGGCGATCACCTTGGCCTGCCGCTCCTGCCACCCGAAGCGGAGGAGCGCGCGCGGGCCCTCGGCCCCCCCGACCTCGGCGGCGATCCGGGCGTCGAGCGCGGCGCCGAGGTCCGGGTCGAGGCCGCGCGTCGGCCACTCGACGTAGTAGTGCGCCCGCGCGAGGGCGACGGGGTCGCGCTCGGCGGGCTCGGGCGCGGCGGCGAGGTGGCTCCCGCCCAAGAAGTCGCCGGCGTGGCCGGGGACGAACACGGCCCCCTCCGGCACGAGTCCCCGCTGGCGGAGCGCGCCGACGGCCGGCCAGTCCTGCTCGTGCTCGATCGCCGCCAGCCCGGCGGCCCGGCGCTGGTACCGCCGGAAGGCGCCGCTCTGGCCCCAGCGGTGCCACCGGCGATAGGAGTACGGGACGAACGCCCACTGGAGGCCGAGCGACTCGGCCACGCGCTGGCTGGCCCGGGGCTCGGCCAGATACCGGCGGCCGTAGGTGAAGCAGAGCGCGTCGGTCCGCCCACCGCGCGCGAGCAGGGCGGCGACGAGGCGCGAGTCCATTCCCCCACTGAGCGGGACGACGACGGGCCGGCCCCGGACCGACGCAATCATCCGGTCGAAGGCCCGCTCCAGCAGTCGCGCGCCCTCTTCGACCAAGTCCGCCTCCGGCACGTCGAGCGCGGGCCCGTCGGCGTAGCGGGCCCAGCGCTGGCGGCGCTCCTCGCCGTCGCGGAAGACGACGGCCTCCCCGGCCTGGGCGCCCCGCACCGCCGTCGAGAGCGTGGACGGGCCGACGACGGCGCTCTGGAGCATCAGCTCGGCGGCCGCCTCCGGGCTGTCGAGCCGAGCGCCGACGGCGTGGGCGAGCGCGAGCGCGTCGTCGCCCAGGCAGAGCGTCCCGTCGGCGTCGCGGCCCCAGACGAGCCCGAACGACCGGATGCGGTCGGCGGCGACGGCGACGGTGCCCTCGCGTTCGCAGACGACGGCGAACGTGCCCGAGAGGGCCGCGACCCGGCTGCCGAGCGTCGCGGGCGGGCCGTCCAGGTGCGCCGCCAGCGCCGCGCCCTCCCAGATC
>CAZDFV010000319.1:0-3892 GCA_964504495.1 uncultured Rhodothermales bacterium
GGGCGGGGCGCGGACTCGCACCGCTGAGCGTCATTAGAGAAGGCGAGCGCAGAACTAGAACTTCAGGGGCCGCCGCCAGTCGGCGAATGGGGCGGCGGGCGGAAGTATACCGCCCGGACAATCCACATAAGGGGCCGCTTGCGGAGATATTGGCCCCGACGTAACGACCCGCCACCCGCCCGGTGCCCACCCTCCTCGACGACGCCCGCGAGGCCGCCCGCCTCCGCCACCTCAGCTACCGGACCGAGCAGACCTACCTCCGCTGGATCGAGCGGTACCTCCGCCACGCTGCGCGCCGGGCCGGCCGCTGGGTCCACCCGCGAGAGCTGGCGGAGGGGGACGCCGAGGCGTTCCTGAACCACCTCGCCAACGACCTCGACGTCGCCGCGAGCACGCAGACGCAAGCGCTCTCCGCGCTCCTCTTCCTCTACGACGCGGTCCTCGGCCTCCCGCTCGACACGATGCGCGGGCTCGTCCGGGTCAAGAAGCCGGCGCGGCTGCCGAGCGTGCTCACGCGCGAGGAGGTGGCCGCGCTCCTCTCGCACCTCGATGGCGTGCCCGGGCTCGTCGGGCGGCTCCTCTACGGGGCCGGGCTCCGGCTGAGCGGGGCGCTCCGGCTCCGCGTGAAGGACCTCGACTTCGCGCGCCGCCAGCTCACCGTCCGTCGCGGGAAGGGCGACAAGGACCGGCCGACGGTCCTCCCCGACGCCCTCGTCGGTCCGCTCCGCGCGCACCTCGGGACGGTCCGGGCGCTCCACGGGAAGGACCTGGAGGACGGCTACGGGGACGTCCTCCTCCCCGAGGGGTACGCCCGGAAGCACCCCGGGGCGGCCCGCCAGTTCGGGTGGCAGTTCGTGTTCCCCGCCTCGCGGATCACGGCCGACCCGCGGACGGGCCTCCTCCACCGGCACCACCTCTCGCCCTCGACCGTCCAGAAGGCGGTGAAGCGGGCGGCCGGGGCGGCCGGGATCGAGAAGCGGGCCACGTGCCACACGCTCCGGCACTCGTTCGCGACCCACCTCCTCGAGAGCGGGTCCGACATCCGGACGGTCCAGGAACTCCTCGGCCACGCCAAGTTGGCGACGACCCAGGTCTACACGCACGTCGCCAACCTCAACGGGTTGGGCGTCAAGAGCCCGCTCGACCGGCTGGCGGAGCCGGCGGCCGCCTACGGCCTGTCGGACAACGGGCTCCCCGGCAGCCCGCTCGACCGGCTCGACGCCGACCGCCCCCTGGACGACCCGTGGCCCGAGCACGCCGACGACTGGGCCTCGGACCCGCTCCCGTTCTGACCCGCCGGCGACACACATCGCCAGCCGGGCCTACGCACCACGCTCGACGTCCTACTCTGCGTACGCCTCCATCGGCGGACACGAGCAGACGAGGTTCCGGTCGCCCCACGCGTTGTCGACGCGGCCGACGGACGGCCAGAACTTGGCCTCGCGGCTCCACGGCGCCGGCCACGCCGCCTGCTCGCGGCTGTACGGGTGGCCCCACTCGTCGCTCGTGACTTCGGCGACGGTGTGTGGGGCGTTCGCCAGCACGTTGTCGTCGGCGTCGGCCTGGCCGAGCTCTACTTCTTGGATCTCCGTGCGGATGGCGACGAGGGCGTCGCAGAACCGGTCCAGTTCGGCCTTGGACTCGCTCTCGGTCGGCTCCACCATGAGCGTCCCGGCGACGGGCCAGCTCATCGTCGGCGCGTGGAAGCCGTAGTCGATCAGGCGCTTGGCGATGTCCTCGGCCGAGACGCCCGCCTTCTGGAACGGCCGGACGTCGAGGATGAACTCGTGGGCGCTCAGCCCGTGCGGCCCGCGGTAGAGGACGCTGTAGTGGCCCTCCAGCCGCTTCGCCATGTAGTTGGCGTTGAGGATGGCGACCTGCGACGCCCGCCTCAGCCCCTCTGGGCCCATCATGGCGACGTAGGCCCACGAAATCAAGAGAACGAGGGCGCTCCCGTAGGGCGCCGCCGCGACCGGGCCGATCCCCTCCTCCCCGCCCGTCGGGACGACGGGGTGGCGCGGGAGGAACGGCTCCAGCTTCTCGACCACGCCGATCGGGCCCATCCCCGGGCCCCCGCCGCCGTGGGGGATGGCGAACGTCTTGTGCAGGTTGAGGTGGCACACGTCCATCCCGAAGTCGCCCGGCCGGCAGAGGCCGACCATCGCGTTGAGGTTCGCCCCGTCCATGTAGACGAGCCCGCCCGACTGGTGGACGACGTCGGCCATCTCGCGGATCGTCGTCTCGAACACGCCGTGCGTGCTCGGGTAGGTGATCATGAGCGCCGCCAGTCGGTCGGCGTGTTTTTCCGCTTTGGCTCGCAGATCGTCGAGGTCTACCTCGCCGGCGTCGTCTACCTGGACGGCGACGACCTCCATCCCGGCCATGACGGCGCTCGCGGGGTTCGTGCCGTGGGCGCTCGTGGGGATGAGGCAGACGGTCCGCTGGTCGTCGCCGCGCGAGCGGTGGTAGGCGCGGATCGTGAGGAGACCGGTGTACTCGCCCATCGCGCCCGAGTTGGGCTGGAGCGAGACGGCGTCGAACCCGGTGATCTCGGCCAGCCACTCTTCGAGCGTGTCGACGACCTCCTCGTAGCCCTCGACCTGGTCGACCGACGCGAACGGGTGGACCGACGCGAAGCCGGGGAACGTGACCGGCATCATCTCGGCCGTCGCGTTCAGCTTCATCGTGCACGACCCGAGCGGGATCATGCTGTGGACGAGCGAGAGGTCCCTGTTCTCCAGCCGCTTGAGGTAGCGGAGCATCTCGGTCTCGCTCCGGTACGCCGAGAACGTCGGGTGCTCGAGGAACGGCGTCTCGCGCGCGAGCGGGCTGGCGTACGCGCTGGCGGGGCCGTCGGGCAGGACCGAGCCGCCGAAGGCGTCGACGAGGTCTTCGAGGTCGCTGTCGGAGACCGTCTCGTCGAGGGCGACGCCGACCGTCCCATCGTCGAACAGGCGGAGGTTGATGGCGTGCTCGTCGCGCGCGACGGCGACCACGTCGGCGCCGCTCAGGCCGTCCGGGCGGACGCGGAGCGTGTCGAAAAAGTCGTCATGGACGACCGTGTGGCCGGCGGCCGTCAGCGCGTCCGCCAGCCGGCGCGCGGACATGTGGACGCGCTCGGCGATCGCCGTCAGCCCCTCGGGGCCGTGGTAGACGGCGTAGAACCCGGCCATGTTGGCGAGGAGGACCTGCGCCGTGCAGATGTTCGACGTCGCTTTCTCGCGGCGGATGTGCTGCTCGCGCGTTTGGAGCGCCATCCGCAGCGCGGGGTCGCCGTGGCGGTCGCGGGAGACGCCGATGATGCGGCCGGGGATCTTCCGCGCGAATGCGTCGGTCGTGGCGAAAAAGGCGGCGTGCGGCCCGCCGTACCCCATCGGCACGCCGAACCGCTGGCTGCTCCCGAGCGCGACGTCGGCGCCCCAGGCGCCCGGCGCCTCGATGAGCGTGAGCGCCAGGAGGTCCGTCGCGACGGCGAGGTACGCCCCGGCCTCGTGGACGGCCTCGGCGAAGGCGCCGTAGTCGACGACCTCGCCGTCGGTCGTGGGGTACTGGACGAGCGCGCCGATCGTGTCGGCGTCCGGCGAGAACGTCCGCCAATCGCCCACGACGACGTCGATCTCGACCGGCTCGGCCCGCATCTTCACCACGGCCACCGTCTGCGGGTGGCACCGCTCGTCGACGAAGAACGTCGAGCGCTTCCCGCGGTGGGCGCCGGCCAGCATCGACACGGCCTCGGCGGCGGCCGTGGCCTCGTCCAAGAGCGAGGCGTTGGCGACGGGGAGGCCCGTCAGGTCGCTCACGACCGTTTGGAAGTTTAGAAGCGCTTCCAGCCGGCCCTGCGCGATCTCGGCCTGGTACGGCGTGTACTGCGTGTACCAGCCCGGATTCTCGA
>CAZDFV010000320.1:0-3863 GCA_964504495.1 uncultured Rhodothermales bacterium
AGCGGGGCGGCCGGCTACTGGCTCGTGGAGCCGGCGCCGTGGGCCCACCACACCCACATGGCCTCGGAGCCGGAGCCGAGGGGCCGGCCGGCCGTGCAGTAGGCGTCCCACATCCGGTCCTGGAGCGCCGCGGCGCGGTGGGCGTCGCCGCCCGCGGCGCGGAGGACGCGGAGGCGGAGGGCGGCGACGGGGGGGGGCGGGGCAGAGGGCACGGCGGTGGGAGCGGGGGGCGCCCTTTCAAATGGGCAAGGGGCGTGCCGTGAGTCACGGGGTCGCCGGTGCTGCCGGGACCCAAGCCGAGCAGAATAAAAAGGATTAGGAGAGGAAATAAAATGTGACACAGTCATTTGACATAGGAGTCTTTGGACTCCCGTATTCTACGGCATTCCCCCAGCCCCCGGTCATCCCCCCCACCATGCCCGCCGACCGCTCCGCCGCCGACACCGGCCTCGCCGAAGACTTCGACCTCCGCCAAGTGCTCCTCCACGGCCGGCGCCTCGGCGCCCGCGACCGGGTCGGGTCCTTTGCCCGGTGGTACCGCCAGCGGCGGGCCGAGGGCGTCGTCCTCCACAACCGCGTCGTGACCTCGCCCGTCGACCGCGCCGTGACCGTCCACGACCCGGAGGCCGGCGAGGAGCGGGAGATGCTCATGTTCGGGTCGAACAGCTACCTCGGGCTGACCAGCCACCCCTACGTCCGCGAGCGGGCGGCGGCGGCGGCGGCCGAGCACGGGGCCGGGGTGGGGGGCGTCCCCCTCCTCAGCGGGTACTCCCGGCTCCACGCCGAGCTCGAGGAGCGGATGTCGGCGTTCAAGGGGAAGGAGGCCACGGTCCTGTTCCAGAGCGGGTACGGGGCCAACGTCGGCCTTCTCGGCGCGCTCGTCGAGCGGGACGACACGGCGTTCTACGACGCGCTCAGCCACGCCTCCACGATCGACGGGCTGCGGATGGCGGCCGGGGCGTCCCGCCGGTTCCGCCACAACGACGCGGCCGACCTCGACCGGCTGCTGGCGGCCCACGACGGCGGCGCCTTCGTCTGCGTCGAGGGCGTCTACTCGATGGACGGCGACCTCGGCGCGCTCGGCGCGCTCGTTCCCGTGGCGCAGCGGCACGGGGCCCTCGTCGTCCTCGACGACGCGCACGGGACCGGCGTGACCGGCCGCGGCGGCCGCGGCACGGCCGACCACTTCGGCGTGACCGACGGCGTGGACGCCATCATGGGCACGTTCTCGAAGGCGTTCGGGGTCACCGGCGCTGCCGTCTCCACGAGCCGCGACGTCGCCGACTACCTCCGGTATTTCGCCCGGTCATACGTGTTCTCGTCGTCCATCCCGCCCCCGTCGGTCGCCGCCGTGCTCGCCGGGCTCGACCTCCTCGAACGGGACACGGCCCTCGTCGACCGGCTCCGCGACAACTCCCGGTACCTCGCCGGGCGGCTCCACACGCTCGGGTTCGAGGCCGACCCCGACTCGGCCGTGTTCGCCCTCCTCGCGCCGGAGGCCATGGACCTCCGCCGGGCCGGCCGGTTCGTCCACGAGGCCGGCATCTTCGGGCACACGATCGAGTACCCGGCCGTCTCGACGAGCAAGCAGCGGTTCCGGTTCAGCGTCATGGCTACGCACACGCGCGAAGACCTCGACCGGCTCGTGGCCGTGATCGAGGAGGTGTGGGACCGGTTCGCCGACGGCGTCCCTCGCGACGCGGCGCCCGGGTCCGCAGCGCCCGGGTCCGTAGCGCGCTGAACCCCGCGCCCGCCCCGTCGTTCGACCGGCCCCACCCGCCCGACCGATGGCCGACCACCCCGACCACCCCGACCGCCCCGACGACCGCGACGACGTCTCCGAAGGCGAGGACCCGCAGGCGGGGAGCCTCTTCCTCGAACCGACCGAGGGGGACGTCCACCTCGACCCCGACCACCCGGCCTTCGACCGCGTGCAGGAGCACAAGGAGGTCGACGCCGCGTACGAGCGCGAGTACAACCGGCGCTACGTGAAGGAGCACGGCGACCACCGCGACGGGGACGGCCCGGCCGCCCCCTGACCCCGCCGCTGGCGGCCCGGGCCGCCAGCGATTAGGCGTCGTTCCGCTCGGTGAGTTGGAGGTCGATCTCGAACGGGTCGAGGTCGGCCCAGAGGGCGCGGCGCTGGAGCGCGGCGCTGCGCCAGAGGGCTGCGGCGGCGACCAGGGGGAGGGTGGCGGCGGCGAGCGCGGTGGCGGCGGCGGAGCGGGGGGACATGGGTTCAGTGGCTGTGTGCGGCATGAAATGACGCGGTGCGTCATCCGGTTTCCTCTGGGACGTCGGTGGACCCCTGATCTCGGCGTCGGGGAGGGCCGCGGCGGCCCGGCGGGGACCGGGCGGGACGCATGCCCGTAGCTTGCGGGGCCCACGCTCTGCCCGATGCTCGCCGTCCAGGACTCCCCCGACCTCGTCGCCGTCCGCGACGCCCTCCTCGGCGCCGACCGCGTCGTCATGACGACGCACCTCCGGCCGGACGGGGACGCGCTCGGGACGGAGATCGCCGTCGCCCGGTGGCTCCTCGGGTTGGGCAAGGACGTTCTCGTCCTCAACGCGGACGGGCCGCCCCGGAACCTCGACTGGCTCGTCGAGGAGCAGCCGGCCGGGCTCGTCCAGACGCACGAGCCCGGCGACCTCGCCCAGGCCCAGGCCGTGGCCGAGGCCGACGTCCTCCTCGCGTGCGACACGAACGCCGGGCACCGGATGGGGTCCGTCGAGCCCGTGTTCCGCCAGGCCGGCACGCCGGTCCTCCTCCTCGACCACCACCCCGACCCCGAGGGCTGGTTCAGCGCGTCGTGCGTCCGCACCGACGCGGCGGCGGCGGCCGAGATCGCCTACGACCTCATCGCCGGCCACGACCCGGCGCGCGTGGACCGGGCCGTGGCGACGGCCCTCTACGTCGGCATCATGACCGACACCGGCTCGTTCCGCTACAGCGCGACGACCCCGCGCACGCACGCCGTCGTGGCCGACGTGCTCGACCGCGGGGACCTCCGCCCGGAGCCGATCCACGTGGCCCTGTTCGACGGGCGGAGCCGGGGCGGGCTCGCGCTCCTGGCCGCCTCGCTCCAGACCATCCAGACGCACTACGACGGCCGGCTGGCGACGATGTTCGTGACCGGCGAGATGGTCCGGACGGCGGGCGCGCTCTTCGACGAGACCGAGGGGCTCATCAACTACGGGCTCTCGCTCGACGGCGTCGTCGCCGCGGCCATCTTCCTCGACATCCCCTCCGGCGTCAAGGTCTCGTTCCGGTCCAAGGGCGACTGCCCGATCAACGCCTGGGCCGGCCGGTTCGGCGGGGGCGGCCACCCCAACGCCTCGGGCGCGTTCGTCAAGAACGGCCAGCTCCGCCGCGTCATGAAGGACGTCGTGGACGCGGCCCCGCCGCACGTCATGGCCCACCCCGAGGCCGCCGCCGCCGACGACGAGATCTCGGCGGCCGACCTCGACCTGCTCGCTCAGTTCAAGGGGTCGCTCGGGTGACGAGTGGCTCAGGTGACGAGTGATGCGTGAAGAGTGACGGGCTCGGGGAGCCCGGGGCCCCCGGCCGGATAGCACCCGTCCCGCTGGCGGACGTCGCCGGCCCCACCCCCAGCCGTCCCCCATGACCGACCTCGTCTCCGACCCGCTCGACGCCCTCGCCGCCGACCTCCTCGTGCTCCCCGTCGAGGGCGACGGGCCGGGGCCTTGGACCGACCTGTTCGGCGCCGCCTACGACACGGCCTTGGAGGACGCCCGCGCGGGCAAGGCCGCTGCGGTCGTCGCGCTCGGGGGCGGCGGGCCGCGCCGGCTGGCGGTCGTCGCCGTGGGCGAGCAGGACGGCGCCGAGCGCTGGCGGTGGGCGG
>CAZDFV010000321.1:0-3858 GCA_964504495.1 uncultured Rhodothermales bacterium
GGCCATGACGGCGGCGGCGGCGGCGGGCTCGATGCCGTACTCGTCCTTGAGGACGGCGAGGAGGTCGTTGGCCTCCTTGATCGTCAGGTTGACGAGGCTCTCGGCGATGGTGTTGACGTCTGCCATGTTTTTGTGTGCCCTGGGGGCGGGTGGTCTCTGCGGCGGTCTCGGCGGGCGTCGGTTGTTCGGCCCGCTGCGCCGCTCATTAAGGGACGGGTGCTGGCGACGGCCGCCAGCGGGAGGTCAGCCTTCCTCCTTTTCGGAGATCTGCTGGATGACGCTGGCGAGGCCAGAGCCCTGCGCGCCGAGGGCCGACGCGACGTTCGTGATCGGGGCCAGGAGCAGGCCGAGGATGTCGGCCAGGAGCTCGTCGCGGCTCTTCAGCTTGGCGAGCGCGTCGAGCTCGCCCTCGCCGTAGATGGCCCCGTCGATGTAGGCCCCCTTGAAGCGGGGGACCTCGAGGTCGTTGTCCTCGAGGAACTTCTTGATGACCTTCGCGGGTCCGGCCGGGTCGTTCGTGAACGCGACGGCGGTCGGCCCGTGGAGCTGGTCGTAGAGCGCGTCGAACCCGCCCTGGTTCTCCATCGCGCGACGGAGGAGCGTGTTCTTGAGCACCTTGTAGTCGACGTCGGCCTCGCGGAAGGCGCGGCGGAGGCCCGTGGCCTGCTCGACGGTCAGGCCCTGGTAGTCGGTGAGGTACACCGTGTTGGCGCCCTCGAGCTGCTCGGCGATGGCGCCGAGCGCCTCCTCTTTCTGCTGCTTGGTCAGCGGCATGGCTGTAGGGGTTCGGGGGCGGGGGTTAGCGGGTGGCGCCGACGGCGGCGGCGCGGTCGACGGGGACGGCCGGGCCCATCGTCGTCGAGAGCGTGACGCTGCGGACGTAGTTGCCCTTGGCGGCGGCCGGACGGAGCCGGACGATCTCCTTCAGGAAGGCGTCGGCGTTGTCGCGGATCTGCTCGTCCGAGAAGGTGCTCTTCCCGATCGAGGTGTGGACGATCCCCGCCTTGTCGACGCGGAAGTCGATCCGCCCGGCTTTGACGGCGCTCACGGCCTCGGTCAGGTCGTTCGTGACCGTCCCCGACTTCGGGTTCGGCATCAGCCCGCGCGGCCCGAGGACCCGGCCGAGCCGGCCGACCTGGGGCATCACGTCGGGCGTGGCGATCATCACGTCGAAGTCGGTGAACCCCTCGTTCTGGATCTTGTCGACGTACTCGTCGAGCCCGACCATGTCGGCCCCGGCCGCCTCGGCCTCGGCCTGCTTGCCCTCGTTGGTGAGGACAAGCACGCGGACCGACTTGCCCGTCCCGTGCGGGAGGGCGACGGACCCGCGGACCATCTGGTCGGCGTGCTTCGGGTCGACGCCGAGCCGGATGTCGATGTCGACGGACTCCTCGAACTTGGCGCGGCCGGTCTCCTTAACGAGCCGGGCGGCCTGGTCGAGCGGGAGCGCGCCGCCGGCCTCCTCGGTCGCCGCGGCGACGAGCTCGGCCGCCTGGCGGTAGCGCTTGCCTTTCTTTGCCATGGTGCGTGTGGGTGTGCGGTGCAACCGCCAGCGCTCGGCTGGCTCCCGCTGTGTGTGGGTACGTGGTACTCGGTACGGGGTACGCCGGTCGGGTCTGCCCGTACCTCGTACCCTGTACCCCGTACCAGCTAGGCGACGGGCGCGCCCGCGACGGTCAGGCCCATCGACCGCGCCGTGCCCGCGATCATGCGGGCGGCGTTGTCGAGGTCGGTCGCGTTGAGGTCCTCGAGCTTCTGCTGGGCGATGTCGCGGCACTGGTCCCACGTCACGCTCCCCACCTTCTCGCGGAGCGGGTCGCCGGCCCCCTTCTGGACCTTCGCGGCCTGCTTCAGGAGGACGGCCGCCGGCGGGCTCTTCGTGATGAACGAGAAGCTCTTGTCGGCGTAGACCGTGATCACGACGGGGATCACGAGCCCCATCTTGTCCTGCGTCGCGGCGTTGAACGCCTTGCAGAACTCCATGATGTTGACGCCCTTCTGGCCGAGCGCGGGGCCGATCGGCGGGGCCGGGCTCGCCTGGCCGGCCTTGATCTGCAGCTTGATGAAGCCGTCTACCTTCTTTGCCATCGTCTGGTGCGGTGCAAACGCCGGCGTGCTGGGGCCGGCTCCCGCGCTGGTGAGGCCGCGTCCGAGCGGATCGGGCGGTCGCGGCGAACGGGAAAACTACGGGCGCCCGGGGCCCGTCCGAGCGCGACCGAGAGGCTTCGCTAGCCTTTCACTGCGGGGTGGCTGCTGGCTTTTGCCGTTGCCTCCTGGCCTTTGGTCCTGCCGCTCTGCTGGCGGACCGTGCCGCCAGCCGCTCAGGCCAACAGCCACGAACCCTCAGTACCGTGACCGCTCCACTCTGTCATCCTGAGCGCCAGCGAAGGATCTCGACGCTGACCCCCGTCGCCCGCCCCACCGGCACAACCGGCTGACGCACCGCGCTGAGATCCTTCGTCGCCCCGCTCCTCAGGATGACAAGGTGAGACGGTTGCGGTACTCAGCCCTCGTGCTCGACCTGGAGGTAGTCCAGCTCGACCGGCGTCTTCCGGCCGAAGATGGAGACCATCACGCGGACCTTCATCTTGTCCGGGTAGACCTCCTCGACGAACCCGGTGAACGTGTTGAACGGGCCGTCGACGACCTTGACCGGGTCGCCCGTCTTGAACGGGATCTCGGGCTGCTCGCCCTTGTCCTCGTCCATCATCCCCAGGATCCGGCCGACCTCGTCGGGCCGGAGCGGGACGGCCTCGCCGTTCGCCCCGAGAAAGCCGATCGTCGAGGGCGCCCCGCTCACGAGCTCCTTCAGGTACGGGTCGACGATCGCCTCGATGAGGATGTAGCCCGGGAACGACGTCTTCTCGCGCGTCTTCTTCTTCCCCGACCGCATCTCGAAGACCGTCTCTGTCGGGATAACGACCTGGCTCAGCTTGTCGTCGTAGCCCAGCCGCTCGACCTCGCCTTCGAGGTACTCCTTCACCTTCTTCTCGTGCCCGGAGAAGGTCCGGACGACGTACCACTTGCGGATCGGGGTGCGGGTCGTGGGCATGGGGAGGGGCGGGCTTACCCGCCGTAGACGATCCGGAGGAGCTGGCTGATGACCTGGTCCGCGCCGAAGATGAACAGCGAGATCACGAGCGAGGCCGCGAGCGTGAGCGCCGTGTTGTTGATGAGCTCCTTCCGCTTGGGCCAGTTCACCTTCCGCATCTCCTTGCGGACCTCGACGAGGTAGTTGCCCACGGCCCCACCGGGGG
Source organism: uncultured Rhodothermales bacterium (assembly GCA_964504495.1). Classification (GTDB taxonomy): domain Bacteria; phylum Bacteroidota; class Rhodothermia; order Rhodothermales; family Rubricoccaceae; genus Rubrivirga. The sequence goes on from CAZDFV010000321.1 coordinate 3,258, forward strand.
CCTTCGTCTCTGTCTGCGTCGCCATGTGGAGGCCGCGCGGGCGGCGGGTCTTGGGGAGGAGAGCCCGCCGGAGCGGGCCGGGCACGGGCGGCGAGACTCGAACTCACAACCTGCGGTTTTGGAGACCGCTGCTCTGCCAATTGAGCTACGCCCGTCTAGCGGACCGCCGGCGCCCCGAAGGACGCCGGCGGCCGGACCAACCTACGAACCGACGGGCGGGCCGGTTCGGAAGGACGTGTGGAGACCGAGGCTATCGCACCCTCCCCCTTTGTCATCCTGAGCGGAGCGGAGGGTCTCGACGCCGTCGCCTCGAGCCGTAGGCGATGGCGCCTACAGGCTGGCGGGTTCGCGTTGAGATCCTTCACGTTGGCTGCGCCGTCGCTGCGCGGTCGTTCAGGATGACACGTCCCGTCCCGGGGGCTCCGTCAGAGGACGCAACAGCGCTGGTGTAGAGACGTCCCCGCTGGCGACGGCCGCCAGCGGGACCCCTGTCTCTAGTCGAGGATCCTCTAGTCGAGGATCTTGGAGACGACCCCGGCCCCCACGGTCCGTCCGCCTTCGCGGATCGCGAACCGGAGCCCCTCCTCCATCGCCACCGGCT
>CAZDFV010000322.1:0-3831 GCA_964504495.1 uncultured Rhodothermales bacterium
CGGGCGGGGCGGGGGGCGGGGAGCGGGAAGATCGCTGTCGCGCGGCGCGCCGGGTGGCCGGCCGCGGCGCACCCGCGGGGGCGGCGCCCCCGGGGCAGAACCTCGCGCGCAGGGTCGGGTACGCACCGCCACCGATGTCCTCTGCCCGCCTCCCGCTCTTCCCCCTCGGGCTCGTCCTGCTCCCGGGCGAGCCGGTGCCGCTCCACATCTTCGAGCCGCGCTACAAGGAGATGGTCCGGGTCTGCCTCGACGCCGACCGCCCGTTCGGGGTCATCTACGCCTCCGAGTCCGAGCTGGCCGGGGTCGGATGCACGGCCCGGATCCAGCGCGTGGCCGCCCGCTACGACGACGGCCGCCTCGACGTCGTGGCCGTCGGGGAGGGCCGGTTCCGGATCGCCGAGGTCTTCCGCGACCTCCCGTACCTCTCGGCCGAGGTCGAGGCCGTCGAGGACGCCGACGCGGCCGACGACGACTCGGCCCGGCAGCAGGCCATCGCCCGCCACATGAAGCTCCTCGAGCTGGCCGGCGAGACGCCCCGGCCGGCCCGGTACGACCGGCCCGGCCCGGCCTCCTACGTCATCGGCCGGAACGCCGGGCTCGACCTGGCCGACAAGCAGCGGCTCCTCGAGATGGAGAGCGAGGCGGCCCGGATCCGGTACCTCTCCGACCACCTCGGGACCCTCCTCGTCCGACTCCAGAAGGCCCGCGCGCTCCGCCAACGGGCCCAGGGCGACGGCCACGCCGAGGGGTTCCCCGACCTCGGCGACCTCTCGTTCGACGACTAGCCCATGACGCTCGCCGGTTACCAGATCGACCCCGTCGAGGCCGGGCTCCTCGGGCTCGACGGGGGCGCCATGTTCGGGATCGTCCCGCGACCGCTCTGGGAGCGCCGGATCGCCCCGGACGAGCGGAACCGGATCCCGCTCGCCATGCGGTGCCTCCTCCTCCGGGGCCACGGCCGCACCGTCCTCGTCGACACCGGCCTCGGGCACAAGGCCGACGCCAAGTTCGAGGAGATCTACGCCGTCGACCACGGGCACTCGACGCTCCTCGGGTCGCTCGGCGCGCTCGGCGTCGCGCCCGACGACGTGACCGACGTGGTCCTCACGCACCTCCACTTCGACCACGCCGGCGGGGCCACGACGCGGACCGCCAGCGGCGGGCTGGCGCCGACGTTCCCCGAGGCCCGGCACTACGTCCAGCGGACGCACTGGGCGTGGGCCCACGAGAGCCCGCGCGAGGGGGCCTCGTTCCTGGAGGAGAACATGGCCCCGCTGGAGGCGTCCGGCCGGCTCGTGCTCCTCGACGGCGACGAGGCGCCGTTCCCGAACGTGGCCCTCCACGTCGTCGACGGGCACACGCGGGGGCAGCAGCTCGTCCGCGTCCACGACGGCGAGCGGTCGCTCTTGCACGCGGCGGACCTCGTCCCGACCGCCGCCCACGTCCCGCTCCTGTGGGTCATGGCCTACGACGTCCAGCCGCTCGCGACGATCGCCGAGAAGGAGCGGGTCCTCGGCCGCGCCGCCGACGAGGGCTGGACGCTCGTGTTCGAGCACGACCCGGAGACGGTCTCCGCCCGCGTCGAGCGGACCGAGAAGGGGTTCGCCGTCGTGGACGCCCGCGACCGACTGCCGTAGCCGCTGGCGATTACGGCCGCCAGCAGGCGCGGCGCTAGTCGACGATAGTGAGCCGCCCGACGGCCACCTCCTGCGCGCCGCCCGTCTCGGCCACGACCCGGCAGACGTAGACGCCCGGCGGGAGCACGTCGGCGTTGAGGGGGAGCGAGCGGGCGGCGCCGGCGGGGAGGGACCCCGCAGCCCCGAGCACGCGGCGGCCCACGACGTCGAAGACCTCGACGCGGACCTCGGCGGCCGCGGGCAGGTCGAGCGCGACGCGGGCCGTCCCGGCGGACGGGTTCGGGTACACGCCCCGGAGCGCAAACACCGGGGCGCCGGGGTCGGGCGTCGTCGAGACGCCTCTCATGACGTCGACCGCGAAGCTGTCGCTAGCCTCGAGCCCGTCCGGGTCGGCCGCCGTGACCGTGACCGTCGCGTCGCCCTCCGCGACGGGCGTGACGGTGAGCGTGCCGTTCTCGACGGAGACGGCCGCCGTTTCCGGGTCGCTGGAGACCGCGGTGTAGACGAGCGCGTCGCCGTCGACGTCGGCGAAGGCGGCGGCGAGGGAGACCGGCTCGGCCGCCTCCCCGACGCGGACCGACTGGTCGGCGAGGGGGGAGGCCACGGTCGGGGCGTCGTTCACGGGCGTGACGGTAAGGTCGAACGTCCGGCTCGCGTCGTCGCTCCGGTCGTCGCTGTCGGTGACCGTGACCGTGATCGTCGCGGTACCCGTCGCGTCCGGGAGCGGGGTGATCGTGAGCGCCCGGCAGGCCGCGTCGTCGTTCTCGCACGCGCCGACGGCGATCCCGTCGGAGGCGACGACGCCGGTGTTGCCGCTGGCGGCCGTGACGGTGAGGTCTTCGAGCGGGGTGTCGGCGTCGCTCAGCGCGATCTCGACGCGCGCGGTTCCGTCTTCTTCGATCGTGACGGCGCCGATCTCCCCGATCGCCGGATCGGGGTCGGTCACGACGCGGAGGACGCCGCTGGTGACCTCGGCCGCCACGTTCCCCTCGTTGAACGGGGTCTCGTCGACGAGCGTGAGGTCGGTCCGCTCGCCGCCCACGAGCGCCCCGCCGAGCGTGACGAGCGGGCCCGGACCGCCCGCGAACGGCGTGCTCGACGAACACGCGACCGTGGCGACGGCCTCTTTAAAGCCGCCCTCAGCGGCGTCCCGGACGTTCGTCACGCGCGAGCACCCGCTCGGGACGAGGTCGCTGACCGTGACCGACGTGACGGTGAGGACGGCGGCGTTGTACCGGACGACGATGTCGGCGCTCTGGATACCCCGGTCGGTCACGTCCGCCCCGACGTAGACGGGGATCGACACGGGCGTTCCGGCGACGGTCCCGGGCTCGGCGTAGAGGATCGTGTCCGGGACGGAGACGGGCACGGGCCCGGGCGTCTGCGCGTGGGCAGCGCCGGCCACGATGAGGGAGAGAGCGAAAAGGAGAAAACGCATGGCGTGGTGGGGTGGAGCGGCCGCCAAGCGGCGGCCCAGATACGGACCGGGGGCGCCCGGCGCAGGAAGGTCTCCCACGCTGGGCGCCCCCGGAGGGCCCTTCGTCAGGGGTCAGCGGACGACGGTCATCCGGCCCGCGGCCCCTTCGGTGCCCGTCTCCGTCTCGGCCGTCACGCGGTAGACGTAGACGCCCGACGGGAGCGCGTTGGCCCCGAGCGAGACCGTGCGGCGGGCCCCGGCCTGGAACGTCCCCTCGATGAGGTGGACGCGGCGGCCGATGGCGTCGAAGACCTCGACGCGGACCTCGGCGGCCGTGGGCAGGTCGAGCGCGATCTGCGCCGACCCCGCCGACGGGTTCGGCCACGCCCCGTGGAGGGCGAACTCGACCGGGAGCGGCTCGGCCGACACGGACGCCAGCTCGACGGCCTCGGCCTCGCCGACGCGGGCGTACCCGGCCAGGTCGAGGGCCGCCGCCGACCCGTGGCGCCGGAGGACGACCTCGGCGACCGGGCCGCTCGGGAGCGGCGTCGCGCCGGACATCGCGATCCGCAGCACGCCGTCGCCGACGTGGTGGGCCACGAGCCAGCCCTCCGGGGCCGACGTCTCGACGCTGGCGACCGTCGCGAGCGCCTCGTTCACCGGGACCTCGATCTCGACCGACCGGACGGACCCGCCGGCGGCGAGCTCGAGCGGGATGCGGACGAGGCCGTCGGCGTCGCCGAGACCCGCCGCCAGGGCGGCGGCGGTGTAGATGAC
>CAZDFV010000323.1:0-3818 GCA_964504495.1 uncultured Rhodothermales bacterium
CCAGCGGACCGAGGTGGCCGGGACCCGGTTCGGGCTTCGCGACGGGGCCGGCGAGCGGCGCCCGGCGTTCAGCGTGGCCGAGGGGTTCTGGACGGGCCGCCAGCGGGTGTTCGCGTTCGACGCCGGCGCCCCGCCCGGGCGCGAGCGGCTCGGCGCCCCGCTCCTCCTGCTCGGGTGGGCCCTCGTCCTCGGGCTCGGCGTGTTCTACGTGAGCGCCCCCCGCCTCGGGTCGATGGCCCCGCGCTACTTCGGCCGGCGCGACCTCTACCGCGACGCCGTCAAGCGCGGGTTCGACCTGACGGCGGTCGAGACGGCGGGGCTGGCGGCGGCCCTGGCCGTCGCGGTCGGCGTCGTTGTGACGGCGGCGCTCCGGGCGCTCGCGCGGACCGACACGCTCGCCGTCGCCACGGCGGCGTGGTCGTTCGGGGCGCAGGAGCGGCTGACGTGGCTCCTGGGGCGGCCGTTCCTGCTCGTCGGCGTCCTCGCGCTCGGGTACGGGCTCTGGCTCGTCGCGACCCTGCTGTGGCTGAAGGCCCTCGCCGGCCGGCGGCGGCTCCGGCCCAGTCAGGCCCTCTCGCTCGTCGTGTGGTGCCGGTGGGCGTGGCTCCCGCTCATGGTCGTCGCCCTCGTCCTCGGCGGCGTGGACGCCCGGCTAGCGACGCTCCTGGCCCCGGCCGTCCTCGTGCTCGGCCTCGCCATCGAAGTCGTCGCCGGCTTCCGCATGACGACCGACCTCCAGGCGGTCACGAACACCCCGCCGCTCCGGGCCGTCGTGCTCGGGTTCGGGCTCCCGTTCGTCCTCGCGGCCGCCGGCCTCGTGGTCGTCGGGGTCGCCAGCCGCGACGAGGTCGGGTTCCTCTGGCACCTCGCGACCCGGAGCTAGAGCAGAGTGCAGGTTGGTGTCATCCTGAGCGGACGCGGAGGGTCTCAACGCGGTGTCGCAGCCGTAGGTGCCGGCGCTGACAGCGCGGGAGGGCGTCGTCGAGATCCTTCGCTGCGCTCAGGATGACAAGGGGGGGGGCTTACAGCATCGTGAACTGCGCACTAGCGCCCCGCGCCGCGCTCAGAGCGGGTCCTGGTACCGAATCCGGGACGTGTGGGGGGTACGGGAGGAGGGGGCGCTCGGCCCCGCCGCGCTCCGTGTCGGGCGGGCGGAAGGTCTCTAGCTTGGTCCCCCCGCTCGCCCCCGCCCCCCGTGCCCGACTCCCACACCCCGCAGCGCCTCGGGTCCGTCCTCGACGGCCTGATCGAGCGGTACGGGTACCGCGAGCGGCTCGACGCGGCCCGGGCGGTCGAGGCGTGGCCTGAGGTGGCCGGCGAGGCCGTCGCGGCCCAGACCGAGCAGGTGTGGATGCGGCACGGCGTGCTCCACGTCAAGGTCCGGTCGGCCGCGTGGCGGCACCACCTCTCGTTCGGGCGGTCGGGCTGGCGGGACCGGATGAACGAGCACCTCGGCCGGGCGGTCGTGGACGAGGTCGAGTTCCGGTAGCGCCCCGCCCGACGGGCGGCGCGCGTCGCCGGTAGCGTCGTTGCATGCAACGACGCTACAGCGGGCGCTCCTCGTCGTGGTACAGGCTCGCGTGCTCGACGCCCTCGGCGGCCCCGAGCGCCTCGGCGAGGGCCTGCGCGTCGGCCGAGCGGCGGAGGACGACGAGGAACGACGTCTCCGTCCGGCCCTCCCCGGCCGTCCGGGCCGAGAGGAGCCGGGCGCTCCGCGCGTAGCGGTCGAACACGGGCGCCCACGGGGCCTCGGCGCCGGCCCGGGCCGTGACCTCGACGAGGTACTCGCGGCGCTCGACGGTCCCGAACCCGCTCCGCCCGAGCACCCAGAGCGTCCCGCCGACGAGGCCGGTCGCGACGAGCGCGAGCCGGTGGAACCCGACCCCGGCCGCCAGCCCGACGGCGAGCGCGAGGAAGAGGAACGTGAGGTCCTGCGTGTCCTTGACGGCCGTCCGAAACCGGATGATCGACATCGCCCCGACGAGCCCGAACGCCCGCGCGAGGTTGTTCCCGATCGCCATGATGACGACGGCCGTGATCATCGCCAGCGCGACGAGCGAGGTCACGTACGTGACCGAGTAGCTCGTCCCCCGGTACGACCAGCGGTAGAGGGCCGCCACGGCGAGCCCGCACCCGAGCGCGACGAGCACGTTCCCGATGATCTGGGCCGTCCCGAGCGGGATGAGCGAGAACGGGTCGGACTCGAACGGCATGGGGCGGATGCTACGCGCCGAGGCGGGCGGCGGCGAGGACGGCGGGGGCGCCGAACCGGCGCGGGGGGAGGGTCTCGACGCCGATCCCGTACTTCGAGAGCGCCTCGCGCCGGAGCCCGAGCCGGGTGATCACGGGGCCGAACCACGACGGGAACGCCCGGTCGAACTTGACCTCCAGGATAAAGTGGTCGCGGAGCGCGGGGCGGAGCCCGGCCTCGCCGTAGAGCCCGGCGAGGTCGGCCCCGACCACGGGGTACGGCTGGACGCGGAGCCGCCGGTCGAGCGTGACGCGGAGCGACGGGTCGAGCCGGCCGACGAGCGGCTCCCGGTCGTAGACGACGAGGAGGACCGGGCGCCGGCCGTCGCGCCGGAGACGGAACACGAACCGCCGGGCCGCCTCGCCCAGGGCCGGGCCGCCGGCCAGGACCGGGAGGACGTCGGCGGCGTCCAGGACCGCCCGGTCCTTCCACACGGCCCCGCCCCGCTTCCGCTTGACCTCGAGGAAGACCGGCCCGCCGGGCGCGTCGTACGCCCGGACGCGGACCTTCACCCGCTGCTCGTCGCCCGAGACCTTCTGCGCGTAGTCGCGGAGGTCGGGCGTGTCGAAGTAGACGCTGCGGACGGTGTAGCTCGGCCGCCCCGCCCCGCCCGCGTGGGCGTCCGGGCGGACGTACGGGCCGAGGAGCCCGTAGAGCCGCTCGCGGTCGGCCTCGCGGACGAGGTACTTCAGCTCGCGGCGCACGGGGGCGGGGCGCTGGCGGCGCTCACGGGGCGCCGAACAGGTCCGACCAGAGCCGGCGGAGGCGCTGATCGGTCGGGACCGGGTCGAGCTCGACGGCGGCGAGGACGAGGAGGCCCGGCGTGAGCGCCTCGCGCCCGGCCGTGACCTCGGCCGAGGCCAGGAGGTACGCCTGCCCCGCCGCCTGGGCCGACGTCTCGCGGAGGCCGACGATGCGGGCCCGGGCCGGCTCGCCCCACTCGGACGCCCGGAGCCGGACGGTCTGGCCCGGGCGGACGCGGTCGCGGTCGGCCCACCGGACGGGGAGCACGACGGTCAGCTCCGACGTGTCGGCGACGAGCAGGAGCGTATCGGGCGAGACGACGTGGAAGGCCGTCCCCGAGATCGGGGCGACGAGCGTGTTCATGCGGAGCCGGTCGCCCAGCGCCGCCGACTCGCGCCGGAGCGCCGCCAGCCGGGCCTCGGCGAGGGCCACCTCCTCGGCGCGGGACCCGGTCTGGACCGCCTCGAGCCGGGCCTCGGCGACGGCCAACTCGGCCTCGGCCTCGGTCTCGCGGGCCTGAGCCGCCTCCAGGTCGCGGGCCGCCCCCACGCCCCGTTCGACGAGGTCCTCCTGACGAGCGACGACGCGCGCGGCCTGCTCGCGCGCGGCTTGTGCGCGTGCGACCTCCTGCCGGGCCGCCTCGACAAGGGGCGCCTTCTGGCCCGAGCGGTAAAACCGGACCTCGGCCTCGGCCGCCCGGACGTCGCCCGCGAGGCGGGAGGCGCGGACGGCGGCCTCGCCCGAGACGAACTCGCCCACGGCGTCGCCGGCCTCGACCGTCCGCCCGTCGTCGAGGCGGAGCCGGAACCGGGCCGCGTCGCCG
>CAZDFV010000324.1:0-3802 GCA_964504495.1 uncultured Rhodothermales bacterium
GGTCGCCTACGCCGACGCCGCGGGCCGGCCCGTCGCCGGGTGGCGCTACCGCGCCGAGGGCGACGGGACCCGCGACGGCGTGGTCGGGACGGGCGGGCAGGTCTGGCTCGACGGGCTGGCGGAGGGGGCCGCCAGCGTGGCGGTCGGGCTCGTCGGGGTCTACGGGTGCCGGTGGGCGCGGGACGAGGCCCGGGTGGGGGAGCCGGTCGGGATGTCGGCCCGGTGCGTCGGGATCGAGGGCGGGGTGGGCGCCGTGTTCGAGGTGTGGCGGGACACCCTCGACGCCGACGGCTCGACCGTGCGGGTGAAGGTGGCATCGATCCCGGGGACCGTTCGGGGCGCTGCAGTAGAGGCGTCGGCGCCGTTTGTGCTCGACTGGCCCTCGGTGTCGGACCCGCCCCGAACGCAGCCCGGTCGCGCCGTGCCGGAGGGCGACGACCCGCCCCCATATGAACCCGACCCCTCGGATAGAGGCGGCAGTTGGGACGACGCTCGGTGGTCGTCGGCCCGGTACTCGGCGCGGGTCGTCGTGGACGGGGTCCACGCCGCGACGAGCCCGTCCATCCGGTTCCTCGACCGCGCGGTCGTCACGCTCCGGGACACGACTGGAGAGCCCCTCGGCGGCGCGACGGTCCAGGTCGAGTTGTCCAGCGGCGAGCACCGGACGCTAACGTCGGACGCTCGCGGAGCCGTCGAGATCGTCGACGTCGACCCCGGTCGCTGCACCGTCGTCGCCGTTCAGCCCCCGATCCCGTGAGCACCTCGACCCTCCCTATAGCCTCGGTGGTGTACGGCGGCGGGCGGGCGTCCGTCCGAACCGGGCGGAACACGGTACTGACCGTGCGGGGCGGCGCGTTCGGAACCGTCCGGATCTGGGCTCCCGACGTGGCGGGCCTGCCGGACGTGTTCGTGCTCGTAGGTGAGGACGCGGGCGGCGCGGAGGTGTACCGCTCAGAGCGGCCCGTTACGGAGGCAGACGAGACCACGCGCCAGATCCGCGCCTCAGGGGACGGAGCCGCGGCCGCCGCCGGGCTGTGGGACCTGGCCTTCCACGTGCCGCCCGGCGAGGAGGACTCCCTCCAGACCGACGGCGTCACGTTCCGTCTGCTCCACCGACCCGGCCGGAGCGAGCGGGGTGAGGTCGAGGTGCTCTCGGGGCTCTCGTACGACCGCGTGTTCGTCTACGGAGGAGCCTCGGGTTTGTCCCCGATGGGGCGCGACGGAAAGCACACGGCGGGGTTCGTCGCGACGCGCTTCTTCCACGGCGACCGGCTCGCGTTCCCGGAGGCGACCGACGCGCGCGGGCGCGGGTTCACGCTCCACCAGCCGACCGTCCTGGCCGACGCCCCCGATGACCTCCGCGCGCCGACGACCGAGGCCGACCACCTCGTCGTGTCGCGCGAGCACGTGTGGCCGCTCGGGACGTCGGCGGGCGCCTACGACGCGGACGAGGCGGCGGCAGCGGCCGAGGGTGAAGGGATTCTAGACGCGGAGGCCGTCGAGGAGGCCGAGGGCGCTGCGCCCCCGCTCACCCCGCCCACCCCGCTCCCACCGGGTCTGGCGGGCCGCGTGCTCTGGCTCTCCCTGTCGGTAGGCCCCTACGACACGCCGGGCCCCGACGAAGGCGACGGCGCGTCGGAGGCCGAGACGGCACGGCTCGGCGTGTGGGAGGTCCAGGCCGACGGCACGTACCGCTATGCGTCCTACCCCGAGTCGGAGACCGACGGGGAGAGCGGCGCTCCGCCCGAGGCCCACGGCCCGCCCTCCGAGTACGTCCTCGTCCACACCGGGGCGGTCCAGAAACGAGAGGGGCGGGCGGCCTACGCCCACACGTTCTACGGCCCGCTGCCCGCGGGCTGTCTCGACCACGCCGCCCGCACGCTCGTCGGGGACACCCTGGCGCGGGTCGCGTTCGGGTCCGACGGCGAGGTCTACCAGGAGGCGGCGTCGAGCGCGCGGTGGGACGGGGCGGCCGGGTGCTGGAAGGTCTACCTCCCCGACCCCGTCCGTGTGACCGGGCGGATGAGCGCGCTCGCGCGCGGGGCCGTGGCGCGCCACGAGCGGTGGACGGAGGCGAGCGCCGCCGCCCGCTTCAGCGCCGGGCTCGTCGCTGCGGCTACCTACCGGCCCGAGCACCGCCGGACGTACCTGTCGGAAGCCCTCGCGGCTCGGCGGGACCTCGACTTCAACCCCTACTCGAAGGGGGGCGGCGCGCGCATGGTGCCGACGCGCGACGTGCTCTACAACATGGAGCGGGCCTGGGCCGGGTTCTCGGCCTCCGACGCCGGCCGGCCGCTGGCGGACGCCGGGTTCGAGCACGGCAACTCGCTGGTGTGGCACGCCTCGTTCGGGCTCCGCCAGCAGGAGGCTTACCTGACCCACCGCGCCCGGGTGGCGGGGAACCGTCTGGAGTCCTGGCTCAACCGACCGCTCCTGGCGACGCTCGTTACGGACGCTGCCGTGGCGCGTGCGCTTGGCGAGACGGACGGGTCCGAGACCGTCGCCGGGGTGGTCGCCGAGGGGCTCGGGGCCATGTGCAGCGCGGGGGCCGGGGGCGGGCTCGTGTACCGCCTGATGGACGCGGCCGGGGTGCTCGCGGCGGCCCGGGGCGTGGAGTTCGCAGACGTGGAGCGGATCACGGACCCGCTGGAGGAGACGCGCGCCTGGGAGTGGAGCCAGTTCCTGACGGCCCCGACGTTCAAGGCGCTCTGGAGCGCGACGACGAAGGGGGCCGACGGGGCCAAGGCGATCCTCGAGGCGCTGGGTCCGGTCCTCCGCCTCGTGCGCACGACGTCCGTCCGGACGAGCCGCGTTCGGCTGACCGGGAAGGAGGCCGCGGCGTTCGCGGCGGTGTTCGAGTGGAAGCTGTCCTCGGCCCACGACAGCGGCCAAGTCAGAATCTATACCACGGACGGCCAGATGCCGACTGTGGAGATGGGCGGCACGAAGATCGGCCAGACGGCCGTGACGCAGATGGGCACCGACGTCGTCGGCATCCGAACGCGGCGGCGGATGCGGGGGAACCCGGGCGAGCGCTGGCAGCTGACCTACACGCGGACCACGACGATCACCGGCAACGCGGCCGTCCCCGACCCGGCGTGGGAGCGGGTGAGGGCCGGCTCCGGTCGTGTGGCCGTCGTGGTGGCGGCTCTGGACGTGGTGATCAACGCCGAGGCGGTGGCGCGGGCTGCGGCCGAGGGCAAGCTCGAGCTCGGGGAGGCCATCGCCGTCGGTCAGACCCTCACCGGCGCGGCGGGCGTGTACGAGGGCGTCGGTGGTCAGCGATGGCTGGGGGCGGCGAAGGCCCTGGGCCGTGCGGCCCCGTTTCTCGAAGCCGCCACGATGACGGTCGGGATCATCGAGGGCGTCCTGGACACCGACGCGTCCGGAGCTCAGGACGAGGCCGAGGTGGACGCGGGCATGATCGCGTCGGCCGTCATCGGCGGCGTGGGAGGGGGGCTGATGTTCGCTGGGGCGACCGCCAGCGCGGCGCCCCTGGTCGCCGTCGGGCTCGTGCTCGTCGGGCTCGGGCTGGCCGTCGGGTGGATTGCCGACTGGTTCGAGACGGAGGCGCGCAAGGAGGCCGACCCCCTGTTCGCCTGGCTCCCCAGCGGCTCGCTCTGGGGCGACGAGGCCCACCGGCCCAGCCAGCGCGAGGCGCTCATGGCTCTGGCTCGGCCCGGTTGGGATGGCTCGTCGCGGACGGTGCTGGCCGGTCTGGTGTCTGCGGAGACGCGGACGTTCGTAGAGGAGGCGTACACGTTCCCGGTCTCGGTCGCGCCCCGGGTCGCGGGCGGGGCGG
>CAZDFV010000325.1:0-3802 GCA_964504495.1 uncultured Rhodothermales bacterium
GCCGAGCCGGGCGCCGGACTGGCGGGCCTCCTCGTCGGCTTCGGCTTCGATGGGCGGGACGGAGATCGTGACCGGCGCGTCCGTCGGGTTCTCGACGAACAGCCCCTGCCACGGCGCCATCGCCGTCTGCCCCGGCACGTACTCGACGCCGTCGTAGGCGACGGGCGGCGGGACGTCCTCGGCGCCCGCGACGTCGGCCCAGGCCACGGGGAAGGCGAACGGGACGCCGATCTGGCTCCACCCCGGCGGGAGCACGATCTCGACCGGCGCCGAGGCGTCGACCGACCGGCCGGCCTCGACGTCGAACGCCACCTCGCCCTCACCCCGGGCGGCGAGCCAGTAGCCGCGGCCGGGCACGACGGGGGCGTCGCTGCCGCCCAGCTCGTCGTACGCCTCGGCGGCCGGGTCCCACCGCAGCAGCCGCCAGCGGGACGGGGCGTACGGGCCGAGGTCGTCGGCGAAGACGGCCTCCGGCGCCGCGGCGTCGAGGGCGACCGGGACCGAGACCATCCGGTACGTCCCGTCGCGCGGGACGACCACGGCCGAGGTCTGGGCCGCCGTCGCCACACGGACGTGCCGCGGCGCGCTGGCGGGGTCCACGGCCGGGTCGGTCAGCGTCGTCTCGCCGTCCGAGAGGCGGACGTAGTAGTCGTAACCGCGCGGCGTGACGGCGCCCGCCGGCACCTCGGCCTGGTACGCCTCCCCCGCGGGCACGAGCGGGACGGAGGCGTAGTCGGTCCGCCCGGTGACCCGGTAGAACAGGTCGGCCTCGACCGGGACGAGCCCCTCGACCCCGACGGTGACGGTCGAAGGCTGGCCGGCCGCCGGCGGCGCGGCCGGGGCCGAGGTCACGGCCGGGACCCCCCGCATCACGGTCACGCGGACCGTGGCCGTCGCCGTCCCACCGACCCCGTCGGAGACGGTGTAGGGGAACGTGTCGAGGCCGTCCGCATCGGCCTGCGCCGTGTAGGTCACGGTCGTGCCGTCGGTCGAGGCCGTGCCCTGCTCCGGCGTCCCGACCGCCGTTACCGTCAGGGCGTCGCCGTCGGCGTCGGCGTCGTTGGCGAGCACGGCGATCTGGACGGCGGCACCGGGCGCGACGGAGGCGTCGTCGTCGCGGGCCGTCGGCGGGGTGTTCCGGCCGGCGGCCGAGACGGTCACGGTAACCGCTGCCGTGGCGTCGTCCTGGCCGTCGGAGAGGGTGTACGTGAACGTGGCGGTGTACGGGCCGGGCGCCTCGGGCGTGTAGGTCACCGTCGTGCCGTCGGTCGAGGCCGCCCCCCGGCTCGGCGTGCCGACGGCCGTCACCGCCAGCGCGTCGCCGTCGGCGTCGGCGTCGTTGGCGAGGACGGCGACCGTGACCGGCGTGGCGTCGTCGGTCGCGGCCTCGTCGTCGCGGGCGACCGGCGGGGCGTTCCCGACCCCGACCCGGACGTCGACCGTCCCCGTGGCCTCGCCGCCGTTCCCGTCGGAGACGGTGTAGGTGAAGGCGTCGGCGCCCTCGAACCCGTCGTCGGGCGTGTAGGTCACGGACTGGCCGTCGTCCGTGATCGTCGCCGTCCCGCTGGCGGGCGTCGAGACCGCCGTGACGGTAAGGGCGTCGTCCTCGGCGTCGGTGTCGTTGTCGAGGACGGGGACCGTGACCGGCTCGCCCGGCGCCGTCGCCGCCACGTCGGGCGCCGCCACGGGCGGGTCGTTGACGGGCGCGACCGTCACCGTCACCGTCGCCTGGGCGAACGGTGGGGCGCCGTCCGACGCCTGGTAGGTGAACTGGTCCTCACCGTTCGCGTCCGGGTCGGGCGTGTAGCGGACCTGGCCGTCCTCGACCTCGGCCGTCCCGAACCGCGGCGCGCCGACGGACTCGATAGTGAGCGCATCGCCGTCGGGGTCGGCGTCGTTGTCGAGGACGTCGATCAGGACCGTCCCGTCCTCGTCCACCGAGGCGGCGTCGTCCGTGGCCGTCGGGGGAGCGTTGCCTCCCGTGACCGTCACGGCGCCGGGGAGCGCCCGGGCGGTCGGGACGCCCTCGTTGAACAGGAGGCCGAGCATCTCGGCCGTCTGCACGCCCGACCGGGCCCGTGGGCTGACGACCACGACGAGGTCGAGGAAGACGCCCCCGCTGCTCACGGCCGGGCCGGCGCCGGCGAACGCGAAGACGCCGTCGTCGAGCGCGTTCGCCGAGAGCGACCAGCCGTCCGCCAGCCGGTCGTCGGCGTCGACGTCCGCCACGAGGAGGCCGCCCCCGCTGAACCGGAGCCGCCCCTGGATGCTCTCAACCGCCTCGCCCGCCGGGGCCCGGAAGGCGACCGGGAGGCGGACCGTCTGGCCCGGCCCGGTCTCGACCTCGCCGAGGTCGACCTCGACGCCGAAGACGGTGACGGCGGCCGTGCCCGTCCCGCCCGTCTCGGCGTCGGTCGCAGTGATCGCGGCCGTCCCGCTCCCGACGCCGGTGACGACGCCGGCGTCCGAGACCGCGGCAACAGCGGCGTCGGAGGAGGCCCAGGAGACGGCGCCCTCCGCCCCGCTGGCGGCGAGCGCGACCGTCTCGCCGGCCAGGATCTCGGACGACGACGGGCTCACGCCGAGCGTCGGCGGGGGCGAGACGCGGACCGAACCCAGCCCGCGCGCCAGCCCGAGCACGCCCTCGTTCACGGCCGGCGGCTCGGGCGCCTGGAGCGCGGCGTTCCCGTTCCCGTCCGCGGCCGCCTCGACGACGAGCGTGAGGAGCGTCCCGGCGCCCTCGACCGCGTCGGCGCTGGCGAAGGCGATGCGCGTGACGTCGCCCTCGGTCTGGGCACTCGTCGAGACCCCGTCGAGGAGCGTCCCGTCCGTCTCGACCCCGGCGATCCGGGCGACGGACGCCGTCAGCCGGAGCGTGACCTCGCCGCTCCGCACGCCGAGCCCGTCGAGCGACGTCGTCGCGAGCGGGACGCGGACCGTCTCGCCCTGCCCCACCTCGACCGGCTCGGTCGAGAGACTGAACGCCCGCACGTCGACGAGGGGGCGGTCGGTCGAGGGCGTGCCGTCGGCGTCGAACGCCCGGAGCCGCGTCGTCCCGGGAGCGACGGCCGTGACGAGCCCGTCGCCGTCGACCGTGGCGACGGCCGGGTCGTCGGTCTCGTACGTGTAGGGCGCGGCGCCGCCCGACGCCGTGAACGTGGCGGTTTCCCCGGTCAGGAGCACGGCCTCGGGCGGCCCCAGGCGGACGGTCGGCGGCGTCTCGACCGTGACCCGCCCGTCCGTGAACGCGAGCGCCGGCTCGCCCTGGTTCAGCACGCTCCGCTCGGGGTCGAACGACAGGGTCACGCTGCCCGGCGCCTCGCCCCGGAACCGGACGCGGAACAGGACGCCGGAGCCGGTCAGCGGGCTGGCGGCCGCCGCCGCCACGCGGACCTCCCGGTCCATCTCGTCGATCTCGGCCTCCACGCTCAGCCCGTCCACCAGCGTCCCGTCCGTCTCGACGGCGACGGGCGTGACGGCCGCCGACGCGTACCGGACCACGACGGTGAACGCCCGGACGTCGCGGCCCGCGAGCGGGGTCTCGACCGTCACCGGAACGACGACCTCGGCGCCCGGCCGGACCGTGACGTCGGGGAGACTCAGCTGGACCTCGCCCTGGGCCGCGACGGAGGCGGCGCTGAGGGCGAGGGCGAGGAGGGCGAGGGCGCGCATGGCGGGTCCGGCTGGGAGGGCGCGCGGCTAGCGCACGACCACGAGGCGGACCGTCTGCGCGGCCTCGGCGCTCACGAGGCGGGCGAAGTAGACGCCCGGCGCGAGCCCCCCCGCGTCCCACGCGAGCCGG
>CAZDFV010000326.1:0-3790 GCA_964504495.1 uncultured Rhodothermales bacterium
CGCCCCGCCCGGCTGGCGGCGGCCCCCGCCAGCCGGGCGGGAACGCGGCCGGGCCGGGCGGGGTCGACGCGGGCATGGACCCCGGCACGCTCTTCTCTGGACCCGGCGGCTGGGCGATCGGCGTCGGGACGGCCGTGCTGTACGCGCTGGGGGCGGTCATGGCCCTCGACGCCGTCATGAAGACGCGGACGCCGCAGGGGGCCACGGCGTGGGTCTTCGCCCTCCTCGCCCTCCCGCTCGCGGCCGTTCCGCTCTACCTCGTCTTCGGGCGGTCCCAGTTCGACGACTACGTCCGCGCGGTCCGCGACCTCGACGCCCGGATCGCGGCCGGGCTGGAGGAGCTGGGGGACGGCCCCCTCGCCCCGTTCCTCGTCCCGACCGACGGCGCGGGCGGCGACCGGGGGGCCGGCGAGCTCCACGCCTTCGCCGAGCTCGCCACGCTCCCGTTCACGCACGGCAACGGGGCCCGCCTCCTGGTCGACGGGGAAGAAACGTTTGAGGCCCTGTTCGCCGCGATCGACGCGGCCGAGGACTACGTGCTCGCCCAGTTCTACATCATCCACGACGACCGGATCGGGCGGGCCTTCGCGGACCGGCTGGCGGCGGCGGCCCGGCGGGGCGTGGCGGTCCGGCTGCTCTACGACGCCGTCGGGAGCTGGCGGCTGCCGCGGTCGTACCGGCGGCGGCTGGAGGCGGCCGGGGTCTCTGTCGCCGCGTTCTCCGGGCCGCGCTCGTGGCTGAAGAAGCTCCGGCTCAACTTCCGCAACCACCGGAAGATCACGGTCGTCGACGGCCGCGTGGCGTTCACCGGCGGGCTCAACGCCGGCGACGAGTACCTCGGCCGGGACCCGGACATGGGCCCGTGGCGCGACACGCACGTGGCGGTGACGGGGCCCGTCGTGCAGGGCCTCCAGCTCCCGTTCGTCCGCGACTGGTTCTACGCCACACGCGAGCGGGTCGAGGGGCTCCGCTGGGAGCCGACTGCCGGGGACGAGGACCTCCGGGCGCTCGTCCTCGCCTCGGGCCCCGTCGACGAGGTCGAGACGTGCGGGCTCCTCTACACCCACGCCATCGAGAGCGCCGAGGAGCGGGTCTGGATCGCCACGCCGTACTTCGTCCCGGACGGCCGGGTGCTCGGGGCCCTCCAGCTCGCCGCGCTCCGGGGCGTCGACGTCCGGATCCTCATGCCGCGCGAGTCGGACAGCGTGCTGTTCAAGTACGTCCCGTACGCCTACCTCGACGACGTGGCCCGGGCCGGAGGCCAGGTGCTCCTCTACGAGGAGGGGTTCATGCACCAGAAGGTGACGCTGGTCGACCGCGACTACGGCATTGTGAGCACGGCCAACCTCGACAACCGCTCGTTCCGGTTCAACTTCGAGGCCACAGTCGTCGTCCAGGACGGCCCGTTCTGCGACCGCGTCGGGGCCATGCTCGAGGCCGACTTCGCCCGCGCGACCCGGCTCCGGCTGGCGGACCTGGAGGGCCGGCCGTTCGCGTTCCGCTTCGCCGTGAACGCGACGCGCCTGCTCGCGCCGGTGCTGTAACGGGGGGCGAGGATAGCAGCGCCCGGCTGGCGGGGCCGGGCGCCAGCGGAACGGGCGGGAGTGGCCCAGACCGCGAGGCGACGGCGCAGCCACCTTTCCGGCGGCTGCCCTACACTACATCCCAACTCCCAATCCCCAACCCCGCGAGCGCCAGCGAGCCTACCCCAGCCAGCCGAGGAGCCAGGCCAGGAGCGGGACGGCGAACAGGACCATGAGCGCGACGAACAGCCACGCGCTCGCCCGGACCCCCCGCCGCGGCTCGGGGAACTCGTAGCCGCAGACCGGGCACTCCGACGCCTCGGCCGGTACCTCCATCCCGCACGACGGGCACTCGCGGACCGCGCTCACAGCGTCGGGAGGGCGAGAAAGTCCGGGTCGGCCTCGGGGGCGCCGCCGGCGCCGGTCGTGGCGATCCATCCGCCGGCGAGGACGTCGTCGCCGTCGTAGAGCACGGCGGCCTGGCCGGGCGCGACGGCCGTCCGGGGCGTCTCGAAGACGGCCTCGAACGCGTCCGGGCCGGTCTGCCGGGCGAGCGCCGGGGCGCCGGCGTCGCGGTGGCGGATCTGGCCGAGCACGCGGGCCTCGCCCCCGATCCCAGGCGCCTTCCCCCAGACCACGCCGCGCGCCTCCAGCGCCCGCTCCGCGAGGGCCGCGCGCGGGCCGACGACGACGGTGTTCGTCGCCGGCTCGATGCGGACGACGTAGGCCGGCTCGCCGAGCGCGAGCCCGAGCCCCCGCCGCTGGCCGACGGTGTAGAACGGGTACCCGTCGTGCGTGCCCACGGCCTCGCCCGTCTCGGCCCAGACGAACGGGCCCCCGACGAGGGCCGCCAGCCGGGGCTCGCGGCGCCGGAGGAACCCCCGGTAGTCGTCGTCGGGGACGAAGCAGATCTCGTACGAGTCCTTTTTCCCGGCCACGTGCTCGAACCCCATCTCGGCCGCCATCCGCCGGATCTCGGCCTTGGTGTGCCCGCCGAGCGGGAGGAGCGTCCGGGCGAGGTGGTCCTGGGCCACGCCCCAGAGCACGTACGACTGGTCCTTGTCGCGGTCGAGGCCGCGGCTGACGACGTGCCGGCCGCCCTCCCCGCGGACGCGGGCGTAGTGGCCCGTCGCGATGTGGTCACAGCCGAGGGCGTCGGCGCGCTTGAGCAGGGCGGCCCACTTGATGTGCGTGTTGCAGAGCACGCACGGGTTCGGCGTCCGCCCCGCGGTGTAGTCGCCGACGAACCGGTCGATGACCCAGTCCCCGAACTCGGCGCGGATGTCGACGACGGTGTGGGCGGCCCCGAGGCGGACGGCCACGGCCCGGGCGTCGTTCATGTCGTCGAGCGAGCAGCACCCGGACTGCTTGCGGCTGGCGCCCGACCCGCCCAGCGACGTCTCGTAATCCCACGTCTTCATCGTCACGCCCACGACCTCGTAGCCGGCCTCGTGGAGGAGGCCGGCGGCGACGGACGAGTCGACCCCGCCGCTCATGGCGACGAGAACGCGACCTTGACTCACGGCGGCGGGCGATTGGTGCGGGTCTTGCAAGCTAGCAGCCGTCCGAACGGGGCCCCGGTGCGGAGCTAGAGTTTTCCCCCATCTTCGCGCGTCCGCGCGCACCGGGGCCGGATCTTGTCCGCCCGCGTCCCCCCGCCCATGACCCCGAAGCCCCCGTCCCGCCGCGAGCGGATCAAGAGCCCCGGCGCCCCGATGCCGATCGGGCCGTACTGCTCCGGCCTCCTCGTGGGCAACACGCTGTACTGCTCGGGGCAGATCGCCCTCGACCCGGTGACCGGGGAGATGATCGAGGGCGACGTCCAAGACGAGACGGCCCGGATCCTCGACAACATCGGGGCTGTCCTCCACGCGGCGGAGATGGACTTCGAGCACGTCGTCCAGGTCACGCTCTTCCTCCGCGACATGGACGACTACGCGCCGGTCAACGAGGTCTACTCCCGCTACTTCAGCGGGACGACGCCGGCCCGGGAGGCGCTCGAGGTCGGGAAGCTCCCGCAGGGGGCCCGCCTCGAGATCAGCTGCATCGCCGTCCAGTAGCGCCCCGCTGGCGGAGCGCCCCGCTGGCGGGGGCGCACGGTTGCGGCGTCCCGGGCCCTAGACCGAGAGCACGGCCTCCACGGGAGCGCCCGCCGGGAGGCTCCGGCGCCCGCCGAGGGCCGCCAGCTCGAGCACGAACGAGACGCCGACGACGGCCCCGCCCGCCTGGCGGACGAGGGCGCAGGCGGCCGCGGCCGTCCCCCCCGT
>CAZDFV010000327.1:0-3773 GCA_964504495.1 uncultured Rhodothermales bacterium
GCTGGCGGTTGTCGCCGCACCGGCCGCGCTCGCCCAGGACGACCCGCTCGCCGGCGACACGCTCGCCGCCCCCGCCCCGCCGCCCCCGGCCGCCCCCGGTCTTGAGACGGTCGAGGTCCGCGCGGTCGAGATCGTCGGCGCCTCCGGCCCCGAGAGCGAGGGGCTCGCCCGGGCCGTCGCCGGGATCCAGCCCGGCCAGCGCGTCCAGCTCCCGTGGGACCCGTCGTTCGCCGAGGCCGTCCGCAACCTGTATTCGCGGGGCGGTTATTCCGACGTCCAGATCGAGGCGGCCGCCGTGACCGACGCCGGCGTGGACCTCCGGATCACGGTCGAGGAGCAGCCCCGCCTGGGCGAGCTCGAGCTCAAGGGGCTCGGGTCGAGCGAGCGCGAGGAGGTCGCCGACCAGATCCCGCTCCTCCGCGGCCGGGCCGTCCGCCCGGCCGACGTCGAGCGCGGGCGGATGGCGATCGAGCAGTACGTTCGCGACCAGGGGTTCCAGCTCGCGACGGTCGGGGTCAGCCAGTCGGTCGGGACCGACGGCCGTGTGAACCTGACCTACACCGTCGACAAGGGCGGGCGCGTGACGGTCGCCGACGTCCGGTTCGAGGGGAACGAGGTGTTCTCCGAGCGGACGCTCCGGAAGCAGCTCAAGAACACGCCCGAGCGCCGCTGGTGGCGGTTCTGGAGCCGCGAGACGTTCGACCGGGCCGGGTTCGAGGAGGACCTCACGGGCCTGCTCCAGTTCTACCGCGACCGGGGGTACTACGGCGCCCGCGTCGTCCGCGACTCGATCTACGTCGAGACGCCCGAGCCCGGCGTCCGCGACCTCGTCGTCGAGATCGAGGTCGAGGAGGGGCCGCAGTACGCCGTCCGAAACGTGGTCTTCGAGGGGAACACGATCTTCACCGACGCCCAACTCCAGGCGGCCCTCGGGGTCGTGGAGGGCGACGTCTACGACGGCGGGAAGCTCGAGCGGAACCTGTACTACACGCCCGACCACTCCGACGTGACGAGCCTGTACCAGGACCGCGGCTACCTCCGGTTCGACGTGCAGCAGGAGGTGGTCGAGGCCGCCGGCGACTCGCTCGACCTCTACTTCGAGGTCACCGAGGGCGAGGTCTACGAGTTCGGGACCGTCCGGATCGCCGGCAACACGCGGACGAAGGAGCACGTCATCCGCCGCGAGATCCGGACCGTGCCGGGCCAGCCGTACAGCCGCGCCGCCCTCGAGCGGTCGGTCCGCGAGCTCGCCACGCTCAACTACTTCGACCCGGCCAGCTTCCAGGCCGGCCCCCAGATCGCCGTCAACGACGAGGACCAGACCGTCGACCTGACGTACAACCTGGCCGAGACCTCGTCCGACCAGCTCGAGCTCTCCGGCGGGTGGGGCGGGGGGAACATCGGGCTCATCCTCACGGCCCGGGTCACGTTCAACAACTTCTCGATCCAGAACGCCGTCCAGGGCCGGATGCCGACCGGCGACGGGCAGCAGCTCTCGCTCCAGGTCCAGACCTACGGGACGCGCCGGCAGGTCTACTCGGTGTCCTTTACCGAGCCGTGGTTCCGGGGCCGCCAGACGCCGGCCGGGTTCTCGCTCGGGTACTCGGCCTCGGAGTTCCGCCAGTTCGGCGGCGACGACATCGACGTGGCGACGGGCTACGGGAGCCTGTTCTACCGCCAGCGGCTCAAGTGGCCCGACGACTTCTTCGTGACCGGGACGAACCTCGGGTTCCGGCTCTACGACATCTCGGGGACGGGCGGGGCCGGGCTCAGCGGCGGCCGGCTCCCGGAGGGCGTGAGCACCGAGGTGACCGTCACGCAGACCCTGAGCCGGAACGCGCTCGACAACCCGACCTTCCCCCAGAGCGGGTCGTCGCTCGACCTCTCGGCGACGGTCGCGCCGCCGCTCGGCGGGACCGTCCAGTACTACAAGCTCGACGGGCAGACGGCGTGGTACACGCCCGTCGCCGGGCGGCTCACGGCGAGCGTCCGGGCCCAGGCCGGCTACATCGGCTCGCTGACCGGCGACGAGGTCCAGTTCCAGCGGTACCTCATCGGCGGGACGCCGCTCGAGGCCAGCCAGGGCGGGTTCGGCCGCGGGTTCGGCCGCGACCTCGTGTTCCTCCGGGGCTACCCGCTCGAGGCGATCGGCCCGCGCCGCGACGGGGCGCCGGTGGGCGGGCGGATCCTCAACAAGTACGAGGCCGAGCTCGGGCTCGTCCTGCTCCAGACGCCCCAGCTCTCGCTCGCCCCGTACCTCTTCGCCGACGCCGCGAACACCTGGGACGGGCTCGACGACTACGACCCGTCGCGGCTGTTCCGCTCGGCCGGGGTCGGAGCGCGGGTGTTCCTCCCGATCCTCGGGCTCGTCGACCTCAGCATGGGCTACCAGATCGACCGGTTCGAGGCGCTCGGCGACGAGTCCGGAGACCCGGGCTGGCGGTTCCAGTTCTCGCTCGGCGGCCGCTAGCACGCCCATGACGCGCCTCCCCGTCCTCGCGCTCGCCGCCGCCACGCTGGCGGCTCTCGCCCCGGCCGCCGCCGCGCAGCAGAAGCTGGGCTACATCGACTCCGACGTCGTCCTCGAGCGGATGCCGGAGTACCGGACGGTCCAGCAGGAGATCGACCGGCTCGCGGCGACGTGGCAGGCCGAGGTCGACGCGCTCGCCCGCGAGGCCGACGCGCTCGAGGCCGAGTTCGCCGCCCGCGAGATCCTCTACACCGACGAGGAGCGGGACCGCCAGCTGGCCGCCGTCGCCGCCAAGCGGCAGGAGCACGACGCCCTCCGGCGCCGGTACTTCGCGGCCGAGGGCGAGCTCTTCCGCGAGCAGCAGGCCCGGCTCCGGCCGGTCCAGGAGCGGCTGCTGGCCGCCATCGAGGCCGTCGCCGCCGACGGCGAGTACGACTTCGTGTTCGACCGGGCCGGCGACTACCTCTTCCTCTACGCCCGCCCCCGCCACGACCTGACCGACCTCGTGGTCGACGAGCTCGGGCTCGGCGTCGGCGCGGTCGGCCAGGCCCGGGAGTAGCCACTGCGGCACTCCGGGCGCCCCTTTTCGTCCCCCCACACCTTGATGACCAAGACTTTCTTCTCCGCCCTCGTCGCGCTCGTCGCCCTCGCGTCGGCGGCCCCGGCCCAGGCCCAAGACCTCCGGATCGGCTACGTCGACACCGACCAGATCGTCGTCCGGCTCCCGCAGTTCGCGGAGGTCCAGACCCAGCTCCGCCAGGAGCAGCAGCAGATCGGCGGGCGCGTCCGGTTCGTGCAGGACTCGCTGGGCCAGGTGCTCCAGACCCAGGCGGCCGAGTACGAGACGTTCGCCCAGAGCGCGCTCGCGACCGACGAGTCGCGGCGGGAGCGGCAGGTCGCGCTCGTCCAACTCCAGAACCGGATCGAGCAGGCCGAGGTCGAGGGCCTCCAGTTCCTGAGCTACCGCGAGGCCCTCCTCCTCCAGCCCATTCTCACGAGCGTCGACGAGGCGATCCAGGCCGAGGCCGAGGAGGGCGGCTACGACCTCATCCTCCCGACGACGGCCAACAACGCCCCGGTCTTCCTCTACAGCAGCGCCCGCGTGCCGGACCTGACCGAGCCCATCATGGCGCGGCTGGGGATCAGCATGGACACGCCCCCGTTCGGCCAGCAAGCGCAGGCGCAGCAGCCGGCGGGCGAGCCTCCCGTCGTGGCCCCGCCGGCCACGGGCGACCAGTAGCGCCGCCCGCGCTCGCCGCCAGCCTCTCGCCGGGCGCCCGCCGTCGTGTGGGCGCCCGGCTTC
>CAZDFV010000328.1:0-3762 GCA_964504495.1 uncultured Rhodothermales bacterium
GGCGGAGCGCGAGGAGCGCCGCGACCTGCCCCCCGAGCGAGTTCCCCGCCACATGGACGGGCCCCGGCGCCACGACGTCGAGCCACCGGCCGACCTCGTCCGCCAGCCGGCCGGCCCCGTACGCGGCGGCCGTGTCCCGGGCGGACCCGCCGTGCCCGGCGAGGTCGGGCACGAGCACGCGGAAGCTGTCGGGGAGCGCCGCCGCAAACTCGAGCCAGACGTCCTTCTGCGCCCCGAACCCGTGGAGGAGGACGACCGCCGGCCCGTCGCCGGGGCTCTCGAGGTAGGCCACGGCCCGCCCGTCGACCACGGCCTCGCGGGCGTCGAGCCCGGCCGCGGCCCGGCGCCCGGCGAGGGCCCGCTCGACGAGCGCCTCCTGGACCGCCCCGCAGCCGCCGAGGGTGAGCAGGACGAGGGCGAGGGGGAGTCGCGGCATCGGCCCGGAACGCGGCCCCGCGCGCTCGGTTCGTCCGCGCCCCGTTCGGAGGCAGGGGTGCCACGTTCTGAGACGCCTGCGCAAACACGCGTCGCCATCCGCGCAGGTGAGGACCCAAGGCTCGTGCGGCACGGTGCTCGGCCTCTCTGGATCCCCGCCTGCGCGGGGACGACTTGGTTTGTCTGTTCGTCAATCGCCGAGCAACGCTGAGAGCGTAGCGGCCGTGCGTTCGGCGGGGACGGGGAGGGCCGCCCCGCTGGCGGAGCCGGCCGGCGCGCCCCGCACCGCGCTACACCCGCTCAACGTCGGCGAGCGCCGTGAGCCGGCTCGTCGTCCGCGTGAACTTGTCGGCGATGGCGCGCTCGAGCCCGGCCCGGCCGCCGGCGGCGAACCACTCGGCCGGGGGGCGCTCGGACGTGAAGTAGAGCGTGGGCGGGTCGGGCAGGCCGTACAGGTCGTCGGCCACGCGGAGGAGGCGGAGGGCGTCGTCGGTGTCGGCCACGTCGACGCCGTCGAGGAAGAGGGCCCGGCTCCGGGCGAGGTCGGCCGCCAGCCGCGTCCGCTCGACGTCGGCCGTGAGGCGGAGGAGGTCGCCGAACGCCAGCCACCGCTTGGGCCCGGGGGCCTCGGCGTAGGCCCGGCGCATGGCGTCGCGGGCGGCGTCGGCCTCGCCGACCCACGCCCGCCCCTCCTTCGCCAGCCGCTGCCTGTAGTCGTCGCCGCCGACGAAGACGACGTGGTACTGACGCTCGAACTCCTCCGAGATAAAGCGCTCGAGCCGGTCGCGCCCGAGGTGGGCCGAGACGAACCGCTCGGGCTCGGCGTTCGACGTCGCCGCGAGCGTGACGCCCCGCTCGCGGAGCGCCCGGAGCACGCCGATCAGGCGGACCTCCCCGGCCGGGTCGTCCAGCTCCACCTCGTCGAGGCAGAGCACGCGGGCCCGCGCGGCGACGGCGTCCGCCCACGCCGCGGGCGGCGCGGGCGCCCGGAAGAGGGCGGACGAGTGGACGTAGGCGCACGGGACCGGCTCCGCCCCGTCGTCGGGGGCGCCGAGCGCGTGGTAGATCGCCGCCAGCAGGTGGGTCTTCCCCGTCCCCACGGGCCCGACGAGGTAGAGCCCGCCCCGCAGGCCGTCCTCCCGCCGGAACAGACGCATCCACGACGGGCGCGTGTGGCGGACCCGGGCGAGCCGGACGAACCGCCGGGCCTTGTCGAGGGCGCCCGCCTGGCTCTCGGTCTGCGGGCGGTACGCGTCGAACCGGACGTCGTCGTAGCGGGCGGGGGGGCGGAGGCGCTCGGTCACGGTCGGTGGGTGCGGGCGGGGGGCGGGGCCCCCGGCGCTCGGGGGGTGGTAGGTTTGTGCTTCGGGCCCGGAACGTCCATTCAGACACATGTGGAGGCGGCGTATGACCCGGGTTGGCATCGCCACCGCGGGGGTCGTTATCGTTTTTGTCTACGTCGTCGTGCTCCACCTCGTGCTGGGGGGCGGGCCCCTCGGCCGCTGGCTGCCCGTCTAGAGCTTGTCCTGGACCTGGATGGCCCTTACGGAGCGGAAACGTCGCTTCCGTCCTCGGTCCCACCTACACCGTCATTCCCGGCCCCGACCGGGAATCCAGCGGGCGGGCCGCCGACGTGCTCTCGACCGCTGGATTCCCGCGTGCGCGGGAATGACGGCCGTTTCGAAGGGCGGGAGGGCGGGAAGGCAGAGATGCCGAGTCCATGACATGCTCTAGGCTGCGGCGGGCGTTTCGGGCGGCTCCGGCGCGCCGCGCCGCCGCTGGCGGACGGGGAGCGGGCGGCGCGGGCTGTCCGTTCCTGGGGGTTGCGTCTAGACCGGGGAGGAGCTAACATTGTCTCAGCCTGTCGCGTCAGTGACCGCGCGCGTCGTTTACCTCCTCTCTCTCACAGGGGCACATCCGTTGCTCTTGTTACACGAAAGAGGTGGTGGGTAGGCGGACGCCTGGAGACGTTGGCCTTGCTTCGGCAAACTGTGACGCGCGCCCCGTCCACCCTCGCTCTCCAGCGGACGGGGCCCTGACCGCAGGCGCGAGCCCCGGGCGATCCCTCGCCTGGGGCTCTTTCGTTCACCGCCCGCCCACGGCCGGCGCCCGGCCGTCGACGAGGGGGAGCGAGGCGAGGTTCGCGACGAGCCGCCACGCGCCCGGGTTCAGCGCGTCGAGCTGGCGGTACCACACGAGCGGGCTGTAGACGTAGGTCCCGGCCCCGACCTCGGCGAACAGGAGGCCCGACCGGAGCGGGGCCTCGCCGGCGTCGCCCGTCGCCAGCAGCTCGGCGTAGCGGGCGTCGTACGCGCTCGGGAAGTACAGGCCGCGCTCCTGGACCCACCCGTCCCAGTCGGCCGCCCGGATCTCGTACGGGGCCCGGAACACGTCGTGGTCCGGCTCCAGCACCTCGACCGGCGCGTCCTCCATCGTCACGCGGTCGCGGCCGAGCCGGAGCGGGAACGGCGCGTAGGCCCCGTTCGGCTCGCCCGTCAGCGGGTTGTCGCGGCCCTCGTTCCACTCGAACAGCTTGTGGTAGCCGACGACGAGGTGGCCGCCGCGCTCGACCCAGTCGAGGAGCCGGTCGGTGTGGGCCCGGAGGTCGGTCCGGTCGAGGTAGGCCCGGATGTCGACGACGACCGTGTGGAGCCCGTCGAAGTCGCCGGTCGCCAGGTCGAGGCTGTCGAGCTCGACGACCTCGGCGCCCATGACGCGGAGGGCCTCGGCCGTCGTCCCGTCGTAGGACCGGACGAACCCGACGCGGAGGCCGGGCGCGACGGCCGCCTCGGGGAGGACGGCGGCCGGGCGCGTGGCCGTGTACGGGACGTCCATCGCGGGCGTTGCGGCACTCACGCGGAGCCGGTAGCGCCCGGGCCCGACGGTCTCGGGGAGGTCGAGCGCGAGCGCCAGCGTGTCCACGTCCGCGGGGACCGTCGTCGCCGCCGTCGCCACGGCGTCGATGAGGTCGGGGGCCAGGAGCGCGACGTGGACGCGGACGCTGTCGGCAGAGTCGTCGTAGACGTCCAGCCCGGCGCCGATCTCGTTCCGGCCGGGCGCGAGGCGGGCCGGCCCCGGCGCGAGGTGGACGACGACGGGCGGGGCCGTCTCCGTCCGGTCCAGGACGACGCCCGCGTCGGTCTCGCGGTAGGCCGCCGGCGGCGTCGCCGTCCAGCTCGCGTACTGCTGGCGGTACGTCGGGAGCGTCGGCGTCTCGCCGGGCCGGGCGGGTCGGACGTCCCCCGCGTTCACGGCCGTGACCGGCTGGCGGCCCGTCTCGGCGCGCGTGGCGAGGTCGAGGGCGCGGGCGTGCGGGTTGGGCGCCAG
>CAZDFV010000329.1:0-3724 GCA_964504495.1 uncultured Rhodothermales bacterium
CCAGCCGCCGGCGGACGCGGTCGACGCCGAGGCCGTCCGGGCCGGCGTCCGGGCCACGCTCGACGCCCAGGTCGCGGCGTGGAACGCCGGCTCCGTCCGCGGCTTCATGGACGGCTACGCCCGGACGGACACGCTCGCGTTCCTCTCCGGCGGGGCCGTCCGGCGCGGCTGGGACGGGGCCCTCGACGGCTACGTCCGGGGCTACCCCGACGCCGACGCGATGGGCACGCTCGCGTTCTCCGACCTCACCGTCCACCCGATCACGGGCGAGCGGGCGCTCGCGTGGGGCCGCTGGCGGCTCCGGCGGGCGGGCGACGCCGAGGGCGGGGGGCCGGGCGGGCTCTTCACGCTCCTCCTCGCCCGGACGCCCGACGGCTGGCGCGTCGTCCACGACCACACCTCGTCCGAGTAGCCCGCGGGCGGCGTCGGGGCGCGGTGCCCGGGCGCCAGGCTCCCCCTGCCCCTACTGCCATGCCTCCCTCTCCCGACCTCACCGGCCGCGTCGCCGTCGTCACCGGGGCCGCCGGCCGCCTGGGGCAGGTCGTCGTGCCCAAGCTGGGCGCGGCCGGCGCCCGCGTGGCCGCGCTCGACCGCGAGGCCCCGCCCGGCGGCGACCTCGTCCTCGTCGCCGACGCCCTGGACGAGGGGGCGCTCGGGGCCGCCTTCGACCGGGCCGAGCGCGAGCTCGGCCCGGTCGAGGCCGTCGTCCACACCGTCGGGATGTGGGACGGGGGGCCGCTGGCCGAGACCGGGCTCGACGCCTGGCGGCGCGTGCTCGACGTGAACCTCACGAGCGCGTTCGTCGTGTTCCGCGAGGCGGCCCGGCGGATGCTGGCGTCCGGCACCGAGGGCCACCTCGTCGGCGTGGCGGCCGGGCAGGGCGTGGATCGGGGCGTGGCCCAGCAGGCCGCCTACTCGGCGTCGAAGGCCGGCGTCGTCCGGCTCGTCGAGGCGGCGGCGGCCGAGTACCGCGACGCGAGCATCACGGCGACGGCCGTGGCCCCGTCGCTCATCCTGTTCGGCGACGAGGAGGAGGGCGCGCGCGGCGTGGCCGTCGACGAGGTGGCCGACCTCTGCGTCACGCTCTGCGGCTCGGCCGGGACGGTCCACAACGGGTCCGTCGTCCGGGCCTACGGCTCGATGCGGTAGCGCGCCGCCGGCCGGGCGGGCCTACTCCTGGGCGCGGAGGGCGGCCTCCTCGGCCGTCCACGTCGAGTCGGTGAGGGCCCGGCGGTAGGCGTTCCGAGCGCGCGTGGCCTGGCCCGGCCACGTCCGGATGGCGAGGCGGGCCCGGCCGGGCGTCCGGCGCTCGCCGTTCTGCGTGAGGTACCCCGACTCGTAGGCTCGGGCGAGCTGGCGGAGCGCGCCGAGGTGGTTGCCGTCGGCGGCCTCGCCGAGCAGGCCGAGCGCCCGGTCGGCGTCGCCCCCGGCGATCTCGACCTGGGCCGCCTGGTACGCCTCCTCGGGTGGGAGCCCGGACCGCGTGAGCGAGCCGGCAAAGAGGGCCGCGCCGGCGGCGGCGAGGCAGAGCGTGACGAGGTACGGGGAGGACGGCATCGGCGGGTGGGCGGGTCCGGCGAAGCGGGGCGTCAAGAACCGTTCCCCGGCCCACTGCCCGCCTCCGTCGAGCGCTCGGGGGCGCCTCGGACGGCGAGGGGTAGAACCGTACCGCACCGGGGCGAAACGGAACGGCCGGGACCACGGCCGCGCCCACGCGGTCTCACCGTCCCGCCGGCGGCCCGCCCCCGCCGGCGGCCCGCCCCGCCGCCCATGCCCAACCGCCTCGCCGACGCCAACAGCCCGTACCTCCTCCAGCACGCCGGCAACCCCGTCGACTGGTGGCCGTGGTCGGACGCCGCCTTCGGGGAGGCCCGGCGCCGGGACGTGCCGGTGTTCCTCTCCATCGGCTACGCGACGTGCCACTGGTGCCACGTCATGGAGCACGAGTCGTTCGAGAACGCGGAGGCGGCCCGCGCTCTCAACGACGCCTTCGTCTGCGTCAAGGTGGACCGCGAGGAGCGGCCCGACGTGGACGGCGTCTACATGGCCGCCGTGCTCGCAGCCACGGGCCACGGGGGGTGGCCGCTGACGGCGCTCCTCACGCCCGACACGCGCGAGCCGTTCTGGGTGGGCACCTACCTCCCGCGCGAGAGCCGCGGCGGGCGGATCGGCGTGAGGGACCTGGCCGAGAACGTCTCGCGGTTCTGGCGCGAGGACGCCGGGGCCGTCCGCCAGTCGGCGGCCGAGCTGGCGGGGCACGTCCGGCGCCTCGCCGAGGCCCCGCCCGGCGACGCCCTCGGCGAGCCCGACGTGGACGCGGCGGCCGAGTCGCTCCGCCGCCGGTTCGACCCGGAGCGCGCCGGGTTCGGGGCGGCGCCCAAGTTCCCCACGCCGCACCACGCCCTCTTCCTCCTCCGCCGCTCGCGCCAGACCGGCGAGGCGGACCTGGCGGGCATGGCCGTCGCCACGCTCCGGGCCATCCGGCGGGGCGGGATCTGGGACCACGTCGGCGGCGGGCTCCACCGCTACGCGACCGACCGGACGTGGCTGCTCCCGCACTTCGAGAAGATGCTCTACGACCAGGCCGGCTACGCCCTCGCCTGCACCGAGGCGTGGGCGGCGACCGGGGCCGCCGACCTCCGCGAGGCGGCCGAGGCCACGCTCGGGTACGTCCTCCGCGACCTCCGCGCCCCGACCGGCGCGTTCTTCTCCGCCGAGGACGCCGACAGCCTCAACGCCGAGGGCGAGCGCGAGGAGGGCGCCTTCTACGTCTGGACCGAGGCCGAACTGGCCGACGTCTTGGGCGAGGAGGACGCCGCGCTCGCCCGCGCCGTCTGGGGCACCGCGCCCGGCGGCAACTACGCCGACGAGGCCACGCGCCAGCCCACCGGCGCCAACGTCCTCCACCTCCCCGACCCCCACCTCTCCCACGATGACCCGCTGGCGGACGCCGCCGACGCCCTCGGGACGGACACGGAGCGCCTGCGCCTCCGCCTCGACACGGTCCGCGAGCGGCTCCTGGAGGCCCGCGGACAACGCCCCCGCCCGCTCCTCGACGACAAGGTCCTGACCGACTGGAACGGCCTGGCGATCGCCGCCCTCGCCGTCGCCGGCCGGACGCTCCGCCAGCCGGCGTACGCCGAGGCCGCCTCTAGGGCCGCCGCCTTCCTCCTCGGCACGATGCGGACGGACGCGGGGGGCCTCCTCCACCGCTACCGGGCGGGCGAGGCCGGCATCCCCGGCCTCCTCGACGACTACGCCTTCCTCGTGTGGGGGCTCACCGAGCTGTACCAGACGACGTTCGACGAGGCCCACCTCGCGGCCGCGCTCGACCTCCACGCCCGGATGCGTGAGCGGTTCGAGGCCGAGGACGGCGGCTACTACGTCTCGCCCGAGGGCGCCCCCGACCTCATCGCCCGCCAGCGGAGCCCGGACGACGGGGCGATGCCGGCCGGTAACAGCGTCGCGGTCTACAACGGCCTCCGCCTCGCCCGGCTCACGGGCGACGCCGACCTCGAGGCCGCGGCGCACCGGGGCCTCCGCGCGCCCGACGTCGTCCGCCAGCACCCGTCCGGCTTTACGCACCTCATGACGGCGGCGGCGTTCGCGCTCGGACCGGCCCAGGAGGTCGTCGTCGCGGGCAGTCGGGGCGCCGAGGACACGCGCGCGCTCGTCGCGGCCGTCCGGTCCGTCTACGCCCCGTTCGCGGTCGCGCTGCTGCGGG
>CAZDFV010000330.1:0-3719 GCA_964504495.1 uncultured Rhodothermales bacterium
CGCGGGCGGGGGCCGCGTGGGGGGCCGTGGCGCCGTACACGCACCGGGCCCAGACCCGGCGACTGGCGGACGTGGTCGACCGCTTGGGCGGGGCGGCGCCCGTCGGCCGATGACCGCCCCGGCCCCCGGCCTGCCCACGGTGACGGTCACCGTATGCACGCGCGACCGGGCGGGCGTCCTGGCCGAGGCACTGGAACGGCTCCGCGAGGAGGTCGGCGAGGACCCGCCTGGCGTCGAGGTCCTCGTCGTCGACAACGGGTCGACGGACGCCACGCCCGCGCTCCTGTCCGAGATGGCGGCGTCGTGGCCCGCGCTCCACGTGCTCCGCGAGCCGACGCCCGGGCTCAGCCACGCCCGGAACCGGGCGCTCGCCGAGTCCGACGCCGACTGGGTCGCCTACCTCGACGACGACGCGTTCGTCCGCGACGGGTGGCTCGGCGCGCTCCGCGCGGCGGCGGGGCGGGAGGGCGTAGCGCTCGTGGGCGGCCCAATCGAGCCGCGCTTCGAGCGGCCGCCGCCACGGTGGTTCGACCGAGCCCAGGCGCGGCGGACGTTTGGGCCGGAGGGGCCGCTCACCGGCGCCGACGTCCGGCTCGGGTTCTCGGGCGGCAACCTCGCCGTCCGCCGCGACGCGCTCGACGCGGTGGGCGGGTTCGACACGGGGCTGGGGATGGTCGGGGCCGCGCTCGGTCTGGGCGAGGAGACCGAGATGGCCGCCCGCCTCGCCGACCGGTTCGGGAACGCGACCTACCACGCCCCGGGCATGGCCGTCGACCACCTGGAGCCGGCCCCGAAGCAGACGCCGCGGTACGTGGCCCGACGGGCGTTCGTGAACGGGCGCCAGGCGTGGCGGTACGCCGGTGGGGGCCGCGGCCGTCGGGCCGCCTTCAGCGCGCTGAAGGCGGCGAAGCAGGCGGCCGTCGGGCTCGCGCAGGTCCCACTCGCGGTCGGCCGCCCCGCCCGGCTTCACGCGGCCCTCCGGGGCCTAGCGACGGGCGCGGGAGCGCTCGCCGGGGCGTTCGATGTGCTCGTGGGGCGGGGCGGAGACCGCCCCTGACGGCGTCCCAAAGTTCACGGCTCGCCGTATGCTCCCCGGATACCTTCGGCCATGCCCGCACCGCCCCGTCCGGCCGCCCCGTCTACGACAGCCCGCCGGCCGCTCCGCCTCGCTGTCACGAACGTGACGCTGGGGAACGGGGGCGACGCCGCCATCCTGTTCGGACTGGAACGCGCGCTCCGCGCGGCCCTCCCGCCGTTTGGGATGACCGTGTTCGGGACGCAGCCCGAGGTCATGGCGCCGTACTACCCCGACCTCGACGTGGTCGCCGGGCTGTCGAGCGTGGCGTGGCCACAGGTCGCGGTCGGGGTCCCGGCACGGGCCCGGCGGGCAGCCCGGTGGCTCACGCGGCGCCCGCGGCTCGTGGCCGCCGCGCGAGCCGAGGCCCGGGGGCCGTCCGCCCTCGCCCGCGCCCTGGCCGGGGCCGACGGCGCCGGGCCGTTCCGCGCCCTCGCCGACGCCGACCTCGTCGTCAGCTCCGGCGGGACGTACTGGGTACCGGCGTACTGGCTCGGCCCGCGGCTCCTCGAGTTCGACGTGCTCCACGCGCTCGAGCGGCCGTACGCGCTCTACACCCAGTCCGTGGGCCCTCTCTCGGACCGGATGCCGCTCGACCGCCTCGCGCGGGTCTTCCGCGGGGCCCGTGTCACGCTCCTCCGCGACGAGCGCTCGGCGCGCGAGGTCGAGGCGGTTGCCCCCGGGACCCCGACGTCGGTCCGCGCCGACGCGGCCTTCGCGCTCGCCGACCCCGACGTACTCGCCGCCGCCCCCGACCGGGCGTGGCCGTCGTCGCCGACCGTCGCCGTGTCGGTCCGCGACTGGCCCCACTTCCGGCGGGGCCCGTCGGACGTGGGGATGGAGCGGTTCCGCCGGGCCGTCGCGGCCGGCGTGTCGCGGCTCGTCCGCCGGCACGGGGCCCGTGTCCGGTTCCTCTCGACGTGCCAGGGCACGCCGGGCTACCGCTACGACGACTCGGCGACGGCGCTCGCCGTCTACGACCACGTCCCCGACGACGTCCGCCCGCACGTCGAGGTCGACCGGGAGCACCACTCGCCGCTCGGGGTGCTCGAGGCGTACGGCGCCTGCGACCTCGTCGTGGCGACCCGGATGCACGCGGCGATCCTCGCCCTCTGCGCTGGGACGCCCGTGCTCCCCGTCGCGTACCAGTTCAAGACACAGGAGCTGTTTGACCGCCTCGGCCTCGGCCATTGGGTGACCGACATCGAGACGGTCACGCCGGAAGGCTTCGTCGAGACGACGGACGCCATGTTGGCGGAGCTCGCGGGCGCGCGGGCGGGCCTGTTCGAGGGCGTCGAGCGGATGCGGGCCGACGCCATGGGAGCGGGCGCGCTCGTGGCCGGGGCGTTCGCGGAAGAGCTGGCCGCGCACGAGCGGGCCGGCTAGGTCACGGTGCCCGCCTCTCGCCTCGGTCCCGGCCACTCGACGCCCCCCCAGGCGGGGCGGAGCGGCCGGCGCGCGTGCGGCCGGCGCGGTCCCTAGAGGCGTGTTCCGGCGGCTGTTCCGGCAGAGCACGGTCTACGCCCTCGCGAGCGTGGTCTCGAAGGCGGGCGGGCTGGTCCTGCTCATGTTCTACGGCGACACCGACGTCCTGTCGCAGGAGGCGCTCGGGACGCTCAGCGTGCTCGACGCGGCCAAGCTGTTCGCCCTCCTCATCGCCGGCATCGGGCTCCCGCTCGGGATCCTCCGGTTCGCGTCGGCGTCGGCGCTGACCGAGGCGGAGCGGGCGGCGGTCCCGGCCACGGCCCTTGCCCTCGCGACGGCCGCCGGCGCCGTGACGGGCGCGCTCGGGTGGGCCTTGGCCCCGCCCCTCGCCGGGGCGGGGTGGCTCCCGGCTGACCTCGTCGAGCCGGTCCGGTGGCTGGCGGTCTACGTCGCGTTCCGGACGGTCTCGGACGTGTCGTACACCGTGCTCCGGCAGCGCGAGCGGCCCGGGGCGTTCGTGCTCGTGGGCGCGCTCGAGGTGGCGCTCCTGGTCGGGGCCGTCGTGTGGTTCCTGGTCGTGCGCGGCGAGGGGCTCGTCGGGATCACGCGGGGGTACGCGCTCTCGGCCGCACTCCTGGCCCTCGTCGTCACCCCGCTCTTGCTCGCGCGCGTCGAGCGGCGCATCGACTGGGGGCTCGTCCGGCCCCTCGTCGTGTTCGGGCTCCCGCTGATCGCCTCGGGCTTGGCGGCCCGGTTCCTGGCGCTCGGCGACCGGTTCCTCCTCGTCCACTTCCTGGGGACCGAGGCGACGGCGGTCTACGAGTGGGCGGCCCGGTTCGGCGGGGTCGTCAACGCGTTCCTCGTCCAGAGCGTGACGCTCGCGTTCACGGTCCTCGGGCTGAAGGCCCTCGACCGCGACGGGTCGCCCGAGCTCCACCGGCAGACGTTCCGCCACTTCGCTGCGCTCGCGGGGTGGGTGGTGCTCGGGCTCGGCCTGTTCGTGAGCGACGTGACGCGCCTGCTCGGGGCCGACCCGGTCTACGTGGGCACCGACGGGCTCGTGGTCCTCATCGCGGGCGGG
This sequence comes from uncultured Rhodothermales bacterium, assembly GCA_964504495.1. Lineage (GTDB taxonomy): Bacteria > Bacteroidota > Rhodothermia > Rhodothermales > Rubricoccaceae > Rubrivirga. The sequence continues at coordinate 3,582 of CAZDFV010000330.1, forward strand.
TTCGCGTTCTACGGCCTGTACTTCGTCGTCGTCAACGTGCTCTACGCGGCGGGGCGGACGCGGGCCGTGGCGGGGGCGGTGGGCGGGGCGGCGGCCCTGAACCTGGCGCTCAACGTGGCGCTCATCCCGGCGCTCGGT
>CAZDFV010000331.1:0-3655 GCA_964504495.1 uncultured Rhodothermales bacterium
GGTCCGTCGGCGGGAGGCACGGGCGGGGTCTCGCCGTCGACCGCGGCCCGGTAGCCCGCGGCCTCGACGGCGGCCACGAGGCCGGCAGGGTCGGCCGGGGCGCCCGCGTCGAGCGCGACGTCGGCCCGTCCCGACTCCCAGCCGGGGACACCGGCCGAGGCCACACCAGGGACGGATTCGAGGGCCTCGGCGACGTGGCGGGCGCAGCCGGCGCAGGTCATTCCGCCGACGGTGAGCGTGAGGTCAGGCATCGGTGGCGGGGCGAGTCGGGTAGCCGGCGGCGGCGGTCGCGGCCGTGAGGTCGGCGACGGTCGCGCGCGTGGGGTCGAACGAGACGACGGCCCGGGGCGGCTCGAACGAGACGGCCGCGTCCTCGACGCCGTCGACGTTCAGGAGCGCGCGTCGGACGGTCGCGTCGCACGCCGCGCACGTCATGCCCTGGACGGTGAGCGTGACGCGGGCCGTCGCCAGAGGAGTCCCCGGCTCGGCCTGGGCGAGGGCCGGGTCGGTCGGCGCGCCCGACGCCCGGACGAGGTACGGGGAGGCGAGGACGAGGACGGCCGCGAGCGCGCCGACGCCCAGGACGGCGCGCCGCGTGCGCGGGGCGACCGCCTCGTCCTCGCAGTCGCAGTCGACGCCCGAGCCGGCGAGGCGGGCGGCCCGCCATTCCCGCCAGCCGACGTAGCCGAGGGCGAGGACGGCGAGGGCCACGAAGAGGGGCCGGAACGGCTCGAACGCCGTGAGCGACCCGACCCACGCGCCGCCCACGCCGAGCGAGACGAGGAGGAGCGGGACCGTGCAGCAGGCGCTCGCGGCGACGGCCGCGCCGAGCGCGACGGCGAGGCCACGGCGAGCGCCCGGGTCAGGGGCTGGGTTGGTCGGTGGGGTCGTCATCGGTCGAGTCAGTGTGGACAGGTCCGTCGTCGTGTCGGAGGGCGTCGAGGATGGGGCACGGGGCCGTCGGCGCGTGGTCGTGGCACGCCGCGACGAGCCCGTCGAGCGTGTCGCGGATGCGCTCGAGGTCGCGGACCTTGGCGGCGACGTCGTCGCGGTGGGCCTCGGCCTGGGCGCGGACGTCTTCGCAGGGGTCGCCCGCGGAGACGGCGAGGGCGAGGAGACCTGTGATCTCGCCGAGCGTGAACCCGAGCTCCTGGGCGCGCCGGACGAACCGGAGCCGCTCGACGTCGTCGGGTCCGTAGACGCGGTACCCCTTCGCCGTCCGGGCGGGCTCGGGGAGGACCCCCGCCCGCTCGTAGTAGCGGACGGCCGACGGGGCGACGCCGGCGGCGCGGGCGAGGGCGCTGCGGGTGAGGGCCACGGTAGCTACGCGGTGAGTGCAGCGCGGAGTCCTGTCTCGGTCACACCACCGGACCGGCAGCACGACGCGAGCTCGCCGTCGACGGCGACGGCCGGGACGGCGCGGACGCCGAGGGCCGCGGCGTCGGCGGCGGCCCCGGCGTCGGAGAGGGGGCGGACGCGGACCGTGTCGTCGGGGGCGGCCAGGCGCTCGACGAGGCCGACCGCGTCGTCGCAGAGCGGGCAGGAGGCGGTGTAGACGTCGATGGTGCGGGGCATGGGTCTGATGGGGGGTGGTGAATCAGGGTAGGGCATGAACCGTAGTGCAGGGACCTTCACAACTCACCCACTCCTCCGGTTTGTCCCCGCCTGGGCCGAGGTCGTCGGTGGGCCTGGGGGGCTACTCGACCGTGAGCCGGCGGGCGTTGACGGCGACGACGACCGTCGACAGGCTCATGAGCACGGCACCGACCGCCGGACTCAGGACGACGCCCCACGGCGCCAGAACGCCCGCCGCGAGCGGGATGGCGACGACGTTGTAGCCAGCGGCCCACCACAGGTTCTGGACCATCTTCCGGTAGGTCGCCCGCGCGAGCGCGATCACGCGGACGGCCGCGCGGGGGTCGCTCTCGACGAGGACCACGTCCGCCGTCTCGACGGCCACGTCCGTCCCCGCCCCGACCGCGAGCCCGACGTCGGCCGTCGCGAGGGCCGGCGCGTCGTTGACCCCGTCGCCGGTCATGGCGACGACGCGGCCCTCGGCCTGGAGCTCGCGGACGGCCGCGCTCTTCTCGTCCGGGAGCACCTCCGCGATCACCCGGTCGATGCCTAACTGGCGGGCGACGTGCTCGGCCACTTCGCGCTTGTCGCCGGTGAGCATGACGGCCGTGAGGCCGAGCTCGTGGAGGCGGTCGATGGCTTCCCTGGATTCCGGCCGGACGACGTCGGCGAGCGCGAGCGCGCCGAGGGGGCGGGCGCCTCCCCCCTCCCCCTCGACGACGTAAACGACGGTCTGGCCCTCGCGGCCGAGGCGGTCCGCGCTCTTCCGGAGGGCGTCGGGGAAGCGGACGCCCTCGGCCTCGATGGCGCCGGGGCTCAGGATCTGGACCGTCCGGCCGTCGAGCACGGCTCGGACGCCCTTACCGGTGATGGCCTCGAAGCCGGAGACGCCGGGGAGCGCGAGGCCGCGGTCTCGGGCCGAGCGGACGACGCCAGCGGCGATGGGGTGCTCGCTCCCGCCTTCGACGGCGGCGGCCGTCGCCAGTAGGTCGTCGGCCTCCACCCCGCCCGCGGGGAGGAGCTCCGTCACGCCGAAGCGGCCCTCGGTGAGCGTGCCGGTCTTGTCAAAGACGAGGGTGTCGAGGTCGCGGGCGCGCTCGAACGCCGCGCGGTCGCGGACGAGGAGTCCGTTCCGGGCGCTGATCGACGTCGAGACGGCGACGACGAGCGGGATCGCGAGGCCGAGCGCGTGGGGGCACGCGATGACCATGACGGTCACGGCCCGCTCGATGGCGAACGCGAGCGGTCCGTCGCTCAGGAGCCACCACCCAAGGAACGTGAGCGCGCCGACGGTGATGGCCGTGATGGTCAGGTAGAACGCCGCCCGGTTGGCGAGGTCCTGCGTCTTCGACTTCGACGCCTGCGCCTCGCGGACGAGCCCCACGACCTGGTTGAGGTAGGCGTCGGCGCCGGTCTTCGTCACCTCGACGGTCAGCGCGCCCGAGCCGTTGACCGACCCCGCGATGAGCTCGTCGCCCTGGCCCTTCTCGACGGGGACGGACTCCCCCGTCAGCGCGGCCTGATTGACGGCCGAGCGGCCGTCGAGGACGGCCCCGTCGGCGGGCACCTTCTCGCTTGCCTTGACCAGAATCCGGTCGCCGGGGCGGAGCGCCGACGTCGGGACGTCCTCGACCGCCCCGCCCTCGCCGAGCCGGTGGGCCTCGTCGGGCATGAGCCGGGCGAGCTCCTCGAGCGCACGGCTGGCCCCCATCACGCTCCGCATCTCGACCCAGTGCCCGACGAGCATGAGGTCGACGAGCGTCGCCGTCTCCCAGAAGAACAGGTTGCCGTCGAGGCCGAGGACCACGGCGACGGAGTAGACGAACGCGACCGTGATGGCGAGGGCCACGAGCGTCATCATGCCGGGCCGCCGCTTTGCCAGCTCGTCGCGGGCGCCGGAGAGGAAGGGCTTGCCCCCGTAGACGTAGACGATGGACGCGAGCGCCGTGAGGACCCAGACGTCGCCGGGGAACCGCCAGTCCACCCCGCCCCAGTCCTGGAGCATCGGGCTGAGGGCGAGGATGGGGACCGTCAGCCCGAGGCAGACCCAGAACCGGCGCTTGAAGTCCTCGACCATCAT
>CAZDFV010000332.1:0-3647 GCA_964504495.1 uncultured Rhodothermales bacterium
CGCGCGAGCGCGGCGGGGACGCTCGACCTCGGCGCCGACCCGCTCGCCTACACGGTCACCGACGGCGAGGTCGTCGCGCTCGACCTCGCGCGCGTCCTGCCCGGCCGGGAGGGGAGCGTGACCGGCACGTTCACCGCCGACGGCCGCGGCCTCGACCCCCAGACGGCCGACCTCGACCTGACCGCCAGCCTCCGCGACTCGCGTGTCGGTGGCCTCCGGCTCACCGCCGGCGAGATCGCCGCCAGTCTCCGGCGCGGCACGGCCGAGATCGACGCGGCCCTCGACTTCGGCCCGGGCGGGCAGCTCGCGGCCGAGGGCACGGCCCGCCCCTTCGCCGCCCCCCCCGCGTACGACCTGGCGGGGACGATGCGGAACCTCGACCTCGCCGAGATCACCGGCAACCCCGACCAGTACAGCGACCTCACCGGCACGTTCAGCGTCGAGGGCTCCGGCGTCGACCCGGCCACGGCGGACCTCGCCGCCAGCCTCCAGATCACCGAGCCCTCGTCCTACGGCGAGCGGTTCGTCGACGCCGCCGACGTCACGCTCTCGCTCGCCGGCGGCGACCTCGCCCTCGCCGGCACGCTGGCGACGCCCGAGGGCGAGTTCACGCTCGACGTCGCCGGGCGGCCGTTCGACGAGGACGGGCAGATCGCCGTCCGCAACACGTGCTTCTCGGGCCTGAACCTGTCCCGGTTCGCCGACGCCGCGCCGCGGACGCGCCTGAACGGGTGCCTCGACGGGACGATTGCCGGGTTCCGCGACCTCGGGACGGCCGTCGGCGAGGGCGTCGTCACGCTCCGCCCGTCGACGATCAACGGGGCCGAGGTCGAGGACGGCCGGGCCGCGTTCAGCCTCGACGCGGGCGGGCTCCGGGCCGACCTCGCGCTCGACCTCCTCAGCCCGGCCGCGGACGCCGGCGTGCCCGAGGGCGGCGCGCTCGCCCTCACGCTCACGGGCCGCCCGTTCGAGGACGTCCCGGCGTTCGAGGTGGAGGGCCGGACCGAGACGCTCGACGTGGGCGCCCTCCTCGACCTCCCGCCCGACCAGCCGCTCCGGCTCTCGACCCGGTTCTCGGCCGACGTCCGCGGGACGGACCCCGAGACCATGACGCTCACGGCCACGGTCGCCGGCGGCCGGTCGGTTGCCGGACCCGTCACCGTCGACACGCTCCGGGCCGACGTGGCGCTCGCGGCGGGCGTCCTCCGCGTCGACACGCTCGTCGTCGACTCCGACCTGGCCGACCTCGCCGGCGGCGGGACGGTCGCGCTGTTCGACCCCGACGCCGGCTCGGCGTTCGCCCTTGAGGGCTCGGTCGAGAGCCTCGCCCCGCTGGCGGAGCTGACCGAGCAGACGGTGGGGGTCGAGACCGCCGCGTTCGCCGTCGAGGCCCGGGCCGAGCCGGGCGGGCCGCTCCGCGTCGTGGGCACGGCCGAGGCCCGCCAGCTCGTCTACGGGGAGACGGCCGTGACCGGGCTCGACGCCGCCGTCGACGGCGCCTGGGACCGGGCGGCGCCCGACTCGCTCGCCCTGTTCGAGACCCTGTCGGGGACCGCGTCCGGCTCGTTCGCCGTCCTCTCGACGCCCTCGCTCCGCGTCCGCGAGGGCAGCGTCACCGCCGCCCTCACCGACGGCGAGGCCACGGTCGAGGGGTCGGTCGTCGCGGACGACCGCCGGGACCTCGACTTTTTCGCCCGGCTCGAGCCCGGCGTGGACCCGCCGACCGTCCTCTTCGAGCGCGGCCGGTTCGCCGTCGACGGGACGACGTGGGTGCTCCAGCAGCCGGCCCGGGTCACGCTCGCCGACGGCGTGACCGTCCGCGGGCTCCTCCTCGCGACCGAGGCCGGGGGCCAGCAGATCGCCGCCGACGGCCAGATCGACTTCGACGGCGAGCAGAACTTTATCGTGACCGTCGAGGACGTCGCCGTCGGCGGGCTCACCGACCTCGTCGGGCTCGACGGCCTCGGCGGCGCCCTCTCGGCCACGCTCGTCCTCGGCGGCCCGGCCGCCGCCCCGACCATCGACGGCGACGTCCGCCTCGCGGACTTCTCCTCGCGCGGCGAGACCGTCGGCGCGCTCGACCTGGACCTCGCCTACGCCGACGGCCTCCTGGGCCTCGACGCCGCGCTCGTCCACGTCTCGGGCGACTCGCTCACGGTCCGGGGCTCTCTCCCGCTCCAGTTCTCGCTCGCCGGCGGCGCCGGCGCGGCCGAGGGCGCGGCCCAGGCCGGGGTCGACCTCGTGGCCCGGGCCGACGGGTTCCCCATCGCCTGGGCCGAGCCGTTCGTCGAGGCCCGCTACGGGTACACCGACCTCGGCGGGTCGCTCCAGCTGAACCTGACCGTGACCGGGACCCAGGACGACCCCCGGCTCGGCGGCCGGCTCCGGCTCCGCGACGGCCAGATCGGCGTGGCCGCGACCGGCATGGTCTACCGCCCGCTCCTCGCCGACGTCGACTTCCGCGACGACCAGATCGTCCTCGACGACGTCCGCGTCCTGGAGGGCGGGCGGCGGGCGCTCGACGTGACGGGGCGGATCACGCTGACCGACCTCTCCGTCGGCGAGCTCGACCTGACGATCACGCCGCGCGGCTTCGTCGCGACCGACACGCGGACGTACCGCGGGCTCACGCTCGACGCCGGCTCCGTCCCGCTCCGGCTGACCGGCACGCTCGACGCCCCGGTCCTCCGCGGGGCCGTCGTCCTCACGCGGGGCGACGTCTACCTCACCGACGAGCTGGTGCCCCCGGACCTCGACCCGGTCGAGCTCACCGACGCCCAGATCCGCGAGCTCGAGGCCCGGTTCGGACGGGTCGTCGCCGAGCGGGACACGGCCGAGAGCCGGTTCACCGACGCCCTCGACTACGACCTGACCGTCGAGTTCCGCCAGAACGTGTGGCTCCGGTCGGAGGCCGGGGTCCCGTTCGACGTCGAGTTCGAGGGCGACGTCCAGGCCACGAAGCGGTCGTTCGCCGAGGAGAGCCAGCTCTTCGGCCAGATCGACCTCGTGCGCGGGACGGTCGAGACGTTCAACCGCCAGTTCGACATCACGCGCGGGACGCTCACGTTCAACGGCCCGGCGCTCGGGGCCCTCGTGGACCTCGGGGCCGAGCTCGACGTCCGCCTGCCCGGGACGGTCGCGGGCCAGTCGTCTGTGACGATCACGCTGTCGGTCGACGGCCGGTTCAACGAGGACCTCGTCGTCCGGCTCGGCTCCGACCCGCCGCTCGAGCAGGCCGACATCGTCTCGCTGATCGCGACGGGCCAGTTCGCCGACGACCTCAACATCGCCGGGGGGGCCGGCAACCTCGTGCTCGGGCGGGCCTCCGGGCTCATCGAGGGGCTCGCGAGCGAGACGCTCGGGGTCGAGCTCGTCCAGATCGACTACGACGGGGGCGACCTCGTGCTCAAGATCGGGGACTACGTCACGAACCGGGCGTTCTGGACGGCCGGGTACGTCGTTCCGGTCGGCGGCCAGCAGCAGGGCGAGGAGCGGCTCCCGATCGTGTTCACGCTGGACTACCAGCTCTGGCAGTGGCTCGCGGCCCAGACCGAAGTGAGCGGCCAGCGCGGGGTCGGCGGCGGGGCCCACTTCGAGTTCTCGCGCTAGCCGGCCCCGCCCGGCTGGCGGCTCCCCCGCCGACCCCG
>CAZDFV010000333.1:0-3643 GCA_964504495.1 uncultured Rhodothermales bacterium
CGCCGAGGGGACCTCGCCCGTCGTCCAGATCGACGGCGCCGCGCCCGGGCGCTACGCCGTCTGGCTCGGGTCGTTCTCACCCGGACCGGCGGAGACCCGGTCCACGCTCTACGCCGGGGCCCCGCCGCCGGCCCCCGCCCTCGACGCCGACGCGGCGCCGGCGGCCGGGACGATCGGGGCGGCCGGCGGGTTCGAGGCGGCGCGCGGCGGGATCGAGGTGACCGTCGACGCCGGCGGCCCCGACCCGGCCGGCGACCTCGACTTGTCGGGCGTGCCTGGCCCCGCCCCGTTCTGCGTCGGCTACATCGACGCCTCGCGGCCCACCGTCGCCGTCGAGTACGAGCCGGGCGGCGGCACGGGCACGTTCGCCGTCAGCGCGTACGCGTTCGACGCCGACCTCACGCTCGTCGTCCGGGGACCGGACGGGGCCGTCGCCTGCAACGACGACTTCGACGGGACGGACCCGACCGTCGCCTACGCCGACGCCGAGGGCGGCCGGTACGCCGTCTGGGTCGGCACGTTCGGCGCCCCGACCGGGCCCGTGAGCGCGACCGTCGTGCTGAGCGAGGGGGAGCCGGAGGTCTTCGAGATGTTCGACGACGACGAGATCTACGACGACCCCGCCGAGCCGTACTCGGAGGGCACGTACCTCCCGCTCGACCTCGACGCGGCCCCGGCCGCCCGGCTGGCGCTCGACGGGGACGAGACGGTGACGGCCACGGTCCCCATCCGGCCGGCCGGCCCGAACCCCGTCCGGGGGCCGGCGTGCGCGGGGTCCGTCGAGCCGGCGCCCTCGGCCGGCGTGACGGTCTCGGGCGGCGGGCCCGTCGCCATCACGGCCTCGGCCGACGTCGACCTCGTCCTCCTCGTCCGCACGCCGAGCGGGGCGTGGTACTGCAGCGACGACGCCGACGGCCTGGACCCCGGCGTCCAGATCGACGCGCCGGAAGACGGGCTCTACACGGTCTGGGCTGGCACCTTCATCGAGGCCGCGGACCCGGTCGACGTCGAGGTCGCCGTCGCGCGCGGCGGGCTGGCCGTCTCGGCGGACGACCGGCCCGACCCCTTCGGGCCGGCCTCCCAATCGTCGGGGACGTACGACGGCGACGCGCTCGGGCCGGGCCCGGGGGCCATCACCCTCGACGTCGAGGGCGTCTCGGAGGCGACGGTCCCGGCCGGGGGCCCCGTCCTCAACCCCGTCGAGGGGGACGCGTGCACCGGGTTCGTCACCGCCGAGCCCACGGCGACCGTCCGTGCGGGCGGCCCGTTCGAGGTCGCCGCCTCGGCCGGGGGGGACGACCTCACGCTCCTCGTCCGCGCCGCCGACGGCACGTGGACGTGCAGCGACGACGCCGACGGGACGGACCCGCGGATAACCGTCGACGCGCCCGAACCGGGGGCGTACGACGTGTGGGTGGGCACGTTCTCGCGGCGCGACGTGGCGCCCGAGGTCTCGCTCGAGGTCCACGCGGTGCCGCCGCCCCCGCCAGCCCCGCCCCCGCCTCCCGGTCGGAACTAGCTGGGCCGTAACCGAGCGGTCACCCACCGGCCCGCACGAAGGGCCCGTGGCACCGCGTTGGTCCCGCCCTCGGCCCACCCTCCCCCCTTACCATGCGCCTCTCTATGCTCCTCGCCCTCGGGGCCCTCCTGCTGGCGTCGCTCCCGGCCGAGGCCCAGCCGCGCCGCAGCGCGGACCCGCAGACCACGCTCCAGATCGGCACGGACCCCGCCTCGGCCGACGTCCGGGCCGGCGGCGCCGACCGGAACGCCGTCCCGGGGAACGGGTGCTCCGGGTTCATCGACAACGCCCAGCCCACGGCGGCGGTGCGGGTCGAGGGCGCCGGCCCGCTCGCCCTCTACGCCGTCTCGGGCACCGACACGACGCTCCTCGTGGCCGACCCCGACGGCCGGTGGCACTGCAGCGACGACGCCAACGGGAGCAACCCGGCCGTCACGTTCGCCAACGCCGAGGCGGGCACCTACGTCGTGTGGGTCGGGACGTTCTCGCCCCAGGCGGCCGGGGCCGAGGGCCGGCTCCACGCCGTCCGCGGGCGGCCCCGCTGGTAGGCTGGTAGCCCCGGGCGCGGTCAGGACCGGCCCTACTCCTGGTCGGCCCGCATCGTCTCGAGCAGCCGCGAGAGCGTCGCCAGCTGGCCGTCGTCGAGGTGGCGGGTGACGCGGGCGAGGGCGGCGTCGACGGGGGCGTCGAGGGACTCGAGGAGGGCGAGGCCGGCGTCCGTGATCTGGACCTCGACGACGCGCCGGTCGTAGTCGGCCCGCCGCCGGGAGACGAGCCCGCGCCGCTCGATCCGGGCGAGGAGCCGCGTCACGTCGGGGGTCCGGTCGAGGAGCCGGCCGGCGATGTCCGAGCACGTGTGGCGCCCGGGGTGCCGCCCGCGGAGGATGCGGAGGACGTTGTACTGGGCCTGCGTGATGCCGTGGGGGGCCAGCGCGTCCGTGATCTCGCCCGAGACCCACGACGCCGTCGCGAACACGTTGAGGACGGCCTCCTGGCTGGGCGAGGCGAACCGGGTCTGCTGGATGAGGTCGGCGAGGGTCACGGGCCGCGGGGAGGGGGCCGATGTACGGCCGGCGTCGCGGTCCGTGTTCCAACAACCTTCGCCGCGCCGGGCCGGACCGGCCGGCGGCGCGCGCTACGCGACGGGGCGGCCCGGCGAGGCCGGGTCGAGGGCGGCGCCGTCGCCGGCCGGCGGCCCGAACGCCGGGAGCGCGGCCGGGAGCGCGAACGCGAACGTGGACCCGTAGCCCAGCCGGCTCTCGACCTCGAGGTGCGCGCCGTGCGCCTCGAGGATGTGCTTGACGATGGCCAGCCCCAGCCCGGTCCCCCCCTCGGCCCGCGACCGGCTCTTGTCGACCCGGAAGAACCGCTCGGTGAGCCGCCCGACGGCCTCCTCCGGCACCCCGATCCCGTCGTCGACGACGGCCACGCGGACCTCGCCGGTCGGCCGGCGGCGGGCGGTGACCTCGACGTGGCCGCCCGGCTCGTTGTACTTCAGGGCGTTCTCGGCCAGGTTCGAGAGCACCTGCCGGACCCGCTCGCGGTCCCCGACGACGTCGGGGAGCCCGTCCGGGAGCCGGGGCGCGAGGGCCACGCCGTGCCGGGCCGCCGCGTGCTCGAGCCCGTCGACGACCTCGGCCACGAGCGGGGCCAGGGCGAACGGGGCCCGCTCGATGCGGAGCCGGCCGGTCTCGAGCTTCGAGATGTCCGCGAGGTCGCTCGTGAGGGCCTCGAGGCGACGGGCGTTCTGGAGCACCTTCTCGACGAACCGGCGGCGGACGCGGTCGTCGTCGAGGGCCCCGTCGAGGAGGGTCTCGGCGAACCCGGCCACGGCGAAGATGGGCGTGCGGAGCTCGTGGCTGACGTCGCCGAGGAACTCGCGGCGGTAGCTCTCGGCCCGCTCGAGCCGCTCGATCTCCCGCTGGAGCGTCCGGCCGGCCCGGCCGACCTGGTGGATGAGCGCGTCGAGCTCGTCGCGGCGCTCGGACGTGCCCGGGAGGGCAGCGAGGGCTGCGAACCGGCGCTTCCGGGCCTCGCGGAGCGTCCGCCGCGCGAGCTCCAGCCGCCCGGCCACTTGGCGGGAGACGGCGGCGTAGGCCGCGGCCCCGGCGACGGCCGCCATCG
>CAZDFV010000334.1:0-3629 GCA_964504495.1 uncultured Rhodothermales bacterium
GCGCGCGCGGCCGATGCCCTGCTCGTCGCCCTGCCGGCCCCGGCCGCCGCCCGCGTGCTGCGGCCGTTCGACCCCGACCTCGCCGCCCCACTGGCGGACGTACCGATAGGGAGCGCCGCCGCCGCCTTCGTCGGCTTCCGCACGGACGACGCCCGGCGCGTCCCCGACGCCTCGGGGTGGCTCGTGCCCGTGATGGAGGGCGGGGCCGTCCAGGCCGTGACGATGCTGTCCCGAAAACACCCCGGCACGGCGCCACCGGGACACGACCTCGCCCGCGTCTTCTTCCGCCCGGCCGCGTTGGACCAGGACGACGCCGACCTGCTCGACGCCGCGCGCGGGCACCTCGGCCGCGTGATCGGGCTGCGGGGCGAGCCGGTCCTCCAGGCCGTCCACCACTGGCGGGCCGCGGCGCCGCGCTACACGCTCGGCCACCCGGCACGCGTCGATGCCGTCCGCGAGGCCGCTGGCCGCCATTCGGGCCTCGCCCTCGCCGGCGCCGCGCTCTGGGGCGTCGGCCTGCCGGACGTGATCGCGGGCGCCGAGGCCGCCGCCGACTCCTTGCTCTCCGACACCGACTCATGACCACCGCCCGTCTCTCGACCGCCCGCTCCGAACAGCTCTTCGCCGAGGCCCAGGGGCTCATGCCCGGCGGCGTCTCCTCGCCCGTCCGCGCGTTCAAGTCGGTCGGTGGCGTGCCCCGCTTTATCGACCGCGGCGAGGGCGCCTATCTGGTCGATGTGGACGGGAACCGCTACGTTGACTACGTCCTGTCGTTCGGGCCGCTCCTCCTCGGCCACGCGCCGGACGCCGTCACGCGCGCGGTTGCCGAGCAGGCACAGAAGGGGACGAGCTACGGCGCGCCGAGCCCGCTCGAGGTCGAGCTGGCGGAGGCCATCCAGCAGCGCTACCCGTCGATGGAGCGCCTTAGGTTCGTGAACTCGGGGACGGAGGGGGCCATGAGCGCCGTCCGCGCCGCGCGCGCCTTTACCGGCCGCAACAAAGTGGTCAAGTTCGACGGCCACTACCACGGCCACGCCGACTTGCTGCTGGCGAAGGCCGGGAGCGGCGTCGCCACGCTCGGCCTGCCCGATTCGCCCGGCGTCCCCGCCGCCGTCACGGCCGACACGCTCGTCGTTCCGTTCAACGACGAGGCCGCGATCCGCGACGTGTTCGAGCGCGAGGGGGGCGAGATCGCCGCCGTCCTCGTCGAGCCGATCGCCGGTAACATGGGGCTCGTCCGCCCGCGCGACGGGTTTCTGGGGATGCTCCGCGAGGTGACCGAGGAGCACGGCGCGCTCCTCGTGTTTGACGAGGTGATGGTCGGGTTCCGCGTCCATCCCGGCGGCGCGCAGGCGCTGTACGGCGTCGCGCCGGACGTCACGATCCTCGGCAAGGTCATCGGCGGCGGCCTCCCCGTCGGCGCCTACGGCGGGCGGGCCGAGGTCATGAAGCTGATGGCCCCGGACGGGCCGGTCTACCAGGCCGGGACGCTCTCGGGCAACCCGCTCGCCATGGCCGCCGGGCTGGCGCTCTTCCGCGAGGCCGAGGCCACGGACGCCTGGCAGACGGCGGCCGACGCGGCCCGCCAGTCGGCCGAGGCCATCCAGCGTGCGGCTGACGCGGCGGGCGTGCCCGTCGTGAGCGAGGCGGTCGGGGCCATGTTCGGGTTCTTCCTCAACAGTCGCTCGCTGTTCTCGTTCGAGGACGTGCAGACGAGCGACAAGGCGGCGTTCGCGCGCCTCCACGGGCTGCTCTTGGCGCGCGGCGTCTACCTCCCGCCGTCGCCGTTCGAGGCGTGCTTCACGTCGAGCGCCCACACGCCGGAGGTGGTCGCGGAGGCCGCCGAGGCGTTCCGCTCCGCCTTCGCCGCACTGTAGCGATGCCCTACCAGGGCTCCGTGCTCGGTCGGACGGCCCACTGGCGGGGGCGCCCGCCAGTCGGGCGAGGGGGTTAGCGCTTCGCCCGGTCGACCACGCAGGCCCCTCCTGTCCAGAAGCAGGGCCGCTACGTTCTGACCCGGCTATGCGAATCCGTACGGTCATTCCCGCGCAGGCGGGAATCTAGGGTTCGTGCGACACCGTGCTCGGCCGTCCTGGATTCCCGCCTCCGCGGGAATGACGTGTTCTGTTTGCTCATCAATCCGAAGCAGCACCGAGAGCGTAGCGACCCTCCCGTCCGGGAGGGGGACTCCGTCGGTCCCTCGGTGACGCGCGTCGCCAGCGGAGCGCGGCCCCGACCGCGCTGATTCACGGCGGCTCCGGCCCCGACGCTTCCGGCTGGCGCTAGGCTGAGCCCGTGTCCGACGTGCAGACCCCGGCCCCGCCGCGCCTCCTCGGCGTCCTCTTCCTGGGGACGCTCCTGGCCGCCCTCGACATCGCGATTGTCGGGCCGGCGCTGCCCGCGCTCCGCGAGGCGTTCGCGCTCGACGAGCGGGCCGTCGCGTGGACGTTCACGGCGTTCGTGCTCGCCAACCTGGCCGGGCTGCCGGTCATGGCCGCCCTCTCCGACCGGGTCGGTCGGCGGACGGTCTACCTCGCCGACATCGCGGTGTTCGCGGCCGGGACCCTCGTCGTGTGCCTCGCGCCGTCGTTCGGCGTCCTGCTGGCGGGGCGCGTGGTGCAGGGGCTCGGCGCGAGCGGGATTTTTCCGGTGGCGAGCGCCGTCGTGGGCGACACGTTCCCGCCGGAGCGGCGGGGGCGGGCCGTCGGGCTCCTGGGCGCCGTCTTCGGCGTGGCGTTCCTGATCGGGCCGGCCCTCGGCGGGATCATCCTGGCGGTCGCGAGTTGGCGGTGGCTGTTCGCCGTCTCGCTCCCGCTCGCGGCGGTCGTGTTCGCCCTCAGCGCCCGGACCGTGCCCGACACGCGGGCCGCCGAGCCGCGCCCGTTCGACGCGCTCGGCATCGTCCTGCTGACGGGCCTGCTCGTGGCCCTCGTCGTCGGGCTGACGGGGCTCGACGCGACCGCGCTCGGCGCCAGTCTGGGGCGGCCGGCCGTGTGGGGGCCGCTCGCGCTCGCCGCCGTGCTCCTCCCCGCGTTCGTCTGGGCGGAACGGCACGCCGAGGCCCCGCTCGTCCGGCCCGGACTCATCGCGCGGCGGCCGGTGCAGGTGGCGTGCGCGCTCGCCGTCGGCGCCGGGCTCGTCGAGGCCACGTTCGTCCTTCTCTCGGCCTACGCCGTCGCGGCGTTCGGCGTGGGGAAGGCGCAGGCGTCGTACCTCCTCCTCCCGCTCGTGGCCGGGGTCGCGGTCGGGAGCCCGCTCGCGGGCCGGCTCCTCGACCGGATCGGGCCGCGCCCCGTCGTGACGGCCGGGGCGCTCCTGGTGGCGGCCGGGATGGGCGTCGTCGCGGCCGGGCCGGCGCTGGCGGTGCATGTGGCCGGGACCGTCGTGCTCGGGCTCGGGCTGTCCGGCATCCTCGGCTCGTCGCTCAGCTACATCCTGCTCAACGAGTCCGGCGCCGAGGAGCGGACCGTCGCGCAGGGGCTCTCGACGCTCTTCATCAGCGTCGGCCAGCTCGTCGGGGCGGCGGCGCTGGCGGCTGCGGCGGCGTCGGTGCCCGACCCGGCGGTGGGGTACCGGACCGGGTTCGCGGCCGTGGCCGTCGTCGGGCTGGCGCTGGCGGTGCTGGCGCG
>CAZDFV010000335.1:0-3623 GCA_964504495.1 uncultured Rhodothermales bacterium
TGCGCGATCTCGGCCTGGTACGGCGTGTACTGCGTGTACCAGCCCGGATTCTCGAGCACGTTCCGCTGGATCACGGGCGGCGTGAGCGTCCCGTGGTACCCCATTCCGATGTACGACCGGAACGGCTCGTTGGCGTCCGCGAGCGACCGGAGCTCGTCGAGCAGCTCGTGCTCCGAGAGCGGGTCGGGGAGGTCGAGCGGCCGGCCGAGCTGGATGGCGTCGGGGACGGCCGCGCTGCTGAGGGCGTCGAGCGAGTCGTAGCCGAGGGCCGCGAGCATCTCGGCCTGCTCCGCCGCAGACGGCCCGATGTGGCGGTCGGCGAAGCGGTCGGGGTGGCCGGCGGTGCGCGTGTCGGGGGCGGCGGTCTCCATGTCGCGGCGGGGGGTCGGGGAGCGGGCGGTAGGGTACGCCGGTGCGTGGCGCGGCGGTCCGGGCGGCGGCCTCTTCGCGGCGGCTTCGCCGGTTCGGGGTTCGGGGTAGCTGCCCCGCTGGCGACGGCCGCCGCCAGTCGCCCGGACCGGAGTTGTCCGGAGTTCTCTACAGCGGACGCCGTCCGGTCCACCCCCCCCTCTCCCCTGGGTAGGACCGCTACGTTCTCAGGAGCAGATCGTATCGCAGAGCAAGTACGAACAGTCGTCCCCGCGCAGGCGGGAATCCAGGACTCGTGCGGCACCGTGCTCGGCCTCCCTGGATTCCCGCCTGCGCGGGAATGACGCCCCCCGGTTGTGTAGTCGTCGCAGAACGTAGCAGCCTTGCTCCATAGGAGAGGGCCGAGGTGAAGACGGGCCAAGCGCGGTCCTGGCCCGCTGGCGGGCGGGTGCTACGCTTCCGCGGCCTCGGCCTGGCGCCGGCGGAGCGCGGCGAGGGCCTCGCGCGCGGCGGCCTGCTCGGCCGCCTTTTTCGAGCGGTCGTGGCCCTCGCCCAACGCCTCGCCGTCGACGAGGGCGGCGACGGTGAACCGGCGGTCGTGGCTCGGGCCTTCGGCCGCGAGCACCTCGTAGACCGGCTGCTCGAGCCCGAGCGCCTGGGCCAGCTCGAGGAGCCGGCTCTTGTGGTTGCTCCGGTCGGCCGCGGCCCGGTCGAGGTCCACGCACCGGTCGAGGACGCCGTTGACGAACCGCCGGGCGGCCCCGAACCCGCGGTCGAGGTAGAGGGCCCCGACGACGGCCTCGAAGGCGTCGGCGAGGATGGTCACGTTCGTCCGGCCCTCCGAGCCCTCCATGTTCTCGCTCATGAGGACGAGGGCGCCGAGGTCGAGCGACTCGGCAAACCCGGCGAGGGCCCTCCCGTTGACGAGCGTGGCCCGGGTCCGCGTCAGGAGCCCCTCGTCGCGGTCGGGGAACGCCCGGTAGAGCCGCTCGGCGACGACGGCCCCGAGCACGGCGTCGCCGAGGAACTCGAGCCGCTCGTTCGACTCGGTCCCGTCGGTGGTCAGGCCGCGGAACAGCGAGCGGTGGCGGAGGGCGTGCTCGTAGAGCGCGAGGTCGCCGACGGGCATCCCGACGAGCGCCTCGACGGCCCTCCGCGAGACCCCCCGGGCCGTCGTCTCGTCGGGCTCCGGCTCGAGCGGGGCCGGCGGCTCCGGCGGCCGGAGCGCGCCGAGCCAGGACTGGACGAGGCGGGCGCTCCGGCTACGGAGGGGGGAGTCAAACGGCATCGGCACGCGGGGGCAGACGGGGAAGGTCCACAGAACGGCCCGGAAGGGCAACCGGGGACGCGGGTTTTCACGGCCGGGTGAAAGCCGACGCGCCAGAGGCGAGCGCGCCGGAGCGCTCCGTCAACGGCGGCTCGTACCGTACGGGCGCCCGGCGGGGCGCCCCTCCCCTCCCCCACCGTCCACCGGCACGCCGGACCGCCCGGCCCCCAACCGCCCGATGCCCCACCTCACGACCCTCAACCCCGCCACCGGCGAGCCCCTCGCGACCTACGAGCGCCTGAGCGCGGCCGCCCTCGACGCCGCGCTCGACCGCGCCGCCCGGGCCTTCGACCGGCACCGCCGGCGGCCGTTCGCCGAGCGCGCCGCGGCCGTGCGCCGGCTGGCGGACCTCCTCGACCGGGACGCCGGGGCCCACGGCCGCCTCATGACGCGCGAGATGGGGAAGCCGCTCGACCAGGCCGTCGCCGAGGCCCGCAAGTGCGCCCTCGTCTGCCGCTACTACGCCGAGCACGCCGAGCGCCTCCTCGCCGACGAGCCGCGCGAGACCGAGGCGGGGCGGTCGTTCGTGGCCTACGAGCCGCTCGGGCCCGTCCTCGCCGTCATGCCGTGGAACTTCCCCTACTGGCAGGTCTTCCGCTTTGCCGCGCCGACGGTCATGGCGGGCGGCGTCGGCCTCCTCAAGCACGCCGACAACGTGCTCGGGTGCGCGGCGGCCATCGAGGGCCTGTTCCGCGAGGCGGGGTTCGAGGAGGGCGTCTTTGCCCACCTGAACATCGACCACGACCAGACGGCCGGGGTCGTCGGCGACCCGCGCGTCCGGGCCGTGACGCTGACGGGGAGCGGCCGGGCGGGCCGGGCCGTCGGGGAGCTCGCGGGCGCGGCGCTCAAGCCGTCGCTCCTCGAGTTGGGCGGGAGCGACCCGTTCGTCGTCCTCGACGACGCCGACCTGGATGCGGCGGTCGAGGCGGGCGTCCGGGCGCGCGTCCAGAACAACGGCCAGTCGTGCATCGCGGCCAAGCGGTTCATCCTCGACGCCTCCGTCGCGGGCCCGTTCGCCGAGCGGTTCGCCGAGCGGATGGGGGCCCTCACCGTCGGCGACCCCCTCGAGGGCCCGGACCTCGGCCCGCTCGCCCGCGCCGACCTCCGCGCGACCGTCCACGACCAGGTCGAGCGGGCCGTCGCCGGCGGCGCCCGCGTCGTCTGCGGCGGGCGCGTCCCCGACGGGCCCGGCTTCTACTACCCCCCGACCGTGCTGGCGGACGTGGCCGAGGGGTCCGTGGCGTTCGACGAGGAGATCTTCGGGCCCGTCGCCGCCCTCACCGTGGCCGCGGATGAGGCCGAGGCCGTCCGCCTCGCGAACGCCACGCGGTTCGGGCTGGGCGCCAGCGTCTGGACGCGCGACCGCGCGCGGGGCGAGCGCGTCGCCCGGCAGATCCGGGCCGGCGCCGTGTTCGTCAACGCCATGACGCGGAGCCACCCGAACCTCCCGTTCGGCGGGGTCGGCGAGTCGGGGTACGGGCGCGAGCTGGGCCGGCCCGGCGTCCGGGCGTTCGTGAACGAGAAGACGGTCTGGATCGACTAGGCCGCCGCTGGCGGCCGCCAGCAGGGACCCGGCGGTCCGGCCGGACGTTGGGGCACCGTCCTCATCCCCCCGCCCATGCCCGTCGCCCGCCTCGCCGCCCTGCTCGTCACCGTCGCGCTCGCCGGGTGCGACGTGTCCGGGCGCGTCGAGCGCGAGGTGGAGGCGGCCCTCGCCGAGGCCGTCGGGCCGGCCGAGAGCTACGACGTCGAGGTCGAGGGGCTGAGCGTCCGGTCCGGCGAGGCCGAGCGCGTGACGGCCGTGGGCCGCCGCGTCCGGCCCGAGGGCGCGCCCGTCCTCGACCGGCTGGACCTCGACCTCCGGGGCGTCCGCTACGACCGGGGCGCGCGGCGGCTCGAGCGCGTCGAGAGCGCGCGCGGGACGGTC
>CAZDFV010000336.1:0-3622 GCA_964504495.1 uncultured Rhodothermales bacterium
CCGCGCGTCCGGCGGTGGGCTCGGCGGGGTCTGGCCCGGGCCCGCGGCGCGGCCCGCCGGTTCGCCGGCGAGGTCCGCGGCGTGCTCGCCCTCGTCGCCCAGCGCGGGAAGGGCGTGTTCGCCGCTACGCTCACGCTGACCGCCGTTCAGTGGTCGGCCCGGTACTCGGTCGTCACGGCCGTCCTCGCCTTTCTCGGCGTGCCCGCCCGGCCATTGACGTACGGGGCGCTCCAGTGGGCCACGTTCACGCTCTCGTCGTTCGTCCCGACGCCCGGCGGGGCCGGCGGGGCCGAGGTCGCGTTCGCCGTCCTCTACAGCCCGTTCGTCCCGGTCGGGGTGCTCGGCTCGGCGACCGCCCTATGGCGGCTCGTCCTGTTCTACGTCCCGCTGGTCGCGGCCGTTGTCGTGTTCTACGCCCTCGGCGGGTGGAGGGCCGGCGCGCGCCCAGCCGAGCGGTAAGGGCGACCGGTCCCGTACGATGGGGCCGACGGCGGGGAGGGGATCGGAGGGCGCCGCTGGTGGGGCCGAGGCTGACGGGGCCGAGACCCGACGACGGAGGTCCGCCTCGCCCGAGAAACCATGTCCGCAACGGGACGAGGCTCCCACCTGTCCGCTCGCCGACGGCCGTCGCCAGCGGTCCGTTACCTCCGGTCCCGCGCGGACGGCTGGGAGGCGTCTTCCCCCCGCTCCCATGCGCGCCCTCGCTCTCCTCGTCGCTGCCCTCACCCTCAGCGCGTGCACGACGGCCGGCGCCCCGTACACCGGCGCGCCGGACGACCGTTACGACGAGGTCGTCGTGACCGGGGCCGCCGAGGGCGTCACGCTCGAGCGGGCCGGCCGCGCCACCGCCCCAGACCGCCAGTTCGTCCGCGACGCCACGCTAGCGGTCGACGTGGAGGACGAGGGCGACGTCCCGACCGCCCTAGAGCGGGCCGAGGCGATCACCGAGTCGCTCGACGGGTACGTCTCGTTCGTCGGCCCGGCCGAGGCCGTCCTCCGCATCCCCGACGCGCGCCTCGACGAGGCGCTCGACCGACTGGCGGCACTCGGCGAGGTCGAGCGGCGCGAGGTCCGCGTGGCCGACGTGACGGCCGCGTACACCGACCTCCAGATCCGCCTCGACAACGCGCTCGCGCTCCGGGCCCGCCTCCGCGCCCTCCTCGCCGACGCCGCGGGCGTCCAGGACGTGCTCGCCGTCGAGCGCGAGCTGGCGCGCGTGACGACCGAGGTGGAGCGGCTGGAGGGCCAGCTCCGTCTTCTCCAAAACCAGGTCGCGTTCTCGACCGTCCGGCTCTCCGTCGGGAGGGACGTGGACCCGGGGCCGCTCGGGTGGGTGTTCGTCGGGCTGCTTGAGGGGGTCAGGTGGCTGTTCGTGTGGGACTAGAGAGGCCGTTCTAACTCGGCCCCAGCGGTGGCCCCGGCGCCCGTCCTGGCTGGGAGGGGCCCGAGGACGCCGGCGTCGGCCTCCGCGAACCCGGGCGGCGGCCGGTGGTATCACGCCCACCACCGGGCGAGGACGAACGGCGTCCCGCCCGCCCCACCACGAGCGCCTGTCCCCCCGCCCACCATGACGCTGCCCCGCCCCCTCCTCCTCCTTGTGTCGCTCCTCCTCGCCGCCACGCTGGCGGCCTGCGACTCCAACGGCGACGACGACCCGACCCCGGCCGACATCGCCGGGACGTACGACGTCGCCGAGTTCCGCTTCGTGCCCGACGCCGGGGCCATCACCGCGGCCAACGTGCTCGACACGCTCGTCGCCGATGGGACGTCCGTCCGGGTCCTCAGCGGCGGCGACTTCACGTTCGAGTACGAGTTCGAGGGCGGCGTGACCCGGTCGCTCTCGGGCGAGGTCGAGGTGCGGACCGACGAGGTCCGCTTCACGTTCGACGCCGCCGACGCTGCCCGGCGCGAGCAGCTCCTCCTCCCCGAGTCCCTCGTGTTCGACCGGGAGGACGACGGCGAGCTCTCGGCCTCGGAGGAGATCAGCGTGGACCTCGAGGCCTTCGACGAGGACTTCTACGACGGGATCGACGACGAGCAGGGGGAGCTCACCCTCCGCCTGACCCCGCGCGTGCAGGCGTAGCGTCCCCGACCGCCCCTCCTGAGCCTGCTGACGGCCCCCTCTCACCGCCCCCTCGATGCCCCTCTCCAGACGCCTCCCGCTCCTCGCCGTGCTGGCGGCCCTCCTCGCCGTCCCCGCCCGTGCCCAGACCGAGGGCGTCGGGTACCGGCTCTCGCCCACGGCCTCCTACGTCCTGTTCGAGGACGACGCGGCCCTCGACGAGGCCCTCCTCTACGGCGGCGGCCTCGGGCTCTCGTTCGGGGAGTTTTTCGAGCTAGGGGGCGAGCTCCTGCTCGGCCAAAACATCGGGACCGACGTCTCGGACCTCTCCGGGCTCGACGAGGACGCCGAGCTGGCGGAGGCCGTCGGGCTCCTCCCGGCGCGCGACGTAGACCTCCAGCGCTACGGGGGCGAGCTCCGCGTGAACCTCGGGACCGGCGCGCTCTTCCCGTTCGTCCGCGTCGGGACCGGGATCCTCCGGTTCGACCCGGACGACATCGACGCGACGCGGAGCATCTACCTCCTCGGCGGGGCCGGCCTCCAGCTCACCGGGGCCGACCGGTACTCGCTCTCAGTCTCGGTCGAGAACCTGGCCTACCGCTACAACCCGGCCACGACGTTCTTTACCGGGGGCGAGCTGGCCGACGCCGGGGTCGGGTTCGAGAACTTCAACCAGACGACGGTCCAGAACCTCGCCGCCCGGGCCGCCCTCCAGCTCTACCTCGGCGGGCGCCGCCCGGGGAGCCTCTCGGCCCTCGACCGCGAGTTCCAGCGCCAGTTCTCGGGCGGGCTCGCCGGCCTCAGCCTCGTCGTCGAGCCGTTCTACGGCCGCGTCGACTTTGACGAGGCCCTCGCCTACCGCGACCAGTCGTTCCTCGGCGGCGAGGTCGGCGTCGACTTCGGCCCGCTCGTCGGGCTCCGCGCGTTCTACGCCCGCGGGATCGAGGACGACGACCCGACGGACTTCCAGGAGATCCAGATGGTCGGCGGCGACGTCCGGCTCCGGCTCTCGGACGGGACCGGGCTCGTCCCGTTCCTCTCCGTCGGCGGGGGCTACCTCGACGTGCTCGACGACTACGCCGACCCCGCGGAGCCCGCGACGGCGACCGCCGAGGACCGCCCGTTCGCCGTCGGCGGCGGCGGCGTCGAGCTCCTCGTGAGCCCGCGGCTCCGGGCCGTCGCCGAGGCCCGGGCCCTCCTCATGAGCACGTCCGACGTCGAGGACGTGAGCCAGCCCGACGACGTGTTCGTCAGCCCGTTCTTCAAGGGCGGCCTGGCGATCTCGCTCGGGGGCGAGGCCGGGGGCGACGTCCAGGCCGTCCGCCGCGAGACGCTCGAGGAGGAGCGGGCGGCGTTCGAGGCCGAGCTGGCGGCGCAGGAGCGGGCCGCCGCCGAGCGCGAGGCCGAGCTCGTGGCCGAGCTCCGCGCGCAGGAGGCTGAGCTCGAAGCGGAGATCGCGGAGGCCCGCGCCGAGGGCGACTCGCTCGCCGTGGCCCGGCTCCGCGTCGAGCGCGACCGGGTCCGCGCCGACGCCGACGCGAGCGCGGCGGGCCTCGCCCA
>CAZDFV010000337.1:0-3611 GCA_964504495.1 uncultured Rhodothermales bacterium
CAGGAGCGCCGTCGGCCGGGCCTCGCCCCACCACACGACCCGGACGCCGACGGGCCACCACGCCACGGCGTCGGGGAGGACGCGGGCGAGGCGCGGGAGGTCGGCGCGGAACGGGCCGAGGCCGTCCTCCGGCACGCGCATCCCGCCCTCGGGGTAGAGGTAGAGCGCCGTCCGGGCGTCGCGGCCCATCCGCCGGGCCGTCTCGCGGACCGTCCGGGCCCGGCCGCGCGCGCTGTCGGCCGGGAACGGGAGGGCGCCGACCGGGCCGAAGAGGGGCGCCCGGTCCCACGCCTCCATCCACACGAGCATGGGGCGGCGGAGGAGCCGCGTCGTGAGGTGCCAGAGGAGGAAGCTGTCGGGGTAGTAGTGGTGGTTCGCGTAGAGCACGAGCGGACGGCCCGGCGCCGGGTCCCCCGGCGGACCGCCCGCCCAGACGACGCGGCGGAGGCTGCTGCGGAGGCCCGACTGGATCTGGCGCTCGGCGAACCGCCGCGCGAGGCCCCGCCCGAGCGGCTCGCCCTCGTAGACCGGCCGGCTCACGCCCGCGCCGCGCGGACCACGGCGCTCCGGCGCTCGATCTGGGCCCGGCGCCCCGCGTACCCGTCGTGGACGGCCAGCCCCAGCTTCCGCCCGAGCGGGACGACGGCCCGCCGGCTCAGGTTGTCGTAGCCGGCCCGGCGGACCTCGTTGAGGATCTCGCGGTACATCCGCCCGGCCGCGCGGATGCCGCCCTGGACGCCCGGCCGGAGCCCCCCGACCCCGTCGAACGCGCGGCGGTAGAGGCCCTCGGCCTCGACCATCAGGTCCTCGACGAGCCGGCCGTACGCCGGGGACACGGCGGGCGCCGCCTCCGCCAGCCGGCCGGGGCCCAGCCCGGAGGCGGCGAGCGCGTCGGCCGGGAGGTACGTCCGGCCGAGGTCGCGCCAGTCCTCGCCCACGTCGCGGAGGATGTTCGTGATCTGCATCGCCACGCCGAGCGCTCGGGCCGGCCCGTCGAGCCGGTCGAGGTCCTCGCGCTGGCGGACGAGGAAGGGGAGCATGGCCGCCCCGACGCTCCCGGCCACGAGGTCGGAGTAGGCCAGCAAGTCGTCGAGCGTCCCGACCGGGCGGCCGCGGAGGTCCCACCGGGCGCCGTCGAGGAGCTGGCGGAGCGGGTGGGCGCGGAGCCCGTAGGCCGCGTGGACGTCGGCGAGGCGGCGCCAGAGGAGGGCCTCGGGCCCGCCGCTCGGGGGCCGCCCGGCGAGCGCGGCCTCGAGCGCCCGCTCCAGGCCGTCCACCTCGCGGAGCGCCCGGTCGGCGCCGATGTCGAGGGCCCGGTCGTCGGCCAGGGTGTCGACCGTCCGGCAGTAGAGGTAGAGGACGGCGACGGGGAGCCGCTCGGGGCGGGGGAGGAGGCGCGTGGCGAGCGAGAACGTCCGGCTGTGGTGGCGGAACGCCCGGCGGAGGTACCGGTCCTCGGCCCGGCGCCCGGCGCCCGGGACGGGCCGCGCCGGCGGCGTGAACCGGCGGGCGGCGGGGATCCGGCGGAGCTGGGACGGGACCTCCATCAAGCAGGGGGCATCAGGCGACGGGCGTCAGACCGGGATCGGGGCGGACCGGCCCTCCCGCCGGGCCTCGGCCTGGCGGAGCGCGAGCATCACGGCCGCCAGCGCCACGAGCCCGACGACGCCAGCCCACGGGAGCCCGTAGAGGAAGCAGACGGCGATCGGAAACAGGAGGTTGAGGGCGTAGAGCGGGGGCGCCCACGTCCGCACGAACGGGCCGGGCGCCCGGTCCAGCCCGCCCAGCGCGACCTCGTAGACGACGGCGATGAGGGCCGAGGTCAGGAGCCACCCGGCCCAGTTCACGAGCGGCATCCCGAAAAAGAGCCCGGCCGTGAACACGCCGGCGCCCTCGGGGATGTCGTACGTCCAGAACGGGAACGCCTCGTTCATGGCCGGGTCGAGCGCCACGTCCCACACGACCATGAGGACGGCCGTG
This sequence comes from uncultured Rhodothermales bacterium, assembly GCA_964504495.1. Taxonomy (GTDB): domain Bacteria; phylum Bacteroidota; class Rhodothermia; order Rhodothermales; family Rubricoccaceae; genus Rubrivirga. The sequence goes on from CAZDFV010000337.1 coordinate 1,981, forward strand.
GCCGCGACCCGGCCCCACCGCCCGAGCCCGAACCGCCGGGCCAGGTCGAGGCACACGATCGAGAGCGCGTACCACGACGGCGGGATGAAGTACGGGACGTGCCCGGCGATCTTCGGCCCGAGCCAGTGGTTGTAGGCGTAGGCCCCGAACGGGAAGCCGGTCTGCGTCCCGACGAGCTCGGCCGCGGCGCCGATCACGCTCCCGGCGGCGAGGAACGCGACCGACCGGCCCGGCCCCAGCTCCCGCCAGTAGAGCGCGAGCGAGAGGACCGGGAGGAGCCCCATGTAGATCCACGTCGGCGCCCGGATGAGCCCGCCCAGGTACGGCCGGAAAAACTCGGCGACGGGCGGGATGAACAGCGCGAGCGTCCCCAGGATCGAGAACACGATCGACGCGGTGAACACCCAGAAGGCGACGAGGAAGACGCGGCGGGAGGTCATGAGGCGGAGGTCCCGGGGGGAGACGGCGCAAGCAACGGGGGCGCCCGTGCGCGGATCCGGTGCGGGCGAAACCTAGCGCTCCGGCCGTCCCACTGGCGGCGCTCCGGGCCAGGGCATTTTTGGTTCCGCACGTCCCAGGGCTACCGCCTACTCCCTCGTTGTCGTCCTGAGCGGAGCGACCGCGAAGCGACGGCGCAGCCAAGGATCTCAGCGCGGACCCGTCAGCCCGTGGGCACCGTCGCCTACGGCTCGGGACGGCGGCGTCGAGATCCCTCGCTGACGCTCAGGACGACAGGTTCGGGGGCTGAGTCGGGGGATGCGGCCGCCCGCCCGGGCAGCCTGCCGCCCGCACGTGGCCCGGCCTATCTTCGGCGCTGCTCACCCGCCCCCCGCCGCCCCGTGCCCGTCGTCACCGTCTGCAACCACAAGGGGGGGACCGGGAAGACGACCTCGTCGATCCACCTCGCGGCCGCGTGGGGCCACGCCGGCCGCCGCGTGCTCGTCGTCGACTTCGACCCGCAGGGGTTCCTGACCCGGATGCTCGGGGCCGAGGAGCCGCCCCCGGAGGCGTCCGCGCTCGCCCTCCTCGACGCCGACGCCGACCTCCGCGGGTTCCCCGTCCAGCCCGTGAGCGGGTTCGACCTCGTCGGCTCGTCGATGGCGCTCACGCGCGCGCTCCGCAAGCTCACGAAGCCGACCGACGTCCTGTGGCTCCGCGAGACCCTAGCTGCCGGGCACGACTACGACCTCGTCCTGCTCGACACGGCCGCCGCGCTCTCGGTCTACACCATGAACGCGCTCGTGGCTGCCGACCGGGTCGTCGTCCCGGTCACGCCCGAGTACCAGCCGGTCGTGGGCGCCGAGCAGACGTGGCAGACGAGCCGGCTCGTCCGCTCGAAGCTGAACCCGCGGATGGACGAGCCCCGGTTCCTCCTCACCCAGGTCGACGGCCGGCTCAACCGGCACGCCCGCTACGCCGAGTACCTCCGCCAGACGTACGGCCGGGCCGTGCTCCAAACGCCGATCCGCACGTCGTCGTCGCTCGCCGTCGCCAGCCGCGACGGGCGGACGGTCTTCGACGTGCAGCCGACCTCGCGCGGGGCCGTCGACTACGCCGCCGCCGCCGAGGAGATCGGCCGGCTCTTGTTCGCCGACGAGGCCCCGGCCCCCGCCGCCCCGGCCGCCGCCCCG
>CAZDFV010000338.1:0-3600 GCA_964504495.1 uncultured Rhodothermales bacterium
CCGCCGGCGGAGCGCGCCGCCTACCCCGCGAGGTGCCGGCCGAGGGCGAGCCCCGCCAATACGCACGCGACGCCGACGGCCACGCTCCCCGCCGCGTTCGCGACCGCGAGGGCCCGCCGGCCGGCCTCCCACAGCAGGACCGTGTCGGCCGAGTAGGTCGAGAACGTCGTGAACGACCCGAGCCCGCCGACGACGAGCGCGAGCCGGGCCCGGTCGCCGGCCACGAGCGGGAGGGCCAAGCCGATGAGGAGGCTCCCGACGGCGTTGGCCGCCCACGTCCCCCACGGCACGCCGGCGCCCCACAGGCGGACGGCCGCGAGCCCCAGCCCGTACCGGGCGAGGGCCCCGACGGCACCGCCGAGCGCGACGAGGAGGGCGTTCACGACTCGGGGTTCACGGTTCGGGGTCGACTGGCGGACGCCGGCGCCAGCGGGGCGGCAGGCAGCGGGACGGTTCGAGGTCGGGGCACCGACGTCCGTGCCTCCCCCTCCTCGCGTTCCCACTCATCCCTCTCCATTCTCCGCCAGGTACGCGGCGCCGCGACCCTTGATCTGCTCGTCCCAGACCTGCATCCACGTCGGCCCCTCCTCGGCGAGCCGGTCCCAATCGAGGTCCATCGGGGCGAACGTGCCCGCGGCCATCCAGTCGGGGAGGCTGCCGGCCGGAATGTCGGTCCGGGCCGGAATCCGGTGGAACCGCTCGGCCTGGTCGAGCAGGGCCCCCTCCGAGGTCACGAACTCGACGAACGCGCGGGCCAGCTCCGGTTGGGGCGCGCCGGCCGGGATCGCGATGCCGTCGACGAGGACGGGGACGCCCGGGGCCGGGGCCGTGTACCCGAACGGGTAGGTCTGGGCCTGGAGGTAGGTGTCGGGGAGGTTCCACATCGTGAGGTCGGCCTCGCCACGGGCGATGCGGAGGTAGAGCTGGGTCGGGTCGGCGGCGTACCCCTTCGTGTTCTCGTCGAGCCGGGCGAGCCAGCGGTACCCGTCCTCGACGGTCGGCTGGCGGAGGATCATGGCGCCCCAGAGCGTCCGCATGGTCCCGCTCGCGAGCGGGGAGCGGATGAGGAGCCGGTCGCGCCAGCGGGCGTCGAGGAGGTCGTCCCAGGACGCGGGCGCCTCGCCCTCGGCCACGGCCTCCGTGTTGACGAGAAGCCCGGTCGGGGTGAGGTACGCCCCGTACCACCGGCCCTCAGCGTCCTTCGCCTCGGCCGGGACCGCCGCCGCCCACGACGGTTCAAAGGGCTGGAGCAGGCCCTCCTCGGCCGCCTGCATGAACAGCGTCTGCGGCCCGCCCCACCACACGCTCGCCTGGGGGTTCTGCCGCTCGCCCCGGACGCGGTCGTAGGCCGCCTGGCTCCCCAGGTCGATCCACTGCACGTCGACGGTCGGGTTCTCGGCCTCGAAGGCCTCCTCGTACGCCCCGAGCATCTCCTTGCCGTGGGGGGAGTAGACGAGGAGCGCCTCGCGGCCGTCCCCGCAGGCGGTGAGGACGAAGGCGAGGAGGACGAGGGCGGGGCGCACGGGCGGGGCGGCAACTGCTGCGCCTATCGCCCAGAGCCGGGCGGCGTTCCCGGCCCGCTGGCGGCGGGCGGCGCCAGCGGCGCGCTCAGGCCCGGCCGTGCGGGACCGGGAGCGACCGGCCCGACGCGGCGAGGGCGCTCCGGAGGTCGTCCTCCCGGCGGGCCTCGGCGGTGGCGGCCTCGACGAGCGCCTCCTGGAGGACCTCCCGGAACCACTCCCGGTTCTCGCGGAGGGCGAGGCCGACGGCCTCCTTCAGGGCCTCGCGGTCGGCGTCGGGGGCCCCGTGCGGGGTGTCGGTCGTATCAGAACGGGGCATCCAGCAGGAGATCGGAGGGCCGGCAAGGTAGGGACCGGGGGCCCCGCCCGCGGTCCACGACGGCGTGCCCCGGGCCGGGCCGGTCAGGCGTCCGGGGTTTCCACGGACGGGACGGCGTCGGCCCCCTCCTCGCCCTCGACGAACTGGCGGTAGTGGTCGAACCGCTCGAGGATGATCGAGACGTAGTGGACGGGCTCGAGGCCCCGGGCGTACCCGTGCCGGACCTCGGGCCGGTTGTAGACGGCCGGCTTCGACTTCTGGAGGAGCCAGTAGGCCACGTCCTCCCAGACCGTCGGGTCGCCGCCCTCGGCCTCGGCCAGCCGCTGGGCGTCCATGACGTGGCCGGCCCCGGCGTTGTAGCTGGCGAGGATGAACTTGAGCCGCTCCCCAGGATCGGCGATCTCGTCGGCCCAGTAGTTCTCCTCGAGCCACTGGAGGTAGCGGACGGCGGCCTCGACGTTCTGCTCGGGGTCGTAGGGGTCCTCCAGGCCGAGGTCGCCGGCCGTGCCCGGCATGATCTGCAGGAGCCCCATCGCGCCGGCCCAGCTCTTCGCGCGCGGGCGGAACCGGCTCTCCTGGAACATCTGGCTCCCCAGGAGCCGCCAGTCCCACCCGATCGTCGGGGCGTACCGCTTGAGGAGGGCGTCGTAGTCTGAGAGCACGCCGGTCTCAGCCGTGAGGTAGCCGGTCTCGATCCGCTCGCGGTACCCGCGCCGGTCGACGAAGTACTTCCGGTAGAGGCCGTTCCAGGCGCTCGTCCCGCGGTTCTCGAGGATCCAGCGGTTCAGGGCCCCCTGGAGCGCGGGGGCGTTGTTGCGGACGGCCCAGGCCACGTCGTGCGGGGCCCCGATCGCCGGCTGCACGGTGAGGTTCTGGTAGTACCCCTCCTCGAGCTCGGCCACGTTCTCGGGCGCGACGGTCAGCTCGATGTTCCCGACGGCCACCTGGCGGATGAGGGAGACGACGGTCGTGTCGACCTCGACCACCTCGATCTCGCCGGTGATCGCGTCCTCGAGCTCGACGAGCCGCTCGACGTAGGGGTGCTCCTCGGCCACGAACACGTCCTCGCCGGCGAGGTCGGCCGGGCGGCGGACGAGCCGGGCCCGGATCGTCATCGGCTCGAGCGCGACGTCGCCCTCGGCCGCCTGCTCGGCGATGTCCTGGGGGACGGCCTCGGCCTCGGCCCGGCCGGCGAGGTCGTCGGGGAGCGGGGCCTCTTGCTGCACGACGACGGGGCTCGTCTCGTAGAGCGCGGCCGAGAACGCGAACGCGGCCGTGTCCTCCTCGACCGGGATCAGCCGGCCGGCCGCGATGTCGCCGCGCCCGGCGTTGAGGTAGTAGAGGAGGCTGTCGCGCGGGACGACCTCGATCCGGAACTCGACGTCGGCCTCCTCGGCGAAGTCGCGGAGCAGCTCGTACTCGAACCCGTACGGCTCGCCCCGGTAGAGGAAGTAGCTCGTCGAGGTGTACGACGCGAGGGCCACGATCGTGTCGCGCTCGACGATGTCGGCGAGGTCCCGCTCGATCGGGTCGGGGATGACCACGCCCACGCTGGGGTCGGCGGCGAACAGGACGGACGTGGCGACGAGGCCCAGGACGACGATGAGGGCGAGGGCGGCGAACGAGCGCTTGAGCATGGAGCGGGGGTGAGCCTTGGGCCCCCGTCCTACGAGCGCCCCCCCAGGTCGGGTCCGGCCGCCGGTGCGCCACCGGCTGGGGGTGCGCCCCCCGCCGGTGCGGGGGCGGGGAGCGGGGCGGGCG
>CAZDFV010000339.1:0-3593 GCA_964504495.1 uncultured Rhodothermales bacterium
CGGGCGGGCGCCCACGGGTCGCCCTCGGCGCGGGCGGCGAAGCCCTCGGCCTGGACGCGGTGCGCGGCGAGCGCCAGCGGCAGCCCTTCGACACGCGGGACGCGAGCGGAGACCCGGTCGGGGATCTCACCCGAGGGTGCTACGCGAGCCGCCACGCGCGGGAACGTCCCGATCCAGCGCCGGGCCGTCTGGGCGAAGATGGGCGCGGCGACCTGGCCGCCGTAGAACCCGTTCGTCGCCCCGTCCAGGACGACGGCGAGCACGACCTCGGGGTCCTCGACGGGGAACAGGCCGGCGAACGACGAGCGGTAGGTCCGGGTGTAGCCGCCGCCGCTCGCCCGCTGCGCCGTGCCGGTCTTGCCGGCCACGCGGAGGTTCTCGACCTGGGCGAGCGGGGCCGTCCCGTCCGGCCCGACGACGGCCTCGAAGTGCGGGAGGAGCGCGGCGGCCGTCTCGGCGCTGAACGCGCGGCGGACCGAGTCCTGGCGGGCCGTCCACACCGTCTCGCCGGTCGCGGCGTTCCGGCGCTCGGCGACGACGTAGGGGCGGACGAGGAGGCCGCCGTTCGCGAGCGCGGCGTAGGCGACGGCAATCTGGAGCGGCGTGACCTCGACCGAGTAGCCGGTGCTCATCCACGGGAGCGTGAGGCGGCCCCAGTCCTCCGGCTTGCGGAGCGTCCCGCCGACCTCGCCCGGCAGCCCGAGCGTCGTCGGCTGGCCGAAGCCGAGGTCGCGGGCGGCCTGGTAGAGCGGGCCGCGGCCCATCCGCTCGGCGACGTCGGCCATCGCCACGTTCGAGGAGACGGCGATCGCCTCGCCAAACGTGATCTCGCCGTAGCCGTGGCTGTCCTTCATCGTCCGCCCGTGGAAGACGCGCCAGCCCTCGCCCGTGTCGATCGTGTCGTGCGGCCGGACGGTCCCGCTCTCGACCGCGGCGACGGCCGTGACCAGCTTGAACGTCGAGCCCGGTTCGATCCGGTCGGCGACAGCGTGGTTGCGGCGATGCGCGGCAGGCGAGGCGCCGGCCCGGTTCGGGTCGAACGTCGGGACGTTCGCGAGGGCGAGGACGGCGCCGGTCTTCGGGTCGAGGGCGACGGCCGTGCCCCACCGCGCGCCCGCGGCCTCGACGCCGCGCGCCAGCTCCTCCTCCAGAATGGCCTGGCGGACGAGGTCGATGGTTAGAACGACGTTTTCGCCGTGCAGCGGCTCGACGCGCGTGCCGCCGACGACGGCCTTGACCACGCCGCGCCGGTCGCGCTGGACGGCCTGCCGGCCGGGCTCGCCCTCCAGGTCGGCGTCGAGCGTCAGCTCGATCCCGTCCACGCCGCGGCCGTCGCGGGTGACGTGGCCGAGGACGTGGGCCGCCAGCGGGCCGTAGTTGTACCGCCGCTGGTACGAGCCCTGGACGATGAGCCCGTCGAAGTCGGCCGCGTCGAGCTTTTCTTTTGCCGCCTCGCCCAGGTCGCGCACCAGGACGACGTACTGGCGGCTCGCCCGGTCGCGGACGCGCCGGCGGAAGTGGTCGGCCCCGCGCCCGGTCTCTTCGCCCAGCAGGGCGTACAGCTCTTCCGCCCGACTCTCGAAGCCGGCCACGGTCGGGTCCGCCGCGACCTCGTACCGCGCCGTGTTGACGGCGAGCGCCCGCCCGGCCCGGTCGAGGATCGCGCCCCGCTGCGCCGCCAGTTCGACGACCGACGCGGCCTGCCGCTCGCCCCGCTCGCGGAGCTCGGCCCCGTCGCTGAGGTGGATCCGCACCATCTGCGCCACGACGAGCCCCGGGAGCACCAGGAGCGCGACGAAGACCCAGTAGAGGCGGGCGAGGATGGAGTCGCGGGCGGCGATGGGAGGGCGGAGTTGGTTGAGGGGGACAGTTAGATGCGTGATACGTGATGCGTGAGGGTGCTCAACAAGGAGCGCCAGTCGGCTGAGAGGATGTGAGGAGGTCCGGGAGGGCGAGGCGGGTGATGATGGGCGCGAAAGGAGCTAAGGAGGATCACGTATCACGCATCCCCAAACCCGTCACTCGCCCTCTAGCTGGATGGTGGGCCCGTACGCGACGCCCTCTTCAAGCCCGAGGCGGGCGGCCTCGGCCATGACGGCGCTCGGGCCGGTCATCCGGTCGAGGTCGCCCTGGAGGCGCTGGTTGGTGAGGCGGAGCCGCTCGTGCTCGCGGCGGGCGTCCTGGAGGTCAGACAGGGTCGCGCGCGTGGCGTAGACGTGGCCGACGAAGAGCGTCGCCACGACGCACGCCAGCAGGACGAGCACCCCGAACCGGAGGCTCGGCACGGCGTCGAGCGGACGCGACCGGCGGACCTTCGCGGCGGCCTTCTTGCTCGCCTTCTTCGCACCGGCCTTCGCGCGGCCGGCCTTCTGGGCGAGCGGCCCCGGCTCGACCGGCCCGAGGTCGCCCCAGGCGGGGAGCCGGGCCGAGCGGCCGGACGAGCGCGATGTCCTACGCTTGGGCGGGCGGCGGGCGGTCGTGGGCATGGGCGAGAGACTGAGGGCGAGGCCCCGGGGCGGGGGCGGACGGTCGGGGGCGCCTCGACGCCGACCCGCACGGTCCGCTCACGCACCGGGGCGTCGTCCGGGGGGGAGCTTTTCGGCGACGCGGAGGCGGGCGCTCCGCGCACGGGGGTTCTGTTCGGTTTCTGCCTCGGAGGCGACGACCGGGCGGCGGGTGACGGCCCGCCACGGCGTCAGCGGGTTGCCATACAGGTCTTTTTCGACGGTCGCCGAGAACCGGCCCGTGCGGAGGAAGTGCTTGGCGCGGCGGTCTTCCAGGCTGTGGTAGGCGATGACGGCGAGGCGCCCGCCCGGCGCCAGCACGTCGAGCGCGGCCGGGAGCGCGGCCTCCAACACGTCCATCTCGCCGTTCACGGCGATCCGGAGCGCCTGGAACACGCGCGCCAGTGTCTTCACCTCGTCGCGCGTGGGCACGGACTGGCGGACCGCGTCGGCGAGCGCGTCGGTCGTCTGCGGCGCGGCCTTCTTGATCGCGCGCGCAATCTGGCGCGAGCGGCGCTCCTCGCCGTACTGGTAGATGACGTCCGCGAGCGCGTCGGCACCGAGGCGGGCAATGAGGTCAGCGGCCGTTTCGCCCGCGTCGGCGTCCATCCGCATGTCGAGCGGTCCGGACGCGGAGAAGGCGAACCCGCGCGCGGCCTCGTCGATCTGGTGGCTCGACACGCCGAGGTCGAGCAGGACGCCCGCGGCCGGCCGGCCGTGGTCCGGTCCGAGGCCGGCGTCTGCCAGGAGCTGGTCGAGGTCGCCGAAGTTGCCCCGCAACGCGCGGAACCGGCCGGCGGCTTCGGCCTCCGCCAGCCGGGCGCGGGCCGCCGCGATGGCCTCCGCGTCTTGATCGACGCCGACGACCAGCGCGTCGGGCCCGAGCGCGTCGAGGAGGGCGGCGGAGTGCCCTCCCCCACCGAGCGTCCCGTCGACGTAGAGGCCGGCCGGATCGGTCACCAACAGCTCGACGGTCTCGGCCGCCAGCACCGGGGCGTGGTACGGGCTGGCGTAGCGGAGCGGGCCTGGGGCGGCCTGCCCGCCGGCGTCCACGCCGCCGCCCCCCGCCGGCGCGCCCTCGCCGCCCAC
>CAZDFV010000340.1:0-3576 GCA_964504495.1 uncultured Rhodothermales bacterium
CTCGTCGGGCGCCTTGCCGGGCCCGCCAGCGGCTCCCGCTCGCCGACAGGCCGACGTACATGACGGAGCCTAGGCGGCTGGGGTCGTAGGGACGCGCTCCCGGAAGTAGTCGAGCGTCCGCTGGAGGCCGTCGGCGCGGTCTACGAGGGGCCGCCAGTCGAGGAGGTCCCGGGCCCGCGAGATGTCGGGCCGGCGGACCTTCGGGTCGTCGGCGGGGAGCGGCTCGTACGAGACCGACGACGACGACCCGGTAAGCGCGATGACCTCCTCGGCGAACGCCTTGATCGAGACCTCGTCGGGGTTCCCGATGTTGACCGGGTCCGACTCGTCGGAGCGGAGGAGCCGCCAGATCCCCTCGACGAGGTCGTCCACGTACTGGAAGCTCCGCGTCTGGGAGCCGTCGCCGAAGACCGTGATGGGGTCCCCGCGGAGCGCCTGCCCCATGAACGCCGGGAGGGCCCGCCCGTCGTCGAGCCGCATCCGGGGGCCGTACGTGTTGAAGATCCGGACGATCCGGGTCTCGAGGCCGTGGTAGCGGTGGTACGCCATCGTAATGGCCTCGGCGAACCGCTTGGCCTCGTCGTAGACGCCCCGGGCCCCCACCGGATTGACGTGCCCCCAGTACGACTCCGGCTGGGGATGGACCTGGGGGTCCCCGTAGACCTCGCTCGTCGAGGCCAGGAGGAACCGGGCCCCCTTCGCCTTCGCGAGCCCGAGCGCGTTGTGCGTCCCCAGCGAGCCGACCTTGAGGGTCTGGATCGGGAGCTTGAGGTAGTCGATCGGGCTCGCCGGGCTGGCGAAGTGGAGGACGTTGTCGACCGGGCCGGCGACGTAGACGAAGTTCGAGACGTCGGCCCGGACAAACTCGAAGCGGGCGTCGCCGACGAGGTGCGCGACGTTGTCGGGGTTCCCCGTGACGAGGTTGTCGACGCAGACGACGTCGTGGCCCTCCGCGATGAACCGGTCGCAGAGGTGGGAGCCGAGGAACCCGGCCCCCCCCGTGATGAGCGTGCGCGGCATGGGGGCGGGGCTAGGAGGCGGCGACGGCGGCGCCGGCGTCGGCGTCGACGGGGTCGAAGGACGGGCGGCCGATCGAGGTGTAGGTGAAGCCGAGCTCGGCCATCCGCTCCGGGTCGAACACGTTCCGCCCGTCGAACACGACCGGCCGGGCCATGGACCGGCGGACGCGGTCGAGGTCGGGCCGCCGGAACTCCGGCCACTCGGTCGCGATCACGAGCGCGTCGGCCCCGTCGGCGGCGGCGTAGAGCCCCTCGGCGTAGCGGAGCGAGCCCGGGCCCTCGAGCGGCGCGCGCTCGAACGTGGCCTGCGTCGTCTCGACCGCCTCCGGGTCGAACGCGACGACCTCGGCCCCGCGCGCGACGAGCTCGCGGATGACGACGTGGGCCGGGGCCTCGCGGACGTCGTCCGTGTGGGGCTTGAAGGCGAGGCCCCAGAGCGCGACGGTCCGGCCGTCGAGCCGGCCGCCGTCGTCGCCGAGGGCGTCCACGATGGCGGGGACGAGCACGGCCCGCTGGCGCTCGTTGACGCGGAGGACGGCGTCGAGGATCTCGAAGTCGTACCCCTCCTGGCGGGCCGTCCGGTGGAGGGCCTGGACGTCCTTCGGGAAGCACGAGCCGCCGAACCCGATCCCGGCGTACAAGAACTTGGGCCCGATCCGGGAGTCCGTCCCGATCCCGCGCCGGACCTGGTCGACGTCGGCGCCGACCCGGTCGCACAGGTTGGCGACCTCGTTCATGAACGTGATCTTGGTGGCGAGGAGCGAGTTGGCCGCGTACTTCGTCATCTCCGCGCTGGCCTCGTCCATCACGATGATGGGGTTGCCCTGCCGGACGAACGGCTCGTAGAGCCGGGTCATGAGCTCGGCCGCCCGGTCCGTCGACGCGCCGACCACGACGCGCTCGGGCTTCATGAAGTCGTCGACGGCGACGCCCTCGCGCAAGAACTCGGGGTTCGAGACCACGTCGAAGTCCCGGCCCGCCCGGAGCCCGTGGGCCTCGACCGCCTCGACCACGCGCGCGGCCGTCCCGACCGGGACCGTGCTCTTGTCGACGAGCACCTTGTACCCCCAGTCCGGGTGGGCCGCCAGCAGGGCGCCGAGGTCGTCGGCCACGCCGAGGACGTACTGGAGGTCGGCCGAGCCGTCCTCGGCCGGCGGCGTGGGGAGGGCGAGGAACACGACCTCGGCCCCCTCGACGGCCTCGGCCAGGTCCGTCGTGAAGTGGAGCCGGTTCTCACGGCGGCCGCGGTCGAAGTAGACCTCCAGGCCGGGCTCGTAGATCGTGAGCCGGCCGTCGCGGAGGCTCTCGACCTTCCGCTCGTCGATGTCGACGCAGACGACGTCGTTGCCCATCTCGGCGAAACAGGTGCCCGAGACGAGCCCGACGTATCCGGTGCCGACGACTGCGATGTTCATAGCGGGGTAGGGGGGGGCCTGGGAGGGGGGATGGTACGGCTGGACGGGGCCCGGACTGCGAACAGGACTTCAAGACTCGCCGGCCCGCGCCGAGCGCCGGTCTAACACAGACCGTGCCGTCTCCCCCCGGGGGCCGTCCACGGGGGGACTGGGGAACGCGCGGGGCGCGGACTCGGGGGCGGGCGGTGGGGCCGCTTTGCGGGCGGGCGGGACCGGCGATACCGGGGGCCCCGCAGCCGGAGCGGCGACGGGGCATGTCCCACCAGCACAATGGTCGTCTACATCGACGCATAAACGACCGCGTACTACTCCTTAAATGAACGTCCTCCTCGCCGCCCTCGCCTTCGGCCTCGTGCCCTCACCCCCCGCCCAGGCGGCCGCCCCGACAGCCGAGCGGGGGGCCCCCGCCGTGACCCAGCACTTTACCGGGTGCCCGCACCGGACGGGCGCCAGCGCCGTCGTCGTCGTGCCGACGACGGCCACGGTCGCGACGACCTCGGGGCCGCTCCAGGTGGGCGACGAGATCGCCGTGATGGCCCCGGACGGGTCGTGCGCGGGGGCCGGCGTCTGGGACGGCGACGGGCTGGCGGTGACCGTCTGGGAGGACGACCCGTTCACGCCGGAGCGCGACGGGCTCCTCGCCGGCGACCCCCTCACGTTCGTGACGTACGACGCCTCGGAGGGCGTGGCCCACACGTTCGCGCAGGTCGAGTTCGAGCAGGCCTACGGCGAGGGCGGGGCGTACTCCCGCGACGCCCTCTTCGTCGTGACGACGACCCTCCCGTCGTCGGTCGTGGAGCCGGCCGCCCCGGAGTTCGCCCTCGACCCGAACTACCCGAACCCCGTCCGCGACGGGACGACGCTCCCGTTCTCGCTCGACGAGCGGGGCCCGGTCGCGCTCGAGGTGTTCGACGCGCTCGGCCGGCTCGTGGCCCGCCCCGTCGCCGGCGACCTGGAGGCGGGGGCGCACGCGGTCGCCCTCGACGCCTCGGCGCTGGCGCCCGGGCTCTACGTGTACCGCCTCTCGGCCGGCGGCGAGGTCCGCCAGCGGGCCCTGACGGTGGTCCGGTAAGCCCTGGCAGCGGGCCGGCAGCAACTGTGTTAGAAGTCAAGGGGCAACGGCAAGGTTCTCGCCCCACCGG